>NZ_CP067113.1:996934-1329245 GCF_016615955.1 Luteimonas sp. MC1750
GCGATGTTCCAGGTCAGGGTCAGCGCCGGCAGCACGTAGTCGTTCTCCAGTGGCGCGATTGCGCCGGCGCGGGCGCCGGTGTAGATGTCGTAGGGATGCACCGCCTGGGTGGCGTCCTCGTGGCGGATGCCGAAGGTGCCACGCAGGTTGGGGGTGATCTCGCCCTCCAGCTGCACATAGGTGCCCAGCACCTTGAGGGTCGCGTCGTAGGCGGCCTGGCCGCCCAGGCCCGTGGTCTCCTCGAGTCGCAGCCAGCCCTGGCTCAGGTTGTAGTCGGAGAACAGGTAGTCGGGGCGCTGGTACGGGAAGTGGACGGGCAGCTGGGCGCCGTTGCCGGGGCCGTCGCCGGCGAAGAAGCGGAACTCTCGCGACCAGGCGTTGCGGTCGTTGTCCATGTACGAGGCGCCGGCGGCAAGCGTAAGCTCGCGCTCGACCGGCAGGCGCCAGGTCAGGTCGACGCCGCCGCTGGCGACCTGGTCCTCCACCGCGCTGAAACGGGTGAAGTTCTCCTGGTTGCGCACCGAGTAGGCCCAGTAGCCGTCACCCTCGTCGCGGAAGCCGATCTGCTTCTCGTAGGGCACGTCGCGGGTCGCCCGCGCCCAGGCGCCGCGCCATTCCAGCTTGACGTCGCCGTACTCGCCGAACGCGTGGCTGCCGCTGAGCTGGTGGTTGATCATCTCGCGCTCGAACCAGCGCGTGTCGTCCTCGCGGTAGCCGTAGCCCGAGACGTAGTCCATGCCGGCGCGGCTGCGTGCTTCCTTGATCGTGTCGTGCACGTACAGCGTGGTCAGGTCGACCCGGTGGTTGCCCCGCGCGTAGCCGACGCCGAACAGGCCGTTGACGCGCGCGTTGTTGCGGGTGCTCAGGAACTCGTAGTCCTTGGCATAGGAGAGCGTCTCGGCGTTGTCGCCGAGGAACACGCCCTGCTCCTGGTCGCCGAAGATGGTGCGCCATTCGTTGTCGAAACCGGCCACGGCGATGAGGCCGAGACGCGCGTCGTCGCCCATGTCGCCGGACCAGCCGGCGCTGAAGCCGAAGTTGGCGTCGGGATCGATGCTGTCGTTTTCCTGCAGCAGGTTCAGGCTGGCGTTCTCGAAGCTGCGGCCGATGCGCGCCAGGTCCTCGTTGCCGAAGTTGGTGCGGTCGATGCGCTTGCCGGTGGCGATCGCATCCTGCAGGGCGCGCGGCGTCTTGCGCGTGCCGTCGTCGTAGCCCCAGTAGTCGTCGCCGCCGCCGCCGTAGTAGGTGAGACCCTTCTCGCCAGTGGTCACGCTGTTGCCGCCGCCGCCCACGCTGACCTTCAAGAAGGGCTCGTCGGGGATGTTGAGCGTCCTGAGGTCGACCACGCCGCCACCGAACTCGCCGGGATACCGCGCCGAGTAGGTCTTCTGCACCGTCATCGACTGCAGGGCCTCGGCCGGGAACAGGTCCAGCGGCACCACGCGCTGCATCGGCTCCGGGCTGGGCAGGGGCGATCCGTTGAGCAGCGCCGAAGAATAGCGCTCGCCCAGGCCGCGCACGTAGACGAACCTGTCGCCGACGATGCTCACGCCCGACACGCGCTGCAGGGCATCCGCGGCGTCGGAGTCGCCGGTGCGGACGAAATCCTCGCGGGTGACGAACGAGGCGACCTCGGCGGTCTGCAGCATCGGCTCGGGGATGTACTCGCCACGCACCTCGACGGCGTCGAGTTGCACGGCCTGTCCGGCGCCGACCTGTCCTGGCGCCGACTGCCCGGACGTCGTCGCATCGCTCGCCTGCGCGGCGGCGCTGGCCGCCGACTGCGCGATCGTCGCGTGCACGATCGTGGCCTGGGACGGCACCGTGGCCTGGCCGCCGGGGGCTTCGGGCTGCTGGGCCCATGAGACCTGGCAGGCAAGGAGGGTGGTGATCGCGACGGACAGGCCGCTGCGTGACGGAGTGCGCTTCATAGTGGGACCTTGGGCTGTGCGGGATCGGGGCCGGCGTATACGGGAGGGGCGGCCACGAAGGCCGCCCCTTGCTGGAACATCCGGCCCGGTCAGCAGGGCTTGTCTGCGGTCAGGCCGCAGGTCCAGCCCTGCCACCAGGTGTCGTTCGCGTCCCTGACGCCGCCGATGTAGTCGACCTGCTGCAGGAAGGGGTGCTTGCCCGGCAGATTGGCGGCCGCCGGCACGGCGCTTTCGTTGGCGCCGTTGACGAACACGTTGGTCAGGGTCGAGTTGCCGGCCACGGTGTTGACGCCCGCGGTGAAGGAGGCCTCGGCGGCGGCGTTGTTGAAGGTGTTCGGGCAGGCGAAGAACACCGACTCGAGCACCGCGGTGGTGCCGCGCTCCGGAGTCTCGATGCTGAGGCAGGTGAGGCCCTTGCCCGTGCCGCCCGGCTTGCGGGTGACCACCGTGTTGTAGATCTCCGCGCGCGCGCCGAGGTTCACGGTGAAGCCCGAGCCGTTGCCGCTGCTGCCGCCGGCGCGGCCGACGTAGGTGAAGTTGGCGACGTGCGGGTTGGAGTACTGGGCGGCCGTCAGCGGGATGGTGTTGCTGCTGTTGGTGCCCGACCACTCGTTGAGGTTGTCGCCGGTGCTGTCGCGCTGGACCACGATGCCGAACTGCACGGCGCCGTTCCAGGCCGAGTCGATGTCCAGGCTGTCGTCGCTGGCACCGGTGACCACGATGCGGCGGCCGTTGACCGAGCCGCCGAAGATCTCGATGCCGTCGTCGGAGCTGTTGTGCACCTGGACGTACTCGATCGTGGTGCCGCTGCCGACGCCGCCCATGGTCAGGCCCTGCAGCTCGTTGCCGCCCGAGAAGGCGAAGCCCGAGTAGCGGATCTGCATGTACTGCACCGTGCCCGAGTTGTCGGTGGTCGCGTTGCCGCCGTACATGCCCAGGTCGCCGCCTTCGATGCGGGTCTCGCACTGCGCGGTGCCGGGCTGGAAGTCGCCGATGCAGGTGTTCACCGGCGCTCGGCCGGCGAGCACCAGACCACCCCATTGGCCTTCGGTCTCGTCGCCGGCGCGGCCTTCGACGTCAATCTTCGCGGTCATGATGATCGGCTCGGCAGCGGTGCCCAGCGCGTAGATCTTCGAGCCGCGGTTGACGATCAGCGCGTCGGGGCCGGCCGAGGCGTACAGGGTTACGCCCGGCTCGATGTTGAGGATGCCTTCGCGGGCACCGGCGCGCGGCGTCGCGACGTCACCGCCCATGTCCTCGCCGACGTGGACCGCGCCGTTGATGGCGTAGACGGTGCCGGCCGCCTTGCGCACGGTGAGCTCGCCGATGATGCGCTCGGGCAGTTCGCAGGCGCGGGACTCGGCGATGGTGCCGATGTTGCGGAAGCCGTCGGGGCAGGACGCGGCCGGGCCGGTCGGCGGCGGCGTGGTCGGCGGCGGCTCGGTCGGGGGCGGGTTGCTCGGCGGCGGCGCGGTCGGCGGCGGGAATGCGCCTTCGCCCGGCGAGGCGACGCGGTCGGCACCGCCGCCACAGGCGCTCAGCGCGATCGCCGCGCCGAAGGTCATGACAAGGGTCCTGGAACTGTGGCGCATGGACATCGGTAGGTCTCCGGGAGAAATGGACTGCGGACGCAGCGGTGGAACCGCGGCCGGCGCGCGCCCTGCTGGGCAGCGACCGCTGCGTTCCGGATGAATCGCCGATGGAGACTAGGGGCGGTGCGTGACAGCTTTCTTGCACGCGGATGGCAGCTGCTTTCCGGGCGTCACATGCGACAGGCGCAAGACCGCTGGATGTCGCATGACCGGGAGCCTGCACGCGGGTGCGCCCGTGGTTGCCGGGGGAAAGTGGGTGGCGACGAAGTGGTTTTGCGTGTGTCAGGGCACGACTGGGCGGCCGCTTGTCGGCGCATCCGCGCCGTCCGTCATGAGGGCCGTCGTTTGTAATCGTGCTGTAACCCGCCAGGCGGCCACGCGTAGTGTGATCGGGGCATCACCCACCTGGCGCCTTGCGCGGGAGCTCCATCATGCAGCGGACCACCAATTTCCTTCTTCTCGGGCTTGCCTTGCCCTGTGCCGCGTTCGCATCCGGCGCAGACCTGGCGACGCAGCAGGTCTATACCTACGCGGTCGACCTTGGCGTCGACGGCCGCGTCGCCGAGGTCTCCCCGCACGGGCCCGTGTCCGGCGCGGTGGGTGATGTCCTGGTCCGCGAGGCGCGCGGCTGGGTGTTCAACCCGGGCGCCTCGGGCGACGCCGCAGGCACGCGCACCTACCTGCGCGTGGTGGTCGACGAATCGGCGGATGGCAGCTGGCGCGTGGTCTCCGCCACCACCGGTCCGGCGCTGGCCGCGATGACGCCGCCGGCGTATCCGGTGCGCGACCAGCTCGCCGGCAACGAGGGCATGGTGGTGCTGCGCCTGGAGGTGGCCGCGGACGGCAGCGTGCGCGACGCGGGCGTGCACGCCGCCACCGGCACGGTCTCAAGGACGATGGCGCGCGCGGCCGAGGCCGCCTCGCGCGCGTGGCGTTTCTCGCCGGAGCAGGTGGCCGGCAAGGCGGTTCCGTCGACCCTGCTGTGGCCGGTCTGCTACCTCGGCCCGGCCTCGTCGGTCTCGGCCTGCAGCTGGACCGGCCCTGACGCCCTGCGCTTCTCCAGCAAGACGGTGTTGCCGCTGGACCCGACCGTCACCGTCACCTGGACCGCCGCGCGCTGAGCGCGGTTGCCGGCACGCCGCTCAGCGGGGTTCCGCGTCGCGCGTCTTGTCGGGGAAGGTGCAGAGGTCGCGGATCACGCAGGCCGGGCACTCCGGCCTGCGCGCCTTGCAGACATAGCGCCCGTGCAGGATCAGCCAGTGGTGCGCGTCGTGCAGCCAGCGCGCCGGCACGCGCCTGAGCAGCCGGTCCTCGACCGCGCGCACGTCCTTGCCGTGGGCCAGGCCGGTGCGGTTGGAGACGCGGAAGATGTGCGTGTCCACGGCCATGGTCGGCTGGCCGAAGGCGGTGTTGAGCACGACGTTGGCGGTCTTGCGGCCGACGCCCGGCAGGGCCTCGAGCGCCTCGCGCGTGCGCGGCACCTCGCCGCCGTGGCGCTCGAGCAGCAGCCGGGCCATCGCCACCACGTTCGCGGCCTTGGCGTTGTACAGGCCGATGGTGCTGATGTAGGGCTTGAGGCCGTCCTCGCCGAGCGCGGCGATCGCCGCCGGCGTGTTGGCCACCGGGAACAGCCGGCGCGTCGCCTTGTTGACCCCCACGTCGGTGGACTGCGCCGACAGCGTCACCGCGACCAGCAGCTCGTAGGGCGTGCTGTATTCCAGCTCCGTCCTGGGGCTCGGGTTGAGCTCGGACAGCCGCACGAAGGTTTCTTCGACGTGGGCGTTGGGCATCACCCGGCCGCGCCGCTCGCGCAGCAGGCTCATGCCTGGCCGCCCGCGACACGCGCGCGGGCGCGGGCCAGCGCCGCCGCGGCGGCGGGGGGCAGGGACGGTGCAGTGGGGCTCGCGACGCTTGCGCCAGCCGGCGCCGCCACACCCGCGTCATCCGGTGCCGCCACATCCGCCGCCGGCGCCACCTGCCTGGTCTCGCGTGCGCGGGCCCGGGCCTGCGCGATGCGCTCCAGGCGCTCTGCGCGCGCGCGATGACGCTCGCGTGCCGCCCACGCCGCGAGCAGGCGCTCGCGGGCGTCGGCCAGCGCCCGGTTCTCGTCTGCTGTCAGCCCGGGCAGCGGCGCGAAGGCCGGCAGGCGCGCGGCGATCGCGGCGTCGACGTCGTCGGCGCGCAGAAGCGCCAGGATCCGCCGGGCCCGTGTCGCGTCCACGGCGGCCTCAGCGGTTGTTGAACGCCGGCTTGCGACGCTCGAGGAAGGCGCCCATGCCTTCGCGCGCATCCTCGGTCGAGAACGCCAGGCCGAACTGCGCGCTTTCGTATTCCAGGCCGTCGTCGATCGCGCACTCGCCGCCGACATGGATCGCGTCGAGGATGCCGCGCATCGCCAGCGGCGCGTTGCCGGCGAGCTGCGTCGCCAGCACCATGGTTTGGGTTTCCAGCTCCGCGGCCGGCACGACGCGGTTGACGAGGCCCAGCGCCAGCGCACGGGCGGCATCCACCGGCGCGCCGGTGAGCGTCATCTCCAGCGCGGCGGCGCGGCCGGCCAGGCGCAGCAGGCGCTGGCTGCCGCCGAACCCCGGGAGCAGGCCCAGGGTCACCTCGGGCAGGCCGAGCTTCGCGCTGTCGGCGGCGATGCGCAGGTGGCAGCACATCGCCAGTTCCAAGCCGCCGCCGAGGGCGAAGCCGTTGACCATCGCCACCACCGGCTTGGGCATGCGCTCCATGCGCCGCATGAGGCGCTGGCCGACCAGCGAGAAGTCGCGCGCCTGCACTGCGCTGAGTCCCGACATCTCGGCGATGTCGGCGCCGGCCACGAAGGCACGGCTGCCGCTGCCGGTCAGCACCACGGCGCGCACCGCGTCGTCCGCGGCGGCTGCATCGAAGGCCACCTGCAGCGCCTCCAGGGTCGCCCGGTTCAGCGCATTCAGCTTGTCGGGGCGGTTGACGGTGAGGACGCGGACGGCGCCGTGGTCGGCGGCCAGGATCAGATCGGACATGGGATCACTCGTGGTCGGGCGCGGCGCCGGGAACTCCGGGTGCCGCGCGGGGTCGGAGGCAGCGGTGTCAGTGGCGGTTAAGCACGGTCGCCAGTATCCTACCGTGTCCAGGCGGGGCGCCAAGCGCGCTCCTCCGAACTACCGGACACACCCAATCTGCAATCCCGGAGAGTCCCACGAATGAAGTTGCGCCTGCTTGCCGCCGCCCTTGCGGCCACCACCCTGGTTGCCGGCACGGCCGCCGCCCAGGACACCTCCTCCGAGAAGGGGAAGCTCAGCTACGCGATCGGTTACAACACCGGCGCCGAGCTTGCCGAGCTGACCGCGCGCGGTGAAGCCGTCGACGTCAACACCGTCATCAAGGCGCTGCAGGACGCGTACGGCAAGAAGGAGCCCACCGTTCCCGTCGACCAGCTGCGCACCGCGGTCGAGAACATGCAGAAGCGCCAGCAGGCCAAGATGGAGGCCGAGTTCCGCCAGCTCGCCGCCGCCAACAAGACCGCCAGCGACACCTTCCTCGCCCAGAACAAGGCCAAGGCGGGCGTTCAGAGCCTGCCGGGTGGCGTGCAGTACCGCGTCATCGAAACCGGCAACGGCGCCAAGCCGACCCAGGCCAGCGACGTGCAGCTGACCTACAAGGGTTCGCTGCCCGACGGCACCGTCCTGGTCGACACCAACCAGGTGCCGCAGGGCCAGACGCCCGGCCCGGTCGCGCTGAAGGTCAGCCAAGTGCCGCTCGAGGGCCTGCGCGAGGCGCTGCTGCAGATGCCGGCCGGCTCGCGCTGGGAAGTGGTCATGCCGGGCGAGAAGGCCTACGGCTCGGACATCCGCGCCGGCCGCATGGCCAACCAGGCCGTCGTGTTCGACGTCAAGCTGGTCAGCGTCAAGTGACCGCGGGGCGCCGCTGGCGCCCCTGCAGCGGTACGCGGCCCCGCGTCGCGCACCCCAACGCTCCAAGGACGCGCCGGCCCCGTGCCGGCGCGTTCGCGTCTGGACCCCTGGAACGCCGGGAGGCGGGATGAACACCCGAGTCCGCGCCGTGCAGAGTCCCTGCATCGGCGTCTGCACCCTCGACGACGAGGGCCTGTGCGATGGCTGCCTGCGTAGCGGCGACGAGATCGCGGCCTGGCTGTCGATGGACGACGCGCAGCGCGATCACATGATGGCCACCGTGCTGCCGGCGCGCGAGGAGCGGCGCGGCCGGTGATGGCGCCGATGCCCGCCGATGCCGCGCTGCAGGCCGCGCTCGAGCCGCCCAACGCCGTGCCGGTGGGCCCGGCCTGGAACCTCGACGAACTGCGCGACCTGCTGCCCGCGCGCGCGGCGCTGGCCGACGCGGCGGTGCTGGTGCCGCTGCTCGGCGAGCGCGAGACGCGCGTCATCCTCACCCGCCGCCACGATGGCCTGCGCCACCACGGCGGCCAGGTGAGCTTCCCCGGCGGACGGGTGGATCCCGGCGATGCCGGGCCGGTGGCCGCCGCGCTGCGCGAGGCCGAGGAGGAGATCGGCCTGCCGCGGCGCGCGGTGCGGGTGCTCGGCTACCTCGATCCCCTGGCCACGATCTCCGGCTTCCGCGTGCTGCCGGTGGTCGCCCGCCTGCCGGCTGGCTTCGTGCCGCGGCCGCAGCCGGACGAGGTCGCCGAGGTCTTCAGCCTGCCGCTGTCCTGGCTGATGGCGCCGGAGAACCTCGACCGGATCGCGATCACCTTCGGCGGCCGCGAACGCCAGGTCTTCGAATACCAGCGCCACGCGGCGGCACCCGAGCAGCGGGTCTGGGGCGCGACCGCCTCGATCCTGTACAACCTGCGCCAGCGCCTGCTGGCCGCTGGAGGACTGCCATGAACGGATCGACCGGATGGACCACCCTGGTGCAGGCCGAGGTGCTTGCGCCGACCCTGGGCGACCCGCTGCTCGTGGTGCTCGACGCGCGCTTCTCGCTGGCCGATGCGTCGGCCGGCGAGAACGCCTGGAACCAGGCGCACATCCCCGGCGCGCGCTACGTGCACCTGGACCGCGACCTGTCGGGCGCCCATGCAGCCGGCGCCGGGCGGCACCCCTGGCCTGGCGCGGCGGAGTTCGGACGCCTGCTCGCGGCCCGCGGGATCACACCGGCGCACCAGGTGGTGGTCTACGACGCAGGCGACGGGGCCTTCGCGGCCCGCGCCTGGTGCCTGCTGCGGCTGGCCGGCCACGCGCGGGTGGCCGTGCTCGATGGAGGCTTCGAGGCCTGGTGCGCGCGCGGCCTGCCGCTCGAGGCGGAGCCGCCGCGCTTCGAGCCCGCGGCCACGCCGTATCCGGTCGACTTCGACCGCCGGGGCCTGTTCGACGCCGCGCGCGTGCACCGGCACCTGCAGGGCGGCGGCCTGCTGCTCGATGCGCGCGCCGGCGAGCGCTTCCGCGGCGAGGTCGAACCGATCGACCGGCGCGCCGGCCACGTGCCGGGCGCCACGTCGCGTCCCTACGCCTGCAACCTCGTCGACGGCCGCTTCAAGCCACGCGAAGCGCTGGCCGCCGAATTCGCGGGACTGCTCGGAACGCGCGACGCGTCGGGGGTGGTGGTGATGTGCGGCTCCGGCGTCACCGCCTGCCACCACCTGCTGGCGATGGCGCATGCCGGGCTCGACGGCGCCTGCCTGTACACCGGCTCCTGGAGCGGCTGGATCGAGGATCCCGCGCGCCCCGTCTGCACCGGCGCGGCCTGAGCCGCGCTACTTGCCCAGGCGCGCCACCAGCGCGCGCAGCCCGGCCTGGGTGTCGGGGTCGTTCCAGGCATCCACGAAGGTCTCGATGTCGATGTTCTCCGGGGCCAGCGCGGCCAGCAGGTCGGCGCGCGCGATCGCGCGCGTGCGCAGCACCGGCTGGCGGGGCAGGGCGAGCAGGGCCTCCAGCCAGGCCACGGCGCGTGCCACCACCCCGGCCGGTGCGGCGAGTTCGTCCACCAGACCGATGTCCAGCGCACGTGCGCTGTCCACGAGTTCGCCGGTCACCAGCAGCAGCTCCGCGCGGTGGGCACCGACGGCGCGGCGCATCAGGTGCTGGATGCCGTCGGGCGCGACCAGGCCCACCCGGGTCTCGTTGAGGCCGATCCGGAACGGCCCTTCGGCCATGACCCGGTAGTCGCAGCACAGCGCCAGCACGCAGCCGCCGGCGGGCGAGTGGCCGGTGATCGCGGCCACCACCGGCACCGGCGAGGCGGCGATCGCGCGCGCGGCGTCGAGGAAGCCGGTCCAGGCCGCGCCGACGGCGTCGCGCGAACCCAGGCCCATCAGGTGCGGCACGTCGAGACCGGCCGAGAACACCGTGTCGCCGCCCGACAGCACGATGCCCTGCGCGCCGGCCTCGACGGCTCGCTGAAGCGCCATGGTGATGCCTTCGCAGAGCGCGGGGTCGAGCGCGTTCACCGGCGGGCGTGCAAGCCGCAGTTCGACGATGGGGCCGTGACCGATGGTGTCGATGGATGCGCGCATGCAGCGGCCCTGGTTGGAAGTGGTGGCTATCATAGGCCCATGCACACTTCCCTCCGCCTCCTGCCGCACGCGTTGCTGTCGCTGGCGCTGACCCTCGTCGCTGCGCCGCCTGTGCGGTCTGCCGAGCCCGCGCCGCCGACGGATGGAGCCGCCTGTACGCCGCGCATCGCCGAAGGATGGCTGCGCGCGCCGCCGATGCCGATGCCGATGATGGCCGGCTTCGCCCGCGTGCAGAACCCGTGCCCCGGGACGGTGGTGGTCACCGGTGCGCGCAGCGCCGCCTTCGCCAGCGTGGAGCTGCACGAGACCCGCGTCGTCGACGGTGTCAGCCGCATGCGCGCAGTGCAGCGGATGCCGGTCCAGGCGGGCGATGAAACGGTCCTGCGCCCGGGCGGCCTGCACCTGATGCTGATGCGTCCGGTGGCGCCGCTGGCCGAAGGTGACGTCGCCCGCGTCGAGTTCCTGCTGTCGGACGGCCGCCGCATCGGCGCCGACTTCGTCGTCCGCGCGCCAGGCGCGCGCTGACCCGACCGCCCGCGGCCGGTGGCGTCCGCGGACGCCCGGGCGGTGGCAGGTTGCAGCACTGAAACACCCGCCCGGCGCCAGCGCGCCGGGCGCGATCGCGTGCGCCGGTGCGGCTCCGCTCGGGTCTCCGGCCTCGCGTGGGGGCGCCATGCGCCGCCTGGACGGCCCGCCGCGTTGCAGGCCTGAAACCTTCTCGGCGCGGAATGCGGCCTTCGCGGCGCGCCAGCGTCCGCCGACATCGATCGCAAGCCCGAAAACCCTTGCGGATCAGCTGCTTGCATATCGATGCAGGCGACTGGCACCAAACCTGCGGGAGTGGCTTGGCTCCGACCTGCATGACCTCCCCCATGCAGGCCGGCGCAACAATCCCCCTAGGAGAACGACGATGCGCATCCGCAAGAGCATGTTGGCCATGGCCGTGGTGCTGGGCCTTGGACTGTCCGCCCAGGCATGGGCGCAGGACAACACCCAGAACGAACGCGGCGCCGGCGACAACAACGCCAGTAATACCGAAGACAACAGCAGCGGCGACGGCCGCGACAACGCCGGCATGGCCGACGCCTCGGGCGCGTCCGCCGCGTCCGCGAACAACGGCAGTGCCGCCAGCACGAGCATCGCGAGCTCGTTCAACACCAGTACCGCGGTCGCGACCACCAACCTCAGCGCCACCGTGTCCGGAAATGGCGTGCAGGTGTTCGGCAACATCGCCACCAACAACGGCGGCGCCGACGGCGGAGCCGGCGGCGCGGCTCTCGGCGGCATGGCGCTGGCGGAAGGTGGATCCGCGGGTGACGGTGGCGACAGCGGCGATGCCGACGCGTCCAGCGATCGCGACGGTGACTCCTCGGCGTCCGGCTGGGCCGGAACGCAGGGTTCGTCGTCGGCCGGCTCCTCGGCCAGTGCCGGTGCCGACGGCGACGTCGGTGACGGCGACCTGGGCTGGGCCGACTCCGATGCCACGGCCACCGCGGGCGACGCCACGGCCTCGGCCGACGGCACCACCAGCGGCGGCGACTCCACGGCCGACAACTCGGGCAGCAGCGGCGATGCCACGGCCAGCTCCGGAACCGGCGGTGCCGGCGGCGGCGCGGGCGGCGGCAGCGCGACCGGCGGGGAAGCCACCGGTGGAGCGGGCGGCGCAGGCGGCACCAGCTGGGCGCATGGCGGCACCTTCGACATGTCGAACTCGATGGACGGCTCGGCGAACGCCGCGGCCGGCATCATGGTGCTGGCGCAGAACAGCGGTGCGACCTCGCTCATCCAGCAGGGCGTGACCGTGCAGGCCAACCTCAACGTCGGTCCCTGACGGGTCCGGGTCCAGGCGCGCGCCGCGGGTACCCCCGCGGCGCGCTTCGCCCCTGTCCAGGAGACGGACATGCCCGTCATCGTGATTCCAGTCATCGTCGGCGCGCTGGCGCTGGCGTCGCCGCCGGACGAGCCGGTCGCGGTCGAGGGCTTCGGCGAGGCGCTGGGCGGCCAGGCGCTCGAGGCCATGCGCGGCGGCGAGTCGTCGAGCGTGGTCGTGGTCGAGGCCAACAACACCGGCACCGTGGACGGCAACAGCGCCGTCGGCACGGTCGGTGGCCCCAACACGGTCACCGGTGGCGCCTTCGGCAACGCGGCCGGCATCAACACCGTGATCCAGAACAGCGGGGCCAACGTGCTGATCCAGAGCGGCACCGCGGTCAACGTGCAGTTCGGCGGGGGCGGTCCGTGAGGCAGCGGCCCGCCGCGGCGGCGTCGACGCTGCTGCTGGCCGCCGGCCTGGCCTGGCAGGTGGCCCTGCCGGCAGCGGCGCAGGCGTCGACCGCCGAGGTGCGCGTGCCCTACGGCGGCAGCTACGCGGTGCCCGTGACCAGCCTCAAGGCCGCGCGCTACCGCACCACCGTGCCGCAGCAGCACGACTTCAGCTGTGGCTCGGCCGCGATCGCGACCCTGCTGACCTTCCAGTACGGGCACCCGGTCGGCGAGGCCGAGGTGTTCCGCGAGATGTATGCCCGCGGCGACCAGGCACGGATCCGCCGCGAGGGGTTCTCGCTGCTCGACATGCGCGCCTATCTCGAGGCGCAGGGATACGCCGCCGACGGATTCGAGGTGCCGCTGGACCGCCTGCTCGAGGAAGGCCTGCCGGCGATCGTGCTGCTCAACGACCGCGGCTACCGCCACTTCGTGGTGGTCAAGGGAATGCGCGCCGGTCGCGTGCTGGTCGGCGATCCCGCGCGCGGGACGCGGCTGCTGCCCAGGCGCCAGTTCGAGCGCCTGTGGGACAACGGCGTGCTGTTCGTGGTCCACAACCGCCGCGAGCTCGCGGCCTTCAATGCCGCGCGCGACTGGCGCCTGGCGCCGATGGCGCCGCTGGCGAGCGCGGTACAGCGCACCGGCCTGCAGGACGTGGTCCTCAGCCGCCGCGGACCGGGGGACATCTGACATGAAGATTCGTGCCGCCAGACGCATTGGATGGCCGCTGCTGGTGACGGCGCTGCTGGCCCTGGCCGCGGTGGGGTGGCCGGCACCCTCGGAGGCCGCGGAGCCCGCCCTGCCGGACGGCTGGGTACCGGTGGCCCCGGAGCGGCTCGCGGCGATGCGCGGCGGCTATGCGCTGCCGTCGGGCCTGGTGGTCGTATTCGGCTTCGAGCGCCAGGCCTGGGTGAACGGCGCGCTGGTGGCGTCGCTCAGGGTCGACATCCCCGACGTCGGGCGCATGAGCCAAGCCCAGGCAGGCGAGCTCGCCCAATTGCAGCAGACGCAGGTGGTGCAGGTGGGACCCGGCAACCTCGACACCCTGGCGGGGGGCGCGGGCCTGGTCATCCAGAACACGCTGGACGCGACCCAGATCCGCGTCCAGACCACGGTCGATGCCGGCACCGGGGCGCTCGGCCTGCTGCAGGCGATGAATTTCAGCGAAGCCCTGGGCCGTGCCGGCCTGGGTCCGGCGGGAACGCCATGACCGCCACGCGTGGCCGCGGCCCGGCACTCGCCCTGCTGGCGGCGGCGCTGGCGATGCCGCTGCCGGCCTGGACCCAGGACGCCGGGGCGCCGGCGGCGGACGAGGCGCGCATCCGCACGCTGGAGGCGCGACTCGACGAACAGGCGCGCCAGATCCGCGAGCTGCGCGAGTACGTGCAGGGCCAGCGCACCGGCTGGGACGAGGGCGCCGGCGGCGGCGTCGACGCCTGGCGGCTGGACGACCTGCGCGCGCGCGGCGCGGCAGGAGCGGCGCTTCCGGCCGGACCGGCGATGGCCGCGGCGGTCGTGGCTGGCCAGTCCGGCGAAGACCATCCGGTGCCCGTGGGGCAGGCGCCGGAGGAGTCCACGCGGCCGCCCGAGGTCGCGCAGATCTTCGACCAGCCGGGCGTGCTCACGCCGCGCGGCACCCTGGTGCTCGAGCCCTCGCTGCAGACCGGCTATTACTCCAATGACCGCGTGGCGCTGATCGGCTACACGGTGATCCCGGCGATCCTGATCGGCCTCATCGACGTGCGCCAGGTCAAGACGACCAGCCTCTCGGTCGGCCTGGCGGCGCGCTATGGCCTCGCCAACCGCTTCGAGCTCGAGCTGAAGGTGCCGTACATGTACCTCCGCGGCGACACCGTCAGCCGCGAGATCTTCACCGGCTCCGCCCAGGACAGCGTCTTCAGCGCCGACGGCAGCGGGCTCGGCGACATCGAGATGACGGCGCGCTACCAGCTGCCCAACAAGGGCGCCGACCGGCCGTTCTACGTGCTCTGGCTGCGCTACAAGACCCGCACCGGCGAAGACCTGTTCGACGTCACCACCGACTGCGTCACCCGCTGCGTGGCCAACGCCACCGGCACCGGCCTGCCGCTGGAGTTGCCCACGGGCAGCGGCTTCGCTTCGGTGCAACCAGGCGTCACCTGGATGTACGCCTCCGACCCGGTGGTGTTCTTCGGCAGCCTGAGCTACCTGCACAACTTCGCGCGCAAGGACGTGTCCCGCACCACGCTGACCGGCGCGCCCGAAGGCTTCCCGCAGACCACGACCGAGTTCCTGGGCGAAGTGGATGCGGGCGACATCATCGGATTCAACGTGGGCGTCGGCCTGGCCCTGAACGAGCGCGCCGCGATCAGCATCGGCTACGACCACAACATCGTGCAGCGCTCGCAGCAGAACGGCAGTGACCTGCCCGGTTCGGTGCGGGTGGTGCTGGGCACGCTGATGCTGGGCACCACCTACCGGATCAGCGAGCGCACCAGCCTCAACATCGCGCTGGGCGCCGGCATGACCCGCGACACCCCCGACGTCACCCTGGTCGCGCGGCTGCCGATCCGCTTCTGACCGCGCCGCGGCGCGATCGTCGCCCCGGCGGCGCGTCGTGCTGTCCGCTTCGCGGAGGCAGGCGCGTTGGCTGGTGGACACGGAGACGGGAGGCCATCCGAAGGGGGCGGGTGCGGCGCAACGGCATGCCTGGACGCACTGGAGTGCGCGGATTCATCCATTGGGTCGTCGCGGGGAGCGGAGTCGTCGAGGCGCTGCCCGCCGGACTGGGCGGGCGGGGCTGGGAGGCGCGGATGGTGTCCTCGGCCGACGCGATCCCCGGCCTGCTGGCCGACGGCGGCAGCTGCAGCGCCGGCCTGCTCGACCTGCGCGGCGGCGCCGAGCCGACCGCGCACGCGCTGGACCGCATCCGCGAGGTGCTGGGTCGCGGCGGCCTGGGCTGGGTCGCCGGGCTGGCGCCGGGCCAGGTGCGGCTGGAGCAGGTCCGCCAGCTGGTGCGCGACCACTGCCACGACTACGTGGTGCTGCCCTGCGACGACGGCCTTCTGGCCACGGTGCTGGGACACGCCCACGGCATGGCGCGGCTCGAGGACCGCGGCGTGTCGGCGCCGCGTCCGCTGCCGTCGATGGACGGCATGATCGGCGACAGCCCGGTGATGCAGGCCCTGTACCGCCAGCTGCAGCGCGCCGCGCTGACCGATGCGCCGGTCTGCATCGGCGGCGATACCGGCACCGGCAAGGAGCTCGCCGCCGCGGCGATCCACCGGCATTCCCGCCGCCATGGCGCACCCCTGGTGGTGATCAACTGCGGCGCGATCCCCGACAGCCTGGTGCAGTCGGAGCTGTTCGGCTTCGAGCGCGGCGCGTTCACCGGCGCCAACCAGCGCAAGCGCGGACGCTTCGAGCATGCCGACGGCGGCACTCTGTTCCTCGACGAGATCGGCGACCTGCCGCTGGAGTCCCAGGCCTCGCTCCTGCGCTTCCTCGAGCAGGGCACGATCCAGCGCCTGGGTGGCCACGAGGACGTCGCGGTGAACGCGCGCATCATCTGCGCCACCCACGTCGACCTCGCGACCGCGGTCGAGCGCGGCCGCTTCCGCGAGGACCTGTACCACCGCCTGCGCGTCATCGAGCTGCACATGCCGCCCCTGCGCGAGCGCGGCGGCGACATCGCGCTGCTGGCGGCCTGGGCGCTGGACCGGCATGCGGGGGAGGCGGGGAGCCGGGTTCGCGGCTTCACCCGCGACGCGCTGCGCGCGCTGTACGACCACGGCTGGCCCGGCAACGTGCGCGAACTGGTGAACCGCGTGCGCCAGGCGGTGGTGATGGCCGAGGGCACGCGGATCACCGCGCGCGACCTGCGCCTGCAGGAGGCGGGCGTGGCGCTGCAGACCCTGGGCGAGGCGCGGCTGGAAGGCGAGCGCGCCGCCATCGAGCGTGCGCTGCTGCGCAACAGCGGCCGCCTGCAGGCGGCCGCGCGCGACCTCGGCATCTCCCGGGTCACCCTCTACCGGCTGATGAACCGGCACGGGCTGCGCGGCGGCGAGGACGCCACCGGAACCGGCTGAGGCGGCTCAGCCCCCGGCGACCCGCCTGACCGCCCCCGGCAGGGCGGTGGGCCGGCCGGTGCGGCGATCGACCCAGACCATCACCACGTGGCCGTCGGCGTGCAGGGTGCCGCCGTCGGCGCCGGTGATGCGGTGGCCGATGGTGACGCTGCTGGTGCCGACCCGGTCGGCGGTCAGTTCGACCACGATCGAGCCCGGATACGGGATCGGCTGCCGGTAGTTCATCTGCACCGCGGCAAGCAGCGGCGCGGTTTCGTCGGTCACCCAGTCCTCGTCCAGCGATTCGAACCAGCGGATCCGGGCCTCCTCCAGGTAGGTCATGAAGTTGGAGTTGTTGACGTGGTTGAAGGCGTCCAGGTCTCGCCAGCGCAGCTCGATCGGCATGCGGTGGAGGAGGGCGCCATGCTCGGCGGGGGCGCGCTGGGCGGGGGCGTGCCTGTCGGGGGCGTGCTTGTCGGGTTCGTGGCTCATGAGATGTCCCGGGCCTTGCGGCGGCGCGTGGGGATGCCGGTCTTGCCGCGCGCACGCGGCTTCGCCGGCTCGGCAATGGTGGGCACGGTGGCGCGCGCGGCGTGTTCCTCGAGCAGCTTGGCGAGGAAGCGGCCGGTATGCGACTGCGGCATGGCGGCGACCTCCTCCGGCGTGCCCTGGGCGATGATCTCGCCACCGCGGTGCCCGCCGTCGGGGCCCAGGTCGATGACGTGGTCGGCGGTCTTGATCACGTCCAGGTTGTGTTCGATCACCACCACGGTGTTGCCGTCGTCGCGCAGCTTGTGCAGCACGCCCAGCAGGTGGTCGATGTCGTGGAAGTGCAGGCCGGTGGTCGGCTCGTCGAGGATGTACAGCGTGCGCCCGGTGTCGCGGCGCGAGAGCTCCTTCGACAGCTTGACGCGCTGCGCCTCGCCGCCCGACAGGGTGGTCGCCGACTGCCCCAGGCGGATATAGCCCAGGCCGACGTCGGCCAGCGTCTCCAGCTTGCGCGCGAGCGTCGGCACCGCGTGGAACAGGTCCAGCGCCGCCTCGACGGTCAGCTCGAGCACCTCGTGGATGTTCAGGCCCTTGTAGCGGATCTCGAGCGTTTCGCGGTTGTAGCGCTTGCCGCCGCAGACGTCGCAGGGCACGTAGATGTCGGGCAGGAAGTGCATCTCGACCTTGAGCAGGCCGTCGCCCTGGCAGGCCTCGCAGCGGCCGCCGCGCACGTTGAAGCTGAAGCGCCCCGGGCCGTAGCCGCGCGCGCGCGCCTCGGGCACCTGCGCGAACAGCTCGCGCAGCGGCGTGAACAGCCCGGTGTAGGTCGCCGGATTGGAGCGCGGCGTGCGCCCGATCGGCGACTGGTCGATGTCGACCACCTTGTCGAACAGGTCCAGGCCCTCGACCGTGCGGAACGGCGCCGGCTTGTGCGAGGCGCCGTTGATCTCGTTCGCGGCCAGCGCGTACAGGGTGTCGTTGATCAGCGTCGACTTGCCCGAGCCGGAGACGCCGGTGACCACGGTGAACAACCCGTGCGGGATCACCAGGTCGACGTCCTTGAGGTTGTTGCCGCTGGCCCCGAGCAGGCGCAGGGCCAGCTTCGGATTCGGCGCGTGGCGCGTGGCAGGGACCTCGATGCGCCGCGTGCCGGACAGGTACTGGCCGGTCAGCGAGCGCGGCGCGGCCAGCACGTCGGCGTAGCTGCCCTGGGCGACCACCTCGCCGCCGTGCACGCCGGCGCCGGGCCCGATGTCGACGATGTGGTCGGCCAGCCGGATCGCGTCCTCGTCGTGCTCGACCACGATCACCGTGTTGCCGAGGTCGCGCAGGCGCGTCAGCGTGCCCAGCAGGCGTTCGTTGTCGCGCTGGTGCAGGCCGATCGAGGGCTCGTCGAGCACGTACATCACGCCGACCAGGCCGGCGCCGATCTGGCTGGCCAGGCGGATGCGCTGGGCCTCTCCGCCCGAGAGCGAATCGGCCTTGCGCTCGAGCGTCAGGTAGTCGAGGCCGACATCGACCAGGAAGCCGAGCCGCTCGCGGATTTCCTTGACGATGCGCTCGGCCACTTCGCCGCGCCAGCCCGGCAGTTCCAGCTGGCGGAAGAACGCGAGCGCCTCGCCGATCGGCAGCACCACGATCGACGGCATCGCGCGTTCGGCGACGAAGACGTTGCGCGCCGAACGGTTCAGGCGCGCGCCTTCGCAGTCGGGGCAGGGCTGTTCGCTGATGTACTTGGCGAGCTCCTCGCGCACGGCGGCTGATTCGGTCTCGCGGTAGCGCCGCTCGAGGTTCGGGACGATGCCTTCGAAGCGGTGGCGACGCTTGCTGCGCACGCCGCCCTCGGTCATGTAGGTGAAGGCGATGGCCTCGTTGCCGCTGCCGAACAGCACCGCCTGGCGCACGTCCTCGGGCAGCTCCTGCCAGCGGGTGTCGACGCTGAAGCCGTAGTGCTTCGCGAGCGAGGCGATGAGCTGGAAGTAGTAATGGTTGCGCCGGTCCCAGCCGCGCACCGCGCCCGCGGCCAGCGACTGCTCGGGATGCACCACCACGCGTCCCGGATCGAAGAACTGGCTCACGCCCAGGCCGTCGCAGGTGGGGCAGGCGCCGGCGGGCGCATTGAACGAGAACAGCCGCGGTTCGAGCTCGGGCAGGGCGTAGTCGCAGACCGGGCAGCTGTAGCGCGACGAGAACAGCAGCGGCTCGACCGCGGCATCCTCGAGCGCCCGCACCTCGGCCATGCCGTCGCCCAGCTTCAGCGCCGTCTCGAAGGACTCCGCCAGACGCTGCTGCATGTCCTCGCGCACGCGGAAGCGGTCGATCACCGCCTCGATGGTGTGCTTCTGGCGCAGCGCGAGCGGCGGCACCGCATCGATCTCGTACACCGCGCCGTCGACCCGCACGCGCACGTAGCCCTGGGCGCGCAGCTGCTCGAACACCTGGGCGTGCTCGCCCTTGCGCTCGCGCACCACCGGCGCCAGCAGCATCCAGCGCCGCTCGGCGTGGGCCGGGTCGGCGGCCAGCGCCATGACCTGGTCGACCATCTGGCTGACGGTCTGCGCCTCGAGCGGGTAGTGGTGGTCGGGACAGCGCGGCTGGCCCACGCGGGCATACAGCAGGCGCAGGTAGTCGTAGACCTCGGTGATCGTGCCGACCGTCGAGCGCGGGTTGTGCGAGGTCGACTTCTGCTCGATCGCGATCGCCGGCGACAGGCCTTCGATGTGGTCGACGTCGGGCTTGTCCATCACGCTCAGGAACTGGCGCGCATAGGCCGACAGGGATTCGACGTAGCGGCGCTGGCCCTCGGCATAGATGGTGTCGAAGGCCAGCGACGACTTGCCGGAACCGGACAGGCCCGTGACCACGATCAGCTTGTCGCGGGGCAGGTCGAGGCTGATGTCCTTCAGGTTGTGCGTACGGGCTCCGCGGATGCGGATGAGGTCCAGCGCCATGCGGGTGGGGTCCGGGGTCGGGTAAGGGGAGCGGAGGGCGATCAACCAGCCTACCGAGCCCCCTTGATGGGGGCAATCGCGGGGATTTCCAGCTCGGGCGGAGGCTGGCCGCCCCAGGAACCGGGCCCCGGCCTCGGGTCGCCGCGCGCTGCCCGCCGTGCTGCTCCCGGACGCCTCCCTCGTCCGGGAGAAGAAGCAAAAGAAAGGGGCCCGGCGAACCGGGCCCCTCGTGTTGCGCCTTGCGTCCGGGATCAGCGACGCGCGGTGTAGTTCACCGTGATCTCGGCGGAGCATTCATCGGTGCCGGCGTTGCAGACCTGGTAGGTCGCGCTGCCGGGGCCGACGGCGCCCGCGTTGAAGGTGTGCATGAGTTCGCCGTTGTTGGCGACCGTGGCGGCCACCTCGCCGTTGAACACCACGTCGACCTGCTCACCCTCGCCACCCGACCAGGTCAGGGGAACGCGGACGCGCTGGCCGCGCAGGACGAACACATAGCGGGCCGTGAGGTCGTCCGGAGCCACGCCACCGCCCGGACCGCCGACGTAGCTGGCGGTCAGCGACAGCCCGGACGCCGCGGCATAGCCGTGGACGCGGACATACCACTGGCCGGCCTGCGGGGTCGGGAACGCGCAGTTCTCGTTGTTCCCGGTGTTCCACGAACGGCAGTCGTACAGCGTGTTGGTCGGAACCTCGTTGCGGCGGACGTACAGGTCGGCGTCACCGCCGGCCGCACCCGCAAGCTGCACGTTCAGGTCGGTCGCGCCTTCCGGCACGTCGATGAAGTACAGCAGCTGCTCGCCGGTGCCGACGCTCAGGCCACTGACCGTGACGCCATTCTCCAGCTCGCCGGTCGGCGGCGGCGGCGGCGGGGGCGGCGGACCGTCCTCGTCGTAGGTACCGGTAAGCGTCCAGTTGTCGGATGCGCTGTAGGCATCGACGCGGACGTGCCAGGTGCCGGCCTCGGGGTTGTCGATGGTGCAGGTCTCGGCCACCGCGCCACCGGTGTACGGGCGGCAGTCGTAGAGCGCATCGGTCGGAGCCGCACCGAAGCGGACATACAGGTCCGAATCGCCGGTGCCCGGTGCCATGGTGAACACCAGGCTGCCCATGTCTTCCGGAACTTCCAGGGTGTAGAAGCGGTCCTCGCCCGCACCCATCGGCCCGGCGTTCACCGTGACCCCGTTCTCGAGCTCGACCGGCGGCGGCGGCGGCGGCGGCTCCGGCGGGTCGTCCGGAAGGTCCTCGCTGCCATCGGCCACGGCCACCGCGCGGCCCGCGTCGATCAGGCTGGCGCACCACAGCGACGCGGTGCTGCAGCCGGTGACGAGGCCGTTGGCGTCATAACCGGTGTTGCGCAGGATGGCCTCGACCTCGTCCGGCGGCAGATGCTCGCCGGCGGCTTCCATCATCAGCGCGGCGGTGCCGGCCACGTGCGGAGCCGCCATCGAGGTGCCGGCGTACCAGGCGTAGGAGTCGTCCTGCGGGCCTTCGAGACCGGTGTTCAGGGTCGACAGCACCTGGTTGGTCGCAGGGTTGACGCCGCTGCCCGCGGGGGCCGCGACGCTGATGCCCGAGCCATAGTTGGTGCTGGCGTACTTGGTGTTGTTCGGACCGGTGCCGGCCACGGCGATCACGCCCTCGCAGCCCGCCGGGCTGAAGTTGGCGACGTCGGAGCTGGAGTTGCCGGCCGCCGCGATCACCGTGGTGCCATTGGCGATGGCGATGTCGATCGCGTCCTGCATGGCCGTCGGGCAGACGGTCGAGCCACCCAGGCTCAGGTTGATGATGTGCGCCGGGGTCGCATTGGTCGGCACGCCCGGGACCTGGCCGCCCGAGGCCCAGACGATGGCGTCGTTGATGTCCGCGAACGAGCCACCCGCGTTGCCCAGGACGCGTACGTGCTGGACCTTGGCACCGTGGGCCACGCCGGCCACGCCGAGGCTGTTGTTGGTCAGCGCGGCGACGGTGCCGGCCACGTGGGTGCCGTGCCAGCTGCTGTCGTACTTGTCGTCCCAGTCGCCGGTGTCGGTCGGATCCGGGTCACGCGCGTCGCTGTCGCGCGCGTTGGCCGGATCGGAGATGAAGTCGTAACCCGCCACGAACTGGCCGGTGAGGTCTTCGTGCTGGAGCTGTCCGGTATCGAGCACGGCGACGATGTAGCCGTCGCCGTCGTAGTTGTCCCAGGCCTCGGTGGCATTGATGCCCATGCCGCCGCCCTTGTAATGCCACTGCTGCGCGAACATCGGATCGTTGGGTTCGAACGCGCGGTACAGGCGGCCGTTCGGCTCGACCGCCCGGACGGACGGGTGCTTCATCAGCGCGACTTCGAGCTGCCTGCGCTCGACGACGTCGATATCCCGGTTGGTGCGGATCAGCTGGGCGCCGGTGCCGGTGGTCCGCTCGATGGTGATGCGGGCACCGAGCGCCTTGCCGATCGCGTCGAGCTGGCGCTGCATGTCCGCGGCGGGCTTCGCGCCCTTGTGGAAGCTCACCAGGAAGCTGTCGTAGTGCGTGTCGGCGGGGGCCTTCAGGTTGGTGCCATAGGCCTGCGCGGGCTTGGAAAAGACCGGCTGCTTGGCCACCGCCTTCTGCATCTGGGCGATCTTGCCGGCCGCTGGCGTGCGCATGGCCGAGTAGGCGGGCGCCGCGAACAGGGCGGCGGTGATCGCCACTGCCAGTGCGGTCGTTGTGTTGCTCCGAGTCGTGCTTGTCATTTCGTTCCTCTCTCCTTTCGTCGATCCGAACGCGCTTGGCGGTCGGCCCCATCCACGTCGTGGCTCGTGCTACTCCAGTGGAAGCTGTACGCACGCCCATGGCGCAGCCCCTGGGGCTGCGGCCTGTGGACGTGCAGGTGGAAACGCGGCGCGCTGCGCTGCGGGGGCCGGCGGATCGCGGAGGATCCGGGGGCGGTGAATCGGGTTTGCGGGACGCGTGCGTCCGCACGCCGCGAGGCGGCCGCGAAGGCTGGAACGGGTACCCGGGTGGTTCAGGCTGAGCACGTACAGAGGATCTCCGGAAGGCGATCGCAGCCTTTGCGGCGCTTACCACGGCGCCGGCATCGGGTGCCTGACAGCTGGTTGTGCAGCGGATGGGCCCCTGTACCCGTCCGACAACCCGAACCTACCGGAAGCCGCCCGGGAAGCGCAACCGTATAGCGGCCATTCAGCGAGGTTTGACCGCAAATTGCCGATTCCTCTACAATTCCGCTCCTGTCCGCCCTCGATGGCGGCAGGCGACCACAATAACTACAGAGGAAGTCTGGTCATGTACGCAGTCCTGGTAACGGGCGGCAAGCAGTACCGCGTGATGCAGGGTGAGACCCTGCGCGTGGAGCTGCTGGACGTCGAAGCGGGCAAGGAGATCACGTTCGACAACGTGCTCATGCTCGGTGATTCCGATGGCATCAAGCTCGGTGACGCGCTCAAGGGCGCCACCGTCACCGCCACCGTCAAGGCCCACGGCCGCGCCGACAAGGTGCGCATCGTGAAGTTCCGCCGCCGCAAGCACCATCGCAAGCAGATGGGCCACCGGCAGCACTACACCGAAATCGAGATCACCGGGATCGCTGATTCCGGCGACAAGAAGTAAGGAGACGCAGCCATGGCACATAAAAAGGGCGTAGGTTCCTCGCGCAACGGTCGCGACTCCAATCCGAAGTACCTCGGCGTGAAGATGTACGGTGGCCAGGCGATCGACGCCGGCAACATCATCGTCCGCCAGCGCGGCACCCAGTTCCACCCGGGTTCGGGCGTCGGCCTCGGCCGCGACCACACCCTGTTCGCGCTGATCGACGGCAAGGTCGAGTTCACGACCAAGGGTCCGAAGAAGCGCCGCACCGTGAACGTGATCGCCGAGGCCTGAGCCTCGCGACACGTTCCGTGAAGGGCCCCGCTCCGGCGGGGCTTTTCGTTTCCGGGCATCCTTCGCGGAGCCCCGTCCATCCCATCAGATCCGGCAGCCGACCCCATGAAACTCGTAGACGAAGCCGAAATCACCGTGATCGCCGGCAATGGCGGCAACGGCTGCGTCGGCTTCCGGCGCGAGAAGTACATTCCCCTCGGCGGCCCGGACGGCGGTGACGGCGGCAACGGCGGCGACGTGTGGCTGGAGGCGACGCGCAACCTCAACACCCTGGTCGATTTCCGCCACCAGAAGCTGTTCCGCGCGCAGCGTGGCCAGGACGGCATGGGCCAGCAGCGCTACGGCAAGGGCGGCGACGACGTGGTGATCATGGTGCCGGTGGGCACCCAGGTCCTCAACGTCGACACCGAGGAGGTGATCGGCGACCTGGTCGGCGACGGCGACCGCCTGCTGGTGGCCCGCGGCGGCGAGGGCGGCCTGGGCAACATGCATTTCAAGAGCTCGGTCAACCGGGCCCCGCGCAAGGCCACGCCGGGCGCCGAGGGCGAACAGCGCGAGCTGCGCCTGGAGCTGAAGCTGCTGGCCGACGTCGGCCTGCTCGGCTTCCCCAACGCCGGCAAGTCCACCCTGATCCGCGCCGTCTCCGCGGCGACGCCGAAGGTGGCCGATTACCCGTTCACCACGCTCTACCCGAACCTGGGCGTGGTCAGCGTGGAGCCGGCGCGCAGCTTCGTGATCGCCGACATCCCCGGCCTGATCGAGGGCGCTGCCGACGGCGCCGGCCTGGGCGCGCTGTTCCTGCGCCACATCCAGCGCACCCACCTGCTGCTGCACCTGGTGGAAGTCGAGCCGCTGGACGGCTCCGATGCCGCCGACCAGGTGCGCGCGATCGAGCAGGAGCTGGCGAAGTTCGACGCCGGCCTGATGGACAAGCCGCGCTGGCTGCTGTTCAACAAGGCCGACCTGCTGCCGGCCGATGACGCCCGCGCCCACGCCGAGCGCGTGGTGGCCACCCTGGGCTGGACCGCCCCCTGGTTCATCGTCTCCGGCCTTGCCCGCGAAGGCACCCGCGACGTGATGCTGAAGATCCAGGCCTTCCTCGACGAACAGTCCCGCGACGCCGCAGATGCGGCGGATGCCGGGGAGTTCTGAAGAAGAGCCTTTGCCACGGATGACGCGGATTACGCGGATTCGCGCGGATAGGGCAGACGCTTCCATCGAGAAAGCCTTGCCTGATCCGTGTAGATCCGCGTAATCCGCGTGATCCGTGGCAAGGCCTTGCTCCAATGCCCCGCCCAGGGCGAAGCACACAAACGAAAAGCCCGGCCGGAGCCGGGCTTTCGGGTGTCGCGGGCGTGCTGCCTCAGGCGGCGGTGGCGATCGCCTTGATGCGGGCGGCCAGGCGGCTCTTGTGGCGGGCGGCCTTGTTCTTGTGGATCAGGCCACGGGCGCTGAACCGGTCGAGAAGCGGCTGCGCGGAGTTGAAAGCCTCCTGCGCGCCAGCGGCGTCATTGGCGTCGAGCGCCTTCAGCACCTTCTTGACGGCGGTGCGCATCTGCGAGCGCTGGCTGTTGTTGCGCAGGTTGCGCACGACGGCCTGCTTGGCGCGCTTCTTGGAGGACTTGATGTTGGCCACGGCGGGATCCTGGAAACGGTGTAAAGATGGAATTCGGGTCGAACAAGCAGGAAAGTATGGCCGAATCATGGATTTGCGTCAACAATCCCCGGGTCATGGGATTGCTGGCGTGAGTGCAATGGTACAGGGCGGGGCCAAGGGGGAGGGCGTGGACGGCGCGGTCGGGGCCGCGGGGCTGGATCCGGCCGCCGCCACGCCGGCGGGCTCGGCTCCAGGAACGCCGCCCGCGCCGCCGCCCGCCAATGCCCCCAGGCGGGGCGGCGGCCTGTTGCGTTCGACGGCCGTGTTCAGCGCCATGACCCTGCTGTCGCGCATCGCCGGCTTCCTGCGCGACGCATTGCAGTCGCGCGTCTTCGGCGTGTCGGTGGCGATGGACGCCTTCGTCATCGCCTACCGGATCCCCAACTACCTGCGCCGGATCTTCGCCGAGGGCTCGGTGCAGATGGCCTTCGTGCCGGTCTTCAACGAGCTGCGCGAACGCGGCGACCCGCGCGCGCTGAAGGCGTTCCTGGACGCCATGGCCGGCGCGCTGCTGGCCGTGGTGCTGGTGTTCGCGGCCGTCGGCATGCTGGCCGCGCCGCTGCTGGCGCGCATGTTCGCGCCGGGCGCGATCGACGATCCGGAGAAGCTGGCGCTCATCGCCGACATGCTCCGCATCACCTTCCCCTACCTGGTGTGCATCTCGCTGATGGCCCTGGTGGCCTCGGTGCTCAACAGCTTCGGCCGCTTCGCGCTGCCGGCGGTGACGCCGGTGCTGCACAACCTGGTGATGATCGCCGCCATCGTCTGGGGGTCGCGCTACTTCGCCGAGCCGGTGAAGGCCCTGGCCTGGGGCGTCCTGGTGGCGGGCGTGCTGCAGCTGGCCCTGCTGTGGCCGGCGCTGGGGCGGCTCGGCATGCGGCCGGCCTTCAAGCCCGGCTTCCGCCATCCCGACGTGCGCCGGGTCGCCAGGCTGATGGTGCCGACCCTGTTCTCGTCCTCGGTGGCTCAGCTCAACCTGCTGGTGGGCACGGTGTTCGCGTCGCTGCTGGTGACCGGCAGCCAGACCTGGCTGTACCTGTCCGATCGCCTGGTGGAGTTTCCGCTGGGCCTGTTCGGCGTGGCCATCGGCACGGTGATCCTGCCGCACCTGTCGCGCCGGCACGCCGCCGAGGACAGCGAGGGCTATGGCGTCACGCTCGACTGGGCGCTGAGGATGGCGCTGCTGGCGGGCGTGCCGGCCGCGGTCGGCCTGCTGCTGCTGGCCGAGCCGCTCACCGCGGTCGTCTACCAGGGCGGCCGCTTCACGCCGCACGACACCCGCATGGCCGCGCTCAGCCTGTCGGCGATGAGCATCGGCATCCCGGCCTTCATGCTGACCAAGGTGCTGGCGCCGGCCTTCTACGCCCGCCAGGACACGAAGACCCCGATGCGCGCGGCGATCATCACGGTGATCGCCAACGTCGTCATGACCATCGCCTTCACCACGCCGCTGTGGCTGTGGGACGTGCCCGGGGCCCACGGCGGGATCGCCCTGGCGACGGGGTTGGCCGGCATCGTCAACGCCTGGCTGCTGTGGCGCTACCTGAAGCGCGCCGGCCTCGCCCGGCTGCAGCCGGGTTGGGGCGTGTTCTGGCTGCGGATGGCGGTCGCCTGCGCGGCGATGGCGGCCACGGTGCTCGCGCTCAGCCGCTGGATCGGCGACTGGACGGCCATCGACAGCCTGCTGCTGCGCGCCGCGCTGCTGCTGGCGGTGGTCGCCGCCGGTGCCCTGGCCTACGGGGTGGCGATGCTGGCGCTGGGCCTGCGACCACGGCACCTGCGGCACTGAAGCCGGGTGCAGGGACGCGGCCGCTATACTGGGCGGCCGACCCCGGTCGGGCGCGCGGCCACGGGTGGCCGCGCCACACCACACTGGATCCCATGAAGCAGCTGTTCCGCGACGTCGACGGCGGGCCCCTGTGCCCCGAAGGCAGCGTGGCCTGCATCGGCGCCTTCGACGGCCTGCACCTCGGCCACCGCGCGCTGGTGCGCCACGCCGCGGCGCGCGCACGCGCGCTTGACGTGCCGCTGGTGGCCCTGAGCTTCGAGCCCTTGCCGCGCGAGTTCTTCGCGCCTGCCGCCCCGCCGCCCCGCCTGATGCTGCCGCGCGCGCGCGCAGCGGGGCTGCAGGCGCTGGGCGCGGACCTCGTCGGCCTGTTGCGCTTCAATGCGCGCTTCGCCGCCATGTCGCCCGACGCGTTCGCCGCGCGCGTGCTGGCGGGCCGGCTGCGTGCACGCGAGGTCTGGGTCGGGCCGTGCTTCCGCTACGGCAGCCGGCGCGCCGGCGACCTGGCGACCCTGCGCGCCTCGGGCGAAGGCCTGGGCTTCAGCGCGGGCGAGATCGCGCCGGTGCAGCTCGACGGCGAGCGCGTGTCCAGCACGCGCATCCGCGCCGCGCTCCTGGCCGGGGATTTCGACAGCGCCGCGCGCCTGCTGGGCCGCCCCTACGCCATCAGCGGGCGCGTGGTGCGCGGGCGCCAGCTCGGCCGCACGCTGGGCTTCCCCACGGCCAACCTGCGCTTCGGCGGCAAGGTGCCGGCGCTGCAGGGCATCTACGCCACCCGCGTGCATGGCGTGGGCGATGCGCCCTGGCCGTCCGTGTCGAGCTTCGGCACCCGGCCCACGGTGGACGGCCTCGAACCCCTGCTCGAGGCCCACCTGTTCGATTTCTCCGGCGACCTGTACGGTCGCCGCATCGAGGTGGAATTCGTCGCGCGCCTGCGCGACGAAGAGAAGTACCCCGACCTGCCGACCCTGGTCGCGCAGATGGATCGCGATGCCGCGCAGGCACGCGACATCCTGATGCAGGCCCCCCAGCGAGCAACCGCGTGACCGACGACAGCCAGCGCTACAAGCCGACCATCCTCCTGCCCGAGACCGCGTTCCCGATGCGCGGCGACCTGCCCAGGCGGGAGCCGGACACGCTCGCGCGCTGGGAGGCGGACGGCCTCTACCGGCAGCTGCGCACGCACGCCGCGGGTCGGCCGCGCTTCGTGCTGCACGATGGCCCGCCCTATGCGAACGGTCCGATCCACCTCGGGCATGCGGTCAACAAGATCCTGAAGGACATCATCGTCCGCTCGAAGACGGTGGCCGGTTTCGATGCGCCCTACATCCCGGGCTGGGACTGCCACGGCCTGCCGATCGAGATCGCGATCGAGAAGAAGCACGGCCGCGTCGGTGCCAAGCTCGACGCCGCCGCGTTCCGCCAGGCCTGCCGCGAATACGCGCTGTCGCAGATCGCGCTGCAGAAGCAGGACTTCAAGCGCCTCGGCGTGCTCGGCGACTGGGACGATCCCTATCTTTCGCTCGACCCGAAGTTCGAGGCCGACGAGATGCGCGCGCTGGCCAAGGTGATCGACAACGGGCACCTGCTGCGCGGCGCCAAGCCGGTGTACTGGTGCTTCGACTGCGGCTCGGCGCTGGCCGAGGCCGAGATCGAGTACCAGGACAAGGTGTCGCCGGCGGTGGACGTGGCCTACGTGGCGCGCGACGCCGCGGCGCTGGCCCGTGCGTTCGGTGCGGTGCTGCCGGATGGCGTCGAGGTTGTGGTGCCGATCTGGACCACGACTCCATGGACGCTGCCCGCGTCGCTGGCGGTGTCGCTGGGCCCGGACATCGAGTATTCGCTCGTCGAAGGCCCCGCGCATGGCGACACGCCGCGCTGGCTGGTGCTGGCCGCGTCGCTCGCCGAGCGTGCGCTGGCGCGCTACGGCGTCGAAGGCGAGGCGGTCGTGCATGGCCATGCCAAGGGCGAAGCGCTGGAGCACATGCTGCTCGCGCATCCCTTCTATGCCGCACGCGATATCCCGCTGATCCTGGGTGGCCACGTCACCGACGACGACGGCACGGGCGCCGTGCACACGGCCCCCGGCCATGGCCAGGAGGACTTCACCGCCGCGCAGCAGTACGGCCTGGTCGAGCGCTACACGGCAGGGCAGATGAACCCGCTCGATGGCCGTGGCGTCTACCTGCCTTCGACGCCCGCGGCCAACGGCGTCGAACTGGCCGGCACGCACATCTGGAAGGCCAATGACGCGCTGGTCGAAGTGCTGCGCGCCAGCGGCGCGCTGCTGGCGTACGCCAAGCTCGAGCACAGCTATCCGCACTGCTGGCGCCACCGCACGCCGGTGGCCTTCCGCGCCACCCCGCAGTGGTTCATCTCGATGGACCAGGCCGGCCTGCGTCGCGATGCGCTGGCCGCGATCCAGGGCGTCGAGTGGTTCCCCGGCTGGGGCGAGGCGCGCATCGCCGGCATGGTCGAGGGCCGTCCGGACTGGACCATCTCGCGCCAGCGCACCTGGGGCGTGCCGATCGCGCTGTTCGTGCACCGCGAGACCGGCGAGCCGCATCCGCGCTCCAGCGAACTGATGCGCGCCGCCGCCGACCGGGTGGAGCAGGGCGGCATCGACGCCTGGTTCGACCTGGATCCCGCGGAGCTGCTGGGCGACGAGGCCGCGCACTACGACAAGGTCACCGACATCCTCGACGTCTGGTTCGACTCCGGCGTCACCCACGAATGCGTGCTGGCCGCGCGCGGCATCGGCAAGCCGGCCGACCTCTACCTGGAAGGCTCCGACCAGCACCGCGGCTGGTTCCAGTCGTCGCTCCTGACCGGTATCGCGATCGACAAGGCGGCGCCGTACCGGCAGTGCCTGACCCACGGTTTCACCGTCGACGAGCACGGCCGCAAGATGTCGAAGTCGCTCGGCAACGGCATCGAGCCGCAGGAGATCATGAAGACGCTCGGCGCCGACATCCTGCGCCTGTGGATCGCCTCGGCCGACTACAGCAACGAGATGTCGCTGTCGAAGGAGATCCTGAAGCGCAACGCCGACGCCTACCGCCGCATCCGCAACACCGCGCGCTTCCTGCTCGGCAACCTGCACGGCTTCGACCCCGCGGTGCACCTGCTGGCGGCGGACGACATGCTCGCACTCGACCGCTGGATCGTGCACCGCGCCTGGGAGCTGCAGGCGAAGATCACCGACGCCTGCGCGCGCTACGACTTCGCCGAGGTGGTGCAGCTGTTGATGAACTTCTGCAGCGTCGACCTGGGCTCGCTGTACCTCGACGTCACCAAGGACCGCCTGTACACCATGCGCGAGGACTCGCGCGGACGACGCAGCGCGCAGTCGGCGATGTACCGCATCAGCGAGGCCTTCGTGCGCTGGATCGCACCGATCCTGGCCTTCACCGCCGACGAGATGTGGGCCTACCTGCCGGGCGAGCGCGAGGACAACGTGCTGTTCGCGACCTGGTACGAGGGACTGGAGCCGCTGGCCGATGGCGCGCCACTGTCGGCGCGCGAGTTCGACGAGCTGCTGCGCCTGCGCGAGCAGGTCTCGAAGGTGCTGGAGCCGATGCGCGCCAGCGGCGAGATCGGCGCCGCGCTCGATGCCGAGATCACCCTGGCCTGCGGCGTGGCGGACCAGAACCGGCTGTCGGGCCTGGTCGACGAGCTGCGCTTCTTCTTCATCAGCGGCGACGTGGCCCTGGTCGCCGAGGACGGCGCCGAGGCGATCCGGGTGTCGGCGGTGAAGACGGACAAGCCCAAGTGCGTGCGCTGCTGGCAGCGGCGTGGCGACGTGGGTTCCGTGGCCCTGCATCCGGCGCTGTGCACGCGCTGCGCATCCAACGTCGACGGTCCGGGGGAGGATCGCCAGTGGTTCTGAAGCCCAAGCCCAATGCACTGTCCTGGCTGCTGCTCTCGCTGCTGGTCCTGGTGCTCGACCAGCTGACCAAGCAGTGGGTGCTGACGAGCCTGCCCGAGTACACCGCGATCCCGGTGATCGACGGCTTCTGGAACTGGTACCGCACCTACAACACCGGCGCGGCATTCAGCTTCCTGTCGGACGCCGGCGGCTGGCAGAAGTGGTTCTTCACCGTGCTGGCCTTCGGCATCAGCGGCCTGCTCGCGGTGTGGCTGTCGCGCACCCCCCGCGCCGACTGGCGCACCGCGCTGCCCTTCGCGCTGGTGATCGGCGGGGCCATCGGCAACGTCATCGACCGGCTGGTCCATGGCCACGTGATCGACTTCATCCAGTGGCACTGGCGCGAGCATTACTGGCCGGCCTTCAACATCGCCGACGCCGCGATCGTCGGCGGTGCCGTCGGCATCGCGCTGTTCGGCCTGCTGGCGCCGAAGCCGGAAGCCGGCCGCAGCCCGCCGATGTAGGAGCGGCCATGGCCGCGATCGCCACCCGCGCCATCGTATTGCCTAGGCCAGGCGGCGCCCGATGCCGATCGCGGCCATGGCCGCTCCTACAGGGAGGGACGGTAGGGGTCCCGCCGGCTCGTAGGGCTGGTAAAGGCGCCGCCGGGTAGAATGGGCGCCATGGACATCCTGCTCGCCAATCCCCGTGGGTTCTGCGCCGGCGTCGATCGCGCGATCGAGATCGTCAAGCGCGCGATCGAGACCCTGGGCGCACCGATCTACGTTCGCCACGAGGTCGTCCACAACCGCTACGTCGTCGACGACCTCAAGCAGCGCGGCGCGATCTTCGTCGAAGAGCTCGACGAGGTGCCGGACGGCAACACGGTCATCTTCAGCGCCCACGGGGTCTCGCAGGCCGTGCGCAGCGAAGCCGAGCGCCGCGGCCTGAAGGTCTTCGATGCCACCTGTCCGCTGGTGACCAAGGTGCACTTCGAGGTCGCGCGCCACTGCCGCGCGGGCCGCGACGTGGTGCTGATCGGCCACGCCGGGCATCCCGAAGTCGAAGGCACGATGGGCCAGTGGAACCGCGAACGCGGCCGCGGCAGCATCTACCTGGTCGAGGACGTCGCCGACGTCGAGGCGCTGCAGGTGGCCCAGCCGGAGAATTTCGCCTACACCACGCAGACCACGCTCTCGGTCGATGACACCCGCAGCGTGATCGCGGCCCTGCGCCGGCGTTTCCCGGCCATCCAGGGCCCGAAGAACGACGACATCTGCTACGCCACCCAGAACCGCCAGGACGCGGTGCGCGAGCTGGCCGCCGAGTGCGACCTGGTGCTGGTCGTCGGCTCGCCAAACAGCTCCAACTCGAACCGGCTGCGCGAGCTGGCCGAGCGCGAGGGCGTGGAGGCCTACCTGATCGACGGCGCCGACGAGATCCAGCCCGGCTGGGTGCTGGGCCGCCGCCACGTCGGCGTGACCGCGGGCGCATCGGCGCCGGACGTGCTGGTCGAGGGCGTGCTGGCGCGGCTGCGCGAGCTGGGTGCCGACGGCGTGCGCGAACTCGCAGGCGAGCCCGAGAGCATGGTGTTCGCGCTGCCCAAGGAGCTGCGGCTGCAGCTGGTGGAGTAGGGGCGCACTGACGCACGTGACCGGCCGTGTGAACCTGCGCGGCCATGAACGACAAAGGGCTGGACGGGATCCGTCCAACCCTCTGGTGTATCGCTGCAACTGGTGCCGGAAATAGGAATCGAACCTACGACCTACGCATTACGAATGCGCCGCTCTACCAACTGAGCTATTCCGGCGTGGCCGCGTATTGTAGGGGGCGCCCGGCGCCGGGGTCAAAGCATCAGAGGCCGACGATCTCCAGCCCGGTGCGCAGCCGGTCGGCGAGGCGCATCGCGAGCGCGACGATGGTGAAGGTCGGGAAGGCCCAGCCGCTGGTCGGGAAGACCGAGCTTCCGGCCACGTGCAGGTTCTCCATGCCGTGGACCCTGCAGTGCGGATCGACCACGCCATCCTCGGGCCGACTGGCCATGCGCGTGGTGCCGATGTGGTGGGCGGTCCCGACCACGGCGGGTTCCACCGACGGGTCGCGCACCCACGGCGAAGCCTCGAAACGCCCGCCGCAGCACCGCGCCGCCTCCTCGCCGAGCAGGGCCGCGCTGGTGCGGTAGGAGGCATGGTCGAGCGCTGTCAGGCGCCAGTCGACCCGCACCCTGCGCATGCCCAGCGCGTCGCGCGCCTCGCCCAGGGTGATCCGGCTGTCCGGGTTGGGCGCCTGCTCGAAGTAGGCCATCAGGTCGACCCGGCTGTAGCGGTCGACCGGCCGCTTGCGCAGCCTGCGCGCGAAGGCACCCGCGACGTCGCTCGCGTTCATGCCGACCCGCAGCGCCAGGCGGGCGCGCCGGCCGTTGCTCCTGCGCGGTGCCGGGGCCGGCATGGAGGCGCCGGCAATGCCGCTGGCCAGTGCCTGCTGCACCTCGGCATCGACCTTGTTCGCCGCCTCCAGCGCCGGTGGACGGAAGCTCGCGCGCAGTTCGCGCAGTGCCTGCAGCCCCGCGGGCGCGGCGTCGGTGACCGGGATCGGCCGCGCCCGCGCATTGAGCAGGCCCAGGCGCCGCTGCGCGCTGTCGGCGAGCCCGAGCTCCCGGTAGAGCGGGCGGCTTTCGCGCTGTCCGTCGCGATCGTACGGCCGCAGCAGCGCGGCAAGGTCGCCGCCCACCACCTGGCCGGCGACGCAGCGCGGGTGGTCCATGAAGTGGCGCCCGACCTGGTCGTGGCGGTTGCCGAGCCCGCCCGGGTGCACGCCGTCGGACGCCAGCAGCAGGCGCGCGTTCTCGATGCCGCCGGCGGCGAGCACGTAGTGCCTGGCGTGCACGGCGCCGCGGCGTCCGTCGAGCGCGCCGATGCGCGCGGCCTGCACCCGGCCGGCGTCGCGTGCGGCGGCCAGCTCCATCAGGTTGGCGTGCAGCAGCAGGGTGATGTTGCCGGACTCCTGGAACAGGGTCCGGTAGTGGGTCTGGAACAGCACCGGGCTCTCGATGCAGACCCGGTCGATGGCGTGCTCACCGCGCAGCGGAAGGGCGTGCAGGAAGCGCGCGTTGGCGAACGAACCGTCACCGATGTCGTGGCGCGCGTCGATGCCGCAGGCGTCGCGGGCGCGCCGGCACCAGGCCACGAGTTCGTCGAAATCGAGCGGCCAGCCGCTGGACGGCACCCACGGGCGGGCCTCCAGGTCGAGCCGCGTCAGGGGCACGCAGCCGCCGCCCCAGAGCCGGCAGCTGCCGCCCAGGGCGCGCAGCCGGCACAGCGCGGGGTCAAGCAGGGCAGGGCCCACCGATTCGCCGTCATTGAGCGCCTGGCTGTCCTGCTCGCTCTCCAGTCCGCCGCTTTCCAGCACGCAGACCGTGAACCGGCTCTGCGCGAAGGCCGACGCGATGGCGATCCCCGCCGGCCCGGCCCCGATGACGCAGACATGGCAGTTGAAGTCATCGGGCGTGGACGGGTCGAGGTAATCGAGGATCACGTGCCTGCGCTCCGGATGCCGCCGAACACGGCGGGGGACCCGACTGGAAACGTGAACAGGCCGACGCATCGGACACCGCGCGGGCCGCGTCTCGCGCCCCGCGACGGGCGCCGGCTATCCTTCCGGCCACTTCCCCCGAGGCATCCCGATCCATGGCCAAGGCCCGTACCGCCTACGTCTGCAACGAATGCGGCGCCGATTTCAGCAAGTGGCAGGGCCAGTGCGGGGCCTGCGGGGCCTGGGACACGCTGTCCGAGATCGTGCTCGAAAGCGCGGCCTCGGCCAAGGCGGCCGGGCCGGCGCGCCGCGGCGGCTGGGCCGGCAAGGCCGAGGCGCCGAAGGTCATGCCGCTGGCGGACGTGCGCCAGGCCGACGAGGTGCGCGTGAGCACCGGCATCGGCGAATTCGACCGCGTGCTGGGCGGCGGCCTGGTCGAGGGCGCGGTCGTGCTGGTGGGCGGCGATCCCGGCATCGGCAAGTCGACCCTGCTGCTGCAGGCGGTGGCCAGCATGTCGGCGGCGCTGCCCGGGCTGTACGTGACCGGCGAGGAGTCGCTGGCCCAGGTGGCCGGGCGCGGATACCGGCTCGGCCTGCCGCTGGACGGGGTCAATGCGCTCGCCGAAACCTGCGTCGAGCACATCCTCGGGCATGCCTCGAAGCTCAGGCCGCGGCTGATCGTCGCCGACTCGGTGCAGACGCTGTGGACCGAGACGCTGACCGCGGCCCCGGGCTCGGTCAGCCAGGTGCGCGAATCGGCCGCGCGCCTGGTGCGCTACGCCAAGGAGACCGGCACCGCGGTGTTCCTTGTCGGCCACGTGACCAAGGAGGGCGGGATCGCCGGTCCGCGCGTGCTCGAGCACATGGTCGACGCGGTGCTGTACTTCGAGGGCGACTCGGGCAGCCGCTTCCGCGTGCTGCGCGCGTTCAAGAACCGATTCGGCGCGGTCAACGAGCTGGGCGTGTTCGCGATGGGCGACAAGGGCCTGAAGGAAGTGCCCAACCCGTCGGCGATCTTCCTGTCGGGTGGCACGCGGCAGCCCGGAAGCTGCGTGATGGTGACGCGCGAGGGCACGCGGCCGCTGCTGGTCGAGGTGCAGGCCCTGGTGGATTCATCGCCACTGTCCAACCCCCGCCGGGTGGCGGTGGGCCTGGAGCAGAACCGGCTGGCGATGCTGCTGGCCGTGCTGCACCGCCATGGCGGCATCGCCACCGGCGACCAGGACGTCTTCGTCAACGTCGTCGGCGGCATCCGGGTGCAGGAGACCGCGGCCGACCTGCCGGTGCTGCTGTCGGTGCTGTCCTCGCTGCAGGATCGGCCGCTGGCCGACAAGACCATCGCCTTCGGCGAGGTCGGGTTGTCCGGCGAGATCCGCCCGGTGCCCAATGGCGAGGAGCGGCTGAAGGAGGCCGCGACGCACGGGTTCCTGCGCGCGATCGTGCCAAAGGCCAACGCCCCGAAGTCCGGCCGCTACAAGGACCTGGAGGTGGTTGGCGTCGAGCGCCTGGCCGACGCCATCGACGCCGCCGGGTGACCGGCCCAGCCAGGATCAGGCGCGCTGCAGCACCAGCTCCAGCACGAACTTGCTGCCGAAGAACGCCAGGACCAGCAGCGCCATCGCGGCCAGGGTCCAGTGCACGGCGGTACGGCCGCGCCAACCCTTGCGCCAGCGCCCCAGCAGCAGCACCCCGAACACCAGCCACGACAGCAGGCTGAGCACGGTCTTGTGCAGCAGGTGCTGCGCCAGCAGGTCGTCGACGAACAGGATGCCGGTCAGCAGGGTCGCGCTCAGCAGCACGAAGCCGGTCGCGATGGTGCGGAACAGCAGGGTCTCCAGCTCGACCAGGGGCGGCAGCGCGCGCAGCCAGTGGTGGATCTCGCGGCGGCTGAGGGCGCGCTCCTGCAGCCACAGCCCGACCGCGAGCAGCGCCGCGACCGCCAGGGTCGCGTAGGCGAGCAGGGCCATCCAGGCATGCAGCTGCAGGCGCCAGTCCAGCGGCTCCGGGGGACGATGGCCGTGCAGATGGGTTGCCACCAGCGCCGCGGAGGCGAGCGGGAACACCACCATCCCGAGCGTGGCCATGCGCCCACGCGCGCCCACCGCCGTGGTCAGCACCGCCATGCCGAGGGTCACCAGCGACAGCGCGGCGTAGAAGTGCATGTCGGCGCCGCCGATCTGGCGCCAGGCAAATACGTGCTCGGCCGCATGCATCACCAGCGCGACCGCCGCGGCCGGCAGCCAGGCGCGGCCCGCGCCGCCGCGGCGGACTTCCGCCACCAGCAGGCCGGTGGCCAGGAGATACAGCGCGACGGCGGCGAGCACGGCAATCATCCGCGCAGTTTCGCATACGGACTCTCCGGCTGAACGCGCACCGCGGTCGGCGCGCGGAGCGGCTATGCTGGCGGCAAGCGGAGCCCTGGCTCCGCGACTCCAAGCCCGGCGGCCTGTGTCCTCACGGATATGGCTCCCGGGCCGTGGCCTCCGGGCCACCGGGTCGGACTGGAAACGGACCGGCCTCCCTGTATCGGAATGGAGCACAACATGGTGGCCCTGGTCGACCGGTTCGGACGGTCGTTCCCGTATCTGCGCCTCTCGCTGACGGAGGCGTGCAACTACAGCTGCAGCTACTGCCTGCCGGACGGCTATCGCGCGGAGGGCCGCGCGCGCTTCCTCGAGCCCGACGAGATCCGGCGCCTGGTCCGCGGCTTCGCGGCGCTCGGCATGAGCAAGCTGCGCCTGACCGGTGGCGAGCCGACGTTGCGCAAGGACCTGCTGCCGATCATCTCGACGGTCGCCACCGTACCGGGCATCCGCCGCGTCGCTATCACCACCAATGGCACCCACCTGCCGCGCCATGTCCGCGCGTGGCGCGAGGCCGGCCTGACCGCGCTCAACGTCAGCCTCGACACCCTCGATGCCGGGCGGTTCCGCGAGATCACCGGCCACGACCGCTTCGCCGAGGTCACCGAAGGCGTCGAGCTGGCGCTTGGGCTCGGCTTCGACTCGGTCAAGCTCAACGCCGTCCTGCTGCGTGGCCGCAACGACGACGAGCTGCCCGCGTGGTTCGACTACCTGCGCGGGCGCGACGTCGCGATCCGCTTCATCGAGCTGATGCGCACCGGCGACAACCTCGACTTCTTCGAGCGCCACCACCTGCGCGCGGAAGCGATCGAGCAGCAGCTGCTGGCCGCCGGCTGGTCGCTGCGCCCGCGCGCGCCCGACGCCGGCCCCGCGCGCGAGTACGCCCACCCCGACTATCGCGGCCGCGTGGGCATCATCGCGCCGTACTCGAAGGACTTCTGCGCCGGCTGCAACCGCCTGCGGGTCACCGCGCGCGGCGACCTGCGCCTGTGCCTGTTCGGCGACTTCGGCATCGGCCTGCGTCCGCTGCTGCAGTCCGACGACGACTTCGACGCGCTGGTCGCGCGTATCAGCACCCAGCTCGGCCTCAAGGCCGCCGGCCACGGCCTGCACCAGGGCCAGACCGGTCTCACCCCGCACCTGGCATCCATCGGAGGATGAGCCACAGCATGGCGCACGAAAGCCCGACCCAAGACAGCCCGGCCGCCTTCCACATGGCCGACATCCGCAACAAGCGCGCGACCCGCCGGCGCGCGGTGGCCGTGGGCGAGCTGCTCGCCGGCGCGGCCGCCTTCCCGCTGATCGTCGGCCGCCGCCTGCCCAAGGGCGATGCGCTGGTGATGGCCGAAGTGGCCGGCCTGCAGGGCGCGAAGATGGCGTCCGCGCTGATGCCGCTGTGCCATCCGCTGCCGCTGGAGCTGGTACGGGTGCGCTGCGTGCCGGTGGCGGCGCGCAACGCCATCCGCGTGTACTGCGAATGCGCCACCGAGGCGCGCACCGGCGTGGAGATGGAAGCGCTGGCAGGTGCCAATGCCGCGCTGCTGACGCTCTATGACCTGACCAAGCCGGTGGAGCCGGCGCTGGCCATCGGCGGCATCCGCCTGCTGTTCAAGGAAGGCGGCAAGAGCGGCCTGTGGCTGCACCCCGAGGGCATGGACGACGACGAGCGGATGCACTACCGGCCGCGCGACATCGCGCCGCTGGCCGACGTGCCCTGCGCGGTGCTGACGCTGAGCGACCGCGCGAGCCGCGGCGAGTACAAGGACATGTCCGGGCCGGCGCTGGTCGACGGCCTGCGGAGGCTGGGCGCACGCGTGCCCGAGGCCGAGGTGCTGCCCGACGGCGTCGAACCGCTGGCCGGACGCCTGCGCGCGCTGGCCGGCGAGGGCGTGCGCATCACGCTGTGCACCGGCGGCACCGGGCTCGGCCCGAACGACGCGACGCCGGAAGCGCTGCGCGCGGTGGCCGACCGCCGCATCGACGGCCTGGCCGAGATGTTCCGCAGCGAAAGCGCGAAGCACACGCCGATGGCCTGGCTGAGCCGCGCCGAGGTGGTCCAGGTCGGGCGGATGCTGGTGTTCGCGCTGCCGGGCAGCGAGCGCGCGGCGAAGCAGGGCATGGACATCCTGGCGCCGCTGCTCGCGCACGCGCTGGCGATGGTCGATGGCGGGGGCCACGCGTGAGCGGCGCGGTCAGCCACGAGGAGGCGCTGGCGCTGATCCTGCACGAGGCCGCGCCGTTCGCGGTCGAGCACCGGAGCCTGGCCGAGGCCGCCGGCCTGGTGCTGGCGGAGGACGTGGTGGCGGGCGCCGACCTGCCGCCATTCGACAATTCCGCGATGGACGGGTTCGCGCTTCTCGCCGACGGCAGGGCGCTGCCGGCGGGTACGGAGCTCGAGGTCGCCGGCTCGCAGGTCGCCGGCGACGAGGCGTCGCACGCCGCGGGCGCCGGGGCCTGGGAAATCATGACCGGCGCGCGCATGCCCGGCGGCCTGGACAGTGTCGTGCCGGTGGAACGCGTCGAGGTGCTGGCGCGCGACGGCGACGGGCGCGCGCGCCGCATCCGGCTCACGGCCGACGTGCAGCCCGGCGACAACGTGCGCCTGCGCGGGCAGGACGTCGAGCGCGGGACGACCGTGCTCACGGCCGGCCGGGCGGTGGATGCCGCCGCGGTGATGGTGCTGGCCTCGCTGGGTGTCGACCAGGTCGCGGTGCGGCGACGGCCACGGGTGGCCGTGCTCAACACCGGGCGCGAACTGGTCGATGATCCCCGCCGGCCCCTGTCCTCGGGCGAGATCCGCAACAGCAACGGGCCCTTCCTCGCCGCGCGCGTGGACGCCGCGGGCGCGGAGCTGGTGCTGCGCGAGACGGTGACCGACGAGCCGGCGGACTTCCTCGCCGCCCTCGGGCGTGCCCTGGCGGCCGGTGCCGACGTGGTGCTCAGCACCGGCGCGGTGTCGATGGGCCGCCATGACTTCGTGCCGGATGCGCTGCGCGGCATCGGCGCCGACATCCGCTTCCACAAGGTCGACATCCGCCCCGGGCGGCCGCTGCTGTTCGCCCGCCTGGCCGGCGGCCAGCTGTATTTCGGGCTGCCCGGCAATCCGGCCTCGGCCGCGGTCGGCCTGCGCTTCTTCGCCGAGGCGGCGCTGCGGGCGTTCACCGGCCTGGCGCCCGAGCGCCCGCTGTGGATGCCGCTGGCCGCGCCCTGGCAGAAGCGCGCCGCGCTCCGCTTCCACCTGAAGGCGCGGGTCGAGCTGGCCGACGGCGTGGTGCGCGCGCGGGTGCTGCACGGGCAGGAGTCGTTCAAGGTGCAGCCGCTGATCGATGCCAATGCGTGGATCGTGGTGCCTGCAGCCACGATGGCCTTTGCGGCCGGCGACATGGTGGAGGTCTACGCACCCGGGCATGCCGAGGGCCTGAAGTTCGAGGAGGTGGCGCGATGAGGGTGGTCGTGAGCCTGTTTGGTGCGTTTCGCGAGCACGACCCCGCCGCGAGGCTGGAACTGGACCTGCCCGACGGGGCGCGCGTCGCCGACCTGCGCGAGGCGCTCGACCGCCATGGGCGCGAACACTGGCCGGCGTACCGGCCCGAGCTGCTCAAGGCCTCGGCGTTTGCGAGCGAGACCACGCTGCTGCGCGACGCCGAGCAGGTGCCCGATGGCGTGCCGATGGCGGTGCTGCCGCCGGTGAGCGGAGGCTGAGCATGGAGCGCTTCCACTGTGCGGTCAGCGACATCGCCGGCGGCCCGCTGGATCCGGCGGCGGCGATCGCCTTCGTGTCCGATCCGGGCTTCGGCGGCATGACCATGTTCGCCGGCCGCGTGCGCGACCTGAACCACGGCCGGGTCGTCACCGGTGTCAGCTACGACATGTTCGAGCCGCTGGCGCTGACCGGCTTCCGCGCCATCTGCGAGGACATGGACGCGCGCTTCGGGCCGAAGGTGAAGCTCTACGTGGCGCATGCCAGGGGACGGCTGGGGGTCGGCGACCTGGCGGTGGTGATCGCCGCCGGCACCCCGCACCGCGACGAGGCCTTCCGCGCCTGCCGCGAGCTGATCGAGCGGGTCAAGCACACCAGCCCGATCTGGAAGCAGGAGCACTACCTGGACGGCGACAGCGTGTGGAGCGAGGGCTGCTCGCTGTGCGGCGTGGACGACGCGTCGCCCGCGGCGGAGCCCGGACCGCGATGAAGGTCCAGCTGCAGGGCCAGTCGTTGCGACTGCGGATCGACGAGGACGAGCTGGCGCGTCTCCTGGATGGCGGGGTGGTGGCGAACGAGACCCGGGCCCCGGGCGCTGCATTGGGGCACTTCCTGCGCATCGTCGAGGGCGCGGCAGCGACCTTCGCCGTCGGCTCCGACGGCTGGCACATCGGCTTGCCCGATGACGACCTCCGTGGCTACGTCGCCGGTCTGCCTTCCCGGGATGCCCTGGAGTTCACGCTGGGCGGGGGCGACGCCGCTCTCGCGCTCGCCTTCGAGGTCGACGTCCGCGACAGCGTCCGCCGCCGCGGCCCGCCACCGCGCCGCCGACCCCGGTAACCCCGGTAACCCCGGTAACCCCGGCAACCGCGGCAATCGCGGAACCCGCGGAACCCCCGGAACCCCCGGAACCCCCGGAACCCGCGGAACCCCCGGAACCCCCGGAACCCCCGGAACCCCCGCACCCCCCGGACCCCCCGCACCCCCCACCCTGTAGGAGCGGCTACAGCCGCGATCGCCCTGCGTGGTCCTGCGGGCATCGTCATGGGCATGACCAGGTGCGTCCTCCCTGTCGGCGATCGCGGCTGTAGCCGCTCCTACAGGGGGGAGCCGGGGCCGGGCCGGGCGTCGGCTTACGGGCCGAAAGCTATACTTGCCGGTCCAACGCCCCACGCAGGTCCACCGCATGTTCGAGTCCCTCACCCAGCGCCTCTCCGGCACCATCGAGCGCCTGCGCGGCCGCGGCCGGCTGACCGAGGAGAACATCCGCGAGGCCACCCGCGAGGTGCGCATCGCGCTGCTCGAGGCCGACGTCGCGCTGCCCGTGGTGCAGGCCCTGATCGAGCGCATCAAGGTGCGCGCGGTTGGCCAGGAAGTGCTCAAGTCGCTGACGCCGGGCCAGGCGCTGATCAAGGTCGTGCGCGACGAGCTGACCGCGGTCATGGGTGCCGCCGCCGCGGACCTCAACCTCAACGTGCCGGCGCCGGCGGTCATCCTGATGGCCGGCCTGCAGGGCGCGGGCAAGACCACCACCGTTGGCAAGCTCGCGAAGCTGCTGAAGGAAAAGCGCAAGAAGAAGGTGATGGTGGTCAGCGCCGACGTCTACCGGCCGGCCGCCATCGCCCAGCTGGAAACGCTGGCGAAGCAGGTCGACGTGCGCTTTTTCCCGTCCGACGCCGCGCAGAAGCCGGTCGACATCGTCCGCGCCGCGATCGAGGACGCCCGCCGGTCCTTCATCGATGTGCTGCTGGTCGACACCGCCGGCCGCCTCGCGATCGACGAGGCGATGATGGCCGAGATCAAGGCGTTGCATGCCGCCGTGAACCCGGTCGAGACCCTGTTCGTGGTCGACGCCATGACCGGCCAGGACGCGGCCAACACCGCCAAGGCCTTCAGCGAGGCGCTGCCGCTGACCGGCGTGGTGCTGACCAAGACCGACGGCGACGCCCGCGGCGGCGCGGCGCTCAGCGTGCGCTACATCACTGGCCGGCCGATCAAATTCATCGGCACCGGCGAGAAGGTCGACGGGCTCGACGTCTTCCATCCCGACCGCATCGCCAGCCGCATCCTCGACATGGGCGACGTGCTGTCGCTGGTCGAACAGGTGGAAGGGCAGGTCGACAAGGAGAAGGCGCAGAAGCTCGCCGAGAAGGTTGCCAAGGGCAAGAAGTTCGACCTCAACGACATGCGCGACCAGCTCGAGCAGATGCAGGGCATGGGCGGCATCCACGGCCTGATGGACAAGCTTCCGGGCATGGGCCAGGTGCCGGACTCGGTGAAGAACCAGGTCACCGGCAAGGAAGTGCCGCGCATGGTCGCCATCATCAACTCGATGACGAAGAAGGAGCGTCGCAACCCGGCGCTGCTGAACGGTTCGCGGCGCAAGCGCATCGCCGCCGGTTCCGGCGTGACGCCGGCCGACGTCAACAAGCTGATGAAGCAGTACCAGCAGATGGAAAAGATGATGGCCAAGCTGGGCCGCGGCGGCATGAAGGGCATGATGCGCGGCCTGCAGGGGATGATGGGCGGCCGCGGCGCGATGCCGTTCCGCTGAGCGCTGGAGCCCGTCGCATGGCGGAGGATCCGGCGGTGCCCAAAGCCCTTGCCACCTCCGCGGACGATCCCGTGGAGGCCGGCCACTTCACCACCATGCAGATGCGCGCGGGCCGTGTGCAGGGGCGCGACCTGCACCTGCTGCGGCTGCGCCAGGCGTCCGGGCACCTGTGGGGGATCGGTACGGACAAGGGCAAGCTGCTGCGGGAAATCCGCGATGCCTGTCTGCGGCACGGCGACCGGACCGATCGCACGCTCCGGGTCTGCGTGCGTCCCGGCGGGTCCCGGGTGTCGTCGGACGACGACGCGGCCGTCGCTTCGCCGTTCCGGTACGACACGTCGGCACCGGGCGACGCGGTTCGTCTGCTGCGTGTCGACGTCGAGATCGAGCGGCCGCGCACCGTTCCCGCATCGCCGCTGCGCGTGCGCAGCCATCACGGCCTTCGCGCCTGCCCGGAAGTGAAACACCTTGCGCTGCAACCCCAGTTCGCGCTGCGCGCGGAGGCACAGTCCGCCGGTTACGACGATGCACTCCTGGTCGCCCCCGATGGGCGCATCGCCGAAGGCAGCTTCTGGAGCGTCGCCTTCTGGGACGGGGACACGGTGACCTGGCCCCTTGCTCCTGCGCTCCCGGGCGTGACCTGGCGGCTGCTGGAGCGTGCGCTCCACGAGGCCCGGATCCCCCAGCAGCGCGTGCCGCTGCGCCTCGACGAGCTGGCCGGGCAGCGCGCCGCCTTCGCGGTCAATTCGAGCGGAATCCGCGCCATCGCGGCGGTCGATGCCCATGTGTTTCCCGGTGATGCCGGGTTCGGCCGCGCGCTGCGGGACCTTCTGGACGCCGTTCCCTGGGACGACCTCTAGGCGCGGGACGGGGAGGCGGGGCGGGGTTTCGCGCGGCTTCGGCCTGGGCTACAATTCCCGGCTTACCTCGCCATCCTGGCGACTGGGCAACACGGAAACCACCATGGTCAAGATCCGCCTTACCCGCGGCGGCGCCAAGAAGCGCCCCTTCTACCACATCATCGTCACCGACTCGCGCAGCGCGCGCGACGGCCGCAACATCGAGCGCGTGGGCTACTACAACCCCGTCGCGCAGGGCGCCGAGCAGCGCGTCGTGCTGGACACCGCCCGCGTCGACCATTGGGTCTCGCAGGGCGCGCAGCTGACCGACAAGGTCCGCGACCTGTACAAGGAAGCGGCCAAGGCGACGGCGGCAGCCGCCGCCTGATGTCCGGGCCGCGCCTCCGCGCGCGGCCGCATCCTGCATATGGACAGCCAAGGGCGCCGCATCCTGCTGGGCAGGGTCCACGGCGCCTTTGGCGTGCGTGGTGAACTGAAGCTGGAGTCGTTCACCGACCCGGCCCGCACCATCTTCCGCTACCAGCCCTGGATCCTGCGCGACGCGCAGGGACGTGAGCGCGAGCTCGAGGGCGTGCGTGGGCGCGACGGCGCGAAGGGACTGGTGGCCACGTTCCCGGGCGTCGAAGACCGCGAGAGTGCCGACGCCCTGCGCGGCACCGAGGTCTGGGTCCCGCGCGCGGCGCTGCCGCCGCCGGCACCCGGTGAGTACTACTGGGTGGATCTCGAAGGCCTGCGCGTGGCCACCGTCGAGGGGGTCGACTTCGGCACCGTCTCGCACCTCTTTTCCACTGGCGCCAACGACGTGCTGGTGGCGCGTGGCGATCGCGAACGCATGATCCCGTTCGTGACCCCGGACTACGTGGTGTCGGTCGACTTCGAGGCCGGCCTGGTCACGGTCGACTGGGACCCGGAGTTCTAGCGTGGCGCCCGACGCCACGGAGCTGGCCGGCGCCGGCGACGCGGCCGCGCGGCCGCCGCTGCGCATCGACGTCATCAGCCTGTTCCCCGACTTCGTGGCCCAGGTCGCCGGCCACGGCGTGGTCGGTCGCGCAACCGCGCGTGGCCTGCTGTCGCTGGAAGGCTGGAACCCGCGCGACCACGCCGAAGGCAGCTACCGCCGCGTCGACGACCGCCCCTTTGGTGGCGGCCCCGGCATGGTGATGCTGCTCGACCCCCTGCGCGCGACCATTGCCGCGGCCCGGGCCGCCGATCCGGCGCCGGCACGCGTCGTGTACATGAGCCCGCAGGGGCGCCGCTTCGACCAGGCCAAGGCCCGGGAGCTGGCGGCGCTGCCGCGGCTGGTGCTGCTGTGCGGCCGCTACGAGGGCGTGGACGAGCGGCTGCTGGCGGCCGAGGTCGACGAGGAGCTCTCGATCGGCGACTACGTGCTGTCGGGCGGCGAGCTCGCGGCCGCGGTCGTGGTCGATGCCGTGGCCCGGCTGCTGCCGGGGGCGCTCAACGACGCCGAGTCCGCCGCCCAGGACAGCTTCGAAGCCCCGGCCGGCGGCGCCGGCCCGCTGCTCCTGGACTGCCCGCATTACACGCGCCCGGTCGAACATGCGCTCGGCACGGTGCCCCCGGTCCTGCTTTCGGGCAACCATGCGGCCATCGCGCGCTGGCGCCGCCAGCAGTCGCTGGTCCGGACCTGGCGGAGGCGGCCGGACCTGCTGGACCTCGACGCCCTTCCGGCCGCTGACCGCCGGCTGCTCGACGAGGGGCTGGCCGAGGCCGGTCTCCCGCGGGTCGGGCCTGGCCGGACCTAGGCCGGGCGCTGGCGCGGCCCGTCGGAATCGGGGTAGAATGCGCGGCTAGCTGTCACCACGCCAAGACGCGGGTCCACGTGCACTCGCGCTACAACAGCCCACAGGGCACTACCAACAGGCATCCAACCACCATGAACAAGCCCTCGCTCAACACCCTGCTGCAGACCTTCGAGACCGAGCAGGCCACGCGCCAGCTTCCCGTCTTCGGCCCCGGCGACACCGTCGTGGTCAACGTCAAGGTGAAGGAAGGCAACCGCGAGCGGGTCCAGGCCTACGAGGGCGTGGTCATCGCGAAGAAGAACGCCGGCCTGAACTCGTCGTTCACCGTGCGCAAGATTTCCCACGGCTTCGGCGTCGAGCGCGTGTTCCAGAGCCACAGCGCCGCGATCGACTCGGTCGAGGTCAAGCGCCGCGGCGCCGTGCGCGCCGGCAAGCTCTACTACCTGCGCGAGCTGGAAGGCCGCAAGGCGCGCATCAAGGAAGACCTGGCGGGCAACGCCAAGGCGCGCGCCAAGGCCGCCGCCGAAGCCGAAGCCGCCAAGTCGGCCGGCTGAGCAACGCCCCGGCGCTATCGCAGCGCTGATCCGGACGGCCGCCCCAGGGCGGCCGTTCGCGTTTCCTCGTCAGACGTCCGCGGGCAGGGGTCGGCCACCGGACCCGGGGGTTGCGAAGGCACCTCGGCCGGGATCGCGACCGCATCGGCCTCGTGGCCGCCGGTGCCGGCCAGCATCCGCGCCTCCCGCCAGCCTCCCCAGCGGTAGTAGGCAAGCGACATCGCCATCGCGCAGAGCGCGCTGACCGGGAAGCTCAGCCAGATCGCGTCGGCCCCCAGGCTCGGCTGCAGCAGGTTGGCGAACGGCACGCGGATGCCCCAGAGGGCCAGGCCCAGGATCAGCAGCGGCGGGATCACCGCGCCGGTCGAGCGCACCACGCCCGACACCACGAAGGTCACTCCGAAGAACAGGAAGGACCAGATCGCGATCACGTTGATGTGCTGGCCCAGCTCGATCGACGGACTGCCCGGCGGCAGGAACAGCGACAGGATCCGCGGGCCGAACAGCAGCAGCGGCGCGATCAGCGCACCGGTCAGCAGGAAATTGAACGCCACGCCGGCGCGCATGGTGCCGCCGACCCGGTCCCAGCGCCCGGCGCCAACGTTCTGCGCCGCCATCGAGGTGCAGGCCGCGCCCACCGCCATGGCCGGCATCTGTACGTAGGTCCACAGCTGCAGCGTCGCGCCATAGGCGGACGCGGTGTCCACGCCGTGCGCGTTGACCATGCTGATCATCACCAGCATCGCCAGCGAGACCAGGATCATTTGCAGCCCCATCGGCACGCCCTTGACCACCAGCGCGCGGACGATCGCGAGGTCCGGGATGTAGGCGCGGCGTTCGCTGCGCGGGATCCACAGTGGATGGCGACGCCAGCGCAGCCAGGCGAGGAGCGCCGCGAGGCTCGCGGCATTGGCCACCAGGGTGGCCGCGGCCGAGCCCGCGATGCCCATGCGCGGCAATGGGCCCAGGCCGAAGATCAGCAGCGGGTTGACGATGATGTCGATCACCACCACCAGCGCCAGGAAGAAGAAGGGCGTGCGGGTGTCGCCGGCACCCCGGAGCACCGCGCTGATGAAGGCGAACATGTAGAGGAAGGGCACCGCCAGGAAGATCACCTTCAGGTAGGCCTCGGCCAGCGGCAGCGAGGCCTCCGGCGTGCCCATCCACGCCAGCACGTGGCGCGCCAGCGGCAGGCCGGCGGCGGCGACCAGCAGCGACAGGCCGCCGAAGAAGCTGGCGCTGGTGCCGATGACCCGCCGTGCCTGCACCGCATCCTTCGCGCCGATCGCCTGGGCGACCAGGATCGTCGCCGCCATCCCGATGCCGAATACCGAGCCCAGCAGGAAGAACAGGATGTTGTTGGCGTTGGCCGTGGCGACCAGGGCCTCCTCGCCGAGGAAGCGTCCGACCCACACCGCATTCACCGAGCCGTTGAGCGACTGCAGCGCGTTGCCGGCGAGGATCGGTAGCGCGAAGACCAGCAGGGTGCGCCCGATGGCGCCGTCGGTGAGGTCACGCGTGGACGGTTTCGGCATCGGCGCATCCTGCCAGAGCGGCGTTGAAGGCGGCGCTAGAATCCGCGCATGACGCAGGACGAAACCGGCAGCACGCGCCCCGACAGCGTGCGCATCGACGTGTGGCTCTGGGCCGCGCGGTTCTTCAGGACCCGCACGCTGGCCCGGCAGGCGCTGGAGACCGGCAAGGTCGAGGTCGGCGGCCAGCGGCCGAAGGCGTCGCGCGCGGTGCGGGTGGGCGACGCGCTGCGCGTGGTGCGCGGCGAGGACGTGTTCGAGGTCGAGGTGCTGGGATTGTCGGACGACCGCGGGCCTGCGGCCGTCGCGCAGCAGCTCTATCGCGAATCGGAGGCCTCGGCCCGGGCGCGCGCCGAAGCGCTCCTTGCCCGGCGCGCGGCCCGCGACGGCTACCGCGCGCCGGAGCACCGGCCCGACAAGCGTGCCCGCCGGCTCATCCGCGCCCTGGGCGACATCGACGCCACCTGAGCCCGTCCGGACGCAGCGGGGCCGCGGCTCTGGAGGGAACCGCGGCCCTGGTCTCAGGCGGCGTGCGTCACGGCGATCGGCCTCACGCCAGCGCGGACGCCTCCTCCTGGCCCAGGCTGTTGGGCGACTGCCCGGCGGCGAACGCGCCCAGCTTGCGCAGCGCGGCCTCGACGCCGGCACCGTAGGCTGGATCGGCCTTGCTGCAGTTGTCCACGTGGCGGCGCTTGATGAAGTCGGGCGCGTCACCCATGGCGCGGGCGGTGTTGTCGAACAGCACCTGCTGCTGCGCCGGCGTCATCAGGCGGAACAGGTCGCCCGGCTGGCGGTAGTAGTCGGCGTCGTCCTCGCGGAAGTTCCACCAGTCGGCCACGCCGCCGATCTTCAGCGGCGGCTCGCGGTACTGCGGCTGCTCCTGCCACTGCTGGAAGCTGTTGGGCTCGTAGTGGGGCAGGCCGCCGTAGTTGCCGTCGACGCGGCCGATACCGTCGCGGTGGTTGCTGTGCACCGGGCAGCGCGCGGCGTTGACCGGGATCTGGTGGTAGTTCGTGCCCAGCCGGTAGCGCTGCGCGTCGGCGTAGTTGAACAGGCGCGCCTGGAGCATCTTGTCCGGCGACACGCCGATGCCCGGCACCAGGGTCCCGGGCGCGAACGCGCTCTGCTCGACGTCGGCGAAGAAGTTTTCCGGGTTGCGGTTGAGCTCGAACTCGCCGACCTCGATCAGCGGGAAATCCTTCTTCGACCACACCTTGGTCAGGTCGAAGGGATGGAACGGCACCTTCTCCGCGTCCGCTTCGGGCATGACCTGGACGTACATCGTCCACTTGGGGAAATCGCCGTTCTCGATCGCGTTGTAGAGGTCGCGCTGGTGTGTCTCGCGATCATTGCCGATGGCCTCGGCGGCCTCGGCGTCGGTCAGGTTGCGGATGCCCTGTTGGGTGCGGAAGTGGAACTTCACCCAGAAGCGCTCGCCGGCCTCGTTCCAGAAGCTGTAGGTATGCGAACCAAAGCCGTGCATGTGGCGGTAGCTGGCCGGGATGCCGCGGTCGCTCATCACGATGGTGACCTGGTGCAGGGCCTCGGGCAGCAGCGTCCACCAGTCCCAGTTGTAGGTCGCCGAGCGCAGGTTGGTGCGCGGGTCGCGCTTCACCACCTTGTTGAGGTCGGGGAACTTGCGCGGGTCGCGGATGAAGAACACGGGGGTGTTGTTGCCCACCATGTCCCAGTTGCCTTCCTCGGTGTAGAACTTCAGCGCGAAGCCGCGGATGTCGCGCTCGGCATCGGCCGCGCCGCGCTCGCCGGCGACGGTGGTGAAGCGGGCGAACATCTCGGTCGTCTTGCCCACCTGCGAGAAGATCGCGGCGCGGGTGTACCTGGTGATGTCGCGGGTGACGGTGAAGGTGCCGAAGGCGCCGGAGCCCTTGGCGTGCATCCGCCGCTCCGGGATGACTTCACGGACGAAATTGCCCAGCTTCTCGTGCAGCCAGACGTCCTGGGCCAGCAGCGGGCCGCGCGGCCCGGCGGTCAGGCTGTTCTGGTTGTCGGGCACGGGTGCGCCGAAGTCGGTGGTCAGGTGCGTGACCGGACACGTCCTGCTGTCGCTGCTGCTCATGTGCGGGGTTCCCCTTTCTGTGTGGGTGGCGGTCGGAGTCGTGCCTCGACTCTAGGACCGCCCGATAGAAAGGTGAAATCGAATGATGGAAATCGATTGATAGGCCCCGCCTAATGATCATCGCCGCCCGAACAGTCCTCCCAGCTTCACCAGGTCGCCAAGGCCGAGTTCGCCGTCGCCGTCCTGGTCCAGCACCGCACCCAGCAGGCCGCCGCCGAGGCCGCCCTGCTGCCGGATCTCCTGCTGCTCCCGGCCCAGCAGCCCGCCCAGCGCCTGCGCGCCCGCCGGTTGCTGCGAACCCCCGCCGGACATCATCCGCTTGGCGAGGTAGGCCATCACGATCGGCGCCAGGATCCGCAGCAGCTGGCCGGCCTGGCCTTGGCCGAGCCCCGTGGCCTGGGCAACGCCGGCCTCGGCGCGCGGCTGCTGGCCGCCGAAGATGTGGCCGAGGATGCCCGCGCCGTCGGTCTGGCGGCCCTGCGGCGCGCCCCCCAGCACCGCGCCCAGCACGCTGCCGAGATCGACGCCTGCGTGGTCCTTCTGCAGCGCGCCGAACAGCGCCTGTGCGCCCTGCGGCTGGCTGGCATTGCGGCCGAGTGCACCCAGGATCAGCGGCAGCGCCGCCTTGATCGCGGCCGAGGACTGCTCCTGGCTGATGCCGAGCTGCTGGGCCAGCTGGCTGGCGGGGCCGCCCTGCAGCTGGGCGGCGAGATCGTCGGTGAGCATGGCCATGTCAGCACTCCTGTCGTCCGGGACCCCGATCGTACGCGCGACCCCGCGCGCGGGTCACCCGTCCGCCGGTCCGTCGATGCGCCGCGTCCAGTCCTCGACCTGGCTCGTCGCCAGGCGGCGCTCGAGCACCGTGCGCCAGGACGGCACCAACGGGAGCTGCAGGGCCTCGGCCAGCTGTGCGGCGTCGAGCACGCGATCGGCCAGCAGCCGCATCAGGCGCCGCAGGGGCCAGCCGGGGCAGGGCCGTTCGACCAGTTCCAGCACGTCGCCGGCGCTGGCGTGGCCGGGCCGCAGCACGCGGTAGTACCAGCCGGTCCGGCCGGTGTCCTGCACGCGTCGCGCCATGTCGCACACGCCGAAGCGGTCATTGAGCTTCCAGCATGGCTGCCGCCCCTGGCTCACCTCCAGCAGCGCCCCGCCGAGGGAGAACCGGTCGCCCAGGCAGACGCTGCCCTCGTCCAGGCCGGTGCTGCTCAGGTTCTCGCCGAAGGCACCGGGCGCGGCCAGCAGCGGCAGGTCGCCGAGTTCCGCGCGCCAGGCCGCGTAGTGGTCGCGCGGATAGTGGTGGACGGCCTTGTCGACGCCGCCATGCACGCGCGGGTCGCCCTGTTCGTCGCCGTCGAGGCCCAAGGTGCCGATGTGCACCGGTCCGCCGCGCGGCGCCTTGGCGATGGCGCTGCGGCTGCCCGCGCGCGTATAGGGCACGGCGATGCCGGTGAGCAGGGCGTCGATACGGACGCCCGCGGACAGGACGCCGGCGGGGCCGCCGTGGTCGGAGCGGGGCCTGTCGTCTTCGCCGCCGACGGTCACGTGAGCGCCTTCAGCCGGTACAGCGCTTCCAGCGCCTGCTTGGGCGTGAGTTCGTCGGGATCGATGCCGGCGAGCGCGTCGAGGGCGGCCGATGAGGGCGAGAACAGGCCGTACTGCTGCGGCGCGTCGAGCACCTCGGCCGACAGCGGCGGGCGGGCGGCCGGGCCCTGCTGCTCGAGTTCGGCCAGGCGGCCGCGGGCCTGGCGCAGCACCGGCCTCGGCAGCCCGGCCAGCGCCGCCACCTGCAGCCCGAAGCTGCGGTTGGCCGGGCCTTCCTTCACCGCGTGCATGAAGACCAGCGTCTCGCCGTGCTCGACGGCGTCCAGGTGCACGTTGGCGATGCCGCTGCCGGGCGCGGCCAGCGCCGTGAGTTCGAAGTAGTGGGTCGCGAACAGCGTGTAGCAGCGGTTGTGGCCGGCCAGGTGGCGCGCGCAGGCCTCGGCGAGCGCCAGGCCGTCGTAGGTCGAGGTGCCGCGGCCGATCTCGTCCATCAGCACCAGCGACTGCGGCGTCGCGTGGTGCAGGATGTGGCTGGTCTCGCTCATCTCGACCATGAAGGTCGACTGCCCGCGGGCGAGGTCGTCGCCCGCGCCGATCCGGGTCAGGATGCGGTCGATCGGGCCGATCCGCGCGCGCGCGGCGGGCACGAAGCTTCCGATGTAGGCCAGCAGCACGATCAGCGCGTTCTGGCGCATGTAGGTGCTCTTGCCGCCCATGTTGGGCCCGGTGATGACCAGCATCCGGCGGTCGTCGCCGAGCACCAGGTCGTTGGGCTCGAAGGGCTCGTCGCGCACCGCCTCGACCACCGGGTGGCGGCCACGCTCGATCTCCAGGCAGGGCGCGTCGACCAGCTCGGGCCGCGCCCAGTCCAGCGCATGCGCGCGCTCGGCCAGGCCCGCCAGCACGTCGAGCTCGGCGAGCGCTCCGGCACAGCGCTTCAGCGATTCCAGGTGCAGGTTGAGTTCGTCCAGCAGTTGCTCGTACAGCAGGCGCTCGCGGGCCAGCGCACGTTCGCGCGCGGACAGCACCTTGTCCTCGAAGCCCTTCAGCTCCTCGGTGATGTAGCGCTCGGCGTTGGCCAGCGTCTGCCGCCGGGTGTAGTGGGTCGGCGCCCTGGCCGCGTGCGCCTTGCCGACCTCGAGGTAATAGCCGTGCACGCGGTTGTAGCCGACCTTGAGCGTGGGGATGCCGCTGGCCTCGCGCTCGCGGGCCTCCAGCTCGACCAGGAACTGGTCGGCATGGGTCGACAGCCGGCGCAGGTCGGCCAGCTCCGCATCGAAGCCGTCGGCAAAGACCCCGCCGTCCCGCGCCAGCACCGGTGGCTGTTCCACCAGGGCGTCGGCCAGCAGTGCCGCCTGCGCGGCGTGCTCGCCGAGACCGTCGACCAGCGCCTGCAGGCGCGGCGAATCCACCGGGCCCAGCAGCGTGCGCACGCCGGGCAGCATGCCCAGCGCATCGCGCAGCGTGGACAGGTCGCGCGGCCGCGCCGAGCGCAGCGCGATGCGCGAGAGGATGCGCTCCACGTCGCCGAGCCCGCGGAAGCGCTCGCGCAGGTCGCGTCCGGCGTCGCTGTCGAGCAGGGCCGACACGGCGTGCTGGCGCTCGCCGACGACGGTCCGGTCGCGCAGCGGCCGGTGCAGCCAGCGCCGGAGCAGGCGTCCGCCCATCGGCGTCACCGTGCTGTCGAGCACCCCGAGGAGGGTGTGCTTCTGCTCGCCGTCGACGCGCGTGTCGAGCTCGAGATGGCGGCGCGTGGCCGCGTTCAGCGCGATCGCGCCGTCGCTGGACTCGAGCGCGATCGAGGTGAGGTGGGGCAGGCGCTGCTTCTGTGTTTCCTCCACGTAGCCGAGCAGCGCGCCCGCCGCCGCGATCGCCTGCGGCCGGTCGTCGATGCCGAAGGCGGTGAGGTCGTGCAGTTCGAAGAAGCGCAGCAGCTGGCGGCGCCCGCTGTCGGCGTCGAACAGCCAGGGCGCGCGCCGGCGCAGGCCGCTGCGCGAGGTGGCGCAGGCCGGCCAGCCTTCCTCGTCGGGCAGCAGCAGCTCGGCCGGGTCGAGGCGGGCGAGTTCGGCTTCCAGCGCGTCGTCACCCGTGACCTCGTTGGCGAGGAAGCGGCCGGCGGACAGGTCGGCCCAGGCCAGGCCATAGCCGTCGCGGCCGCGGCTGACCGCGAGCAGCAGGGTGTCGCGGCGTTCCGACAGCAGCGCCTCGTCGGTGACCGTGCCGGGCGTGACGATCCGCACCACCTTGCGCTCCACCAGGCCCTTGCTGGTGGCCGGGTCACCGACCTGCTCGCAGATGGCGACCGATTCACCCAGCGCCACCAGGCGCGCGAGATAGCCCTCGGCGGCATGGTGCGGCACGCCGGCCATCGGGATCGGCTGCCCGCCGGAGCTGCCGCGCTGGGTCAGGGTGATGTCGAGCAGCCTGGCCGCCTTGCGCGCGTCGTCGAAGAACAGCTCGTAGAAGTCGCCCATGCGAAAGAACAGCAGCACGTCGGCGTGCTCCGCCTTGGCGGCGAAGAACTGCTTCATCAGTGGCGTGTGGGATTGCAGGTCAGTTGCCATTGCCGGTTTTGCTTGCTTATTCAATGAGTTAGAGCAATGGATGAGTAGGCGTCGCCTTCGGACTGGACCGCAGTGAACCGCAGTGAACCAGCTTTTTCTAGCCACCGCATAGCCATGGAGGGTGGGCAGCCATCCAGACTGCGGATTTGGCTAAGTGGCGACAAACTTCCCATTTGGAGGCAGACTCCCATGGCTGTAAAAAAGCGTGTTCATTATGCGGGTGCGGAGCAGGGGGGTGGCATGAGCAAACGCGGTCAACGCTACCACCTGACCCAGGCGCAGTTGCGCCGCCTGACGCTGGCCGAGCGTCCCGACATCGATCCGACCGGCAAGACCAGGTTGGTACCCAACACCAAGGGCAAGCCTTACCGCTTCCTCTTGTCCATGGGTGGCAGCAACGTCTCCGGCTTTGGCGTGTACGTCGGCAAGACCAAGACCACCTATGAGGTCCAGGTCGGCACTGGCACGAGCACCAAGCGCGAGGCGCTGGGCAGTGTCATGGAGCTGACCATTGAGGAAGCCTTCCGGCGGGCTGTGGATACTCGCCAAGCCATCCGGGGTGGAGGGGACAGCCCCAAGCGGGCGGAAAAAACCCATGCCCATGCCTTGGAAGTTCGGTCGATTACGGTGGAGGAGTGCCTGGCTCGCTACATCGACTATCTGAGCCAACGGGTGGTCAACGGCGACCGCAAGCCCGTCAGCGTTACGGCTGTGCGGTTGAGCCTGGCCCGCATCCAGCGGCCTGAGGTGGGCCTGGCCAACGTCCAAGTCCGGGACCTGCTCATTGATGAGGCTGGTGGAGTGGAGGGGGCAAAGACCACGCCCCGGATCATCCAGGCATGGAACGCTTGCCGGACTAGCTGCATGGAGCTGTCCAACCAACTGACCACCGAGCAGAAGAAGACGCTGCGGGGGATGGGAGAGTGGTGGAGGCACGATGCCGGGGCAATGGAAGCCGCGGGCTTCAAGGGCCGGTACATCCAGAAGGCGCTGTCGTCAGGTCTTGCGGCCACCGAGCACACGTTCGGAGACATCAAGCGGGCAATCGATCTGGTCATCGAGGAGGAAGCCCAGCAGGCAGTTCTCCAGAAGCGTGCCCCCGAGTTGTCCATCAACCCGACCAAAATTCTGTTCAAGCGGGGCTACTTCCGCGACCACACCAAGCTGCGGGCTCATTACCGCAAGGCTCAGGTGCGCAATCCCTTGGGTGAGGCCGAGGGCGATCAGTCGCTGCAGCTGGCGATGAAGGCGCTCATCGGCCGGCGTCAGCACTACCTGGACGCCCATCAAAAGGTCGGCGTGGACTACCTGTTCATCGTGCTGCTGTGGGCCCTGCGTCGCAACGAGGGCACGATCCTGCGCTGGTACGAAGACTGTACGCCCGGAGAGCTGCTCCAGGAGACGCGGTCATGGGTGTGGCTTGCCCCCAACCCTCAGGAGCGAAACCCCACCACCCGCCAGACCGGGTCCCAGGCGTTTCTCCACGACACGAAAACCGGCACCGTCCAGCACATCCCCATTGCGTACTTCGCAGAACGGATCCTGCGCATGCGCTGGGATGACCGCCTGGACACCGTCGAAAACTACCCTCAGCGGCTGGCTAAGGCCAAGGCAGAGCTTGCCGCTGCCGAGGCTCGCACGTACGACGAGATGAAGCTTGCGATCTACCGGAAGGCCATCCGGAGGATCGAGTTCCAGCGCAAGAACGTCGGCTGGGTCTTTCCCGCTCGCTCGATCAAGGCCAAGGAAGGGCACTACAAGGACAGCAAGTCTCTGCTCCAGTACCTGCGCGTGGATACCGGGCGGCTGGACCTGGCCCGGGACATCGACCAGGGCCTGACGTTACACGACTTCCGCCGCACCCTGGGCCGCTTCGCCTCAAAGCACCTGTCCGGGCGGATGGTTTCCGAGTTGCTCAAGCACTTCAATAGCCATGGCACCGATGGGGAGGACAAGATGTCCTCCACCACGGCCAAGTACTACTCCGACCAGGAATGGGACGATGTGCGCGGGGCCATGGCACAGGTGGAGGAGGCCATGATCCGGACGTCTCCTCGGGTGTGGAACTACCTCAAGGGCGCTGACAAGCCGATGCTGGACGAAGCCAACGACCCGCCCATCCAGCTGTCCTGGCGCTCGCTGAAAAATCAGGACGAGGAAGAATGACGAGTATTGAAGTCGTCCGCAGCGTCGAGGACTTCACTGACCGGGCCGCTCACAAGCAGGCCCGGTTGGACACGGAGATTGCCGACGCACAAGCCGGACTGGTGTCCAAGGTTTCCCGCTCAGCTGCCGCCCGGTACCTGGGGATGTCGCTTACGACCCTGGCCAAGCTGATGAGCGCAGGGGAGGGGCCTCCCTTCATCAAGAACGAGGCGACTTCGAGGGCAGCGAACCAGCACATCCATTTTCCCTGGCGGGATCTGGTGGCATGGGACGAGGCTAGGACGCAATACGACAGTCCCCAAGCCAAGCAGGAGTTGCGGGAGCAGGCTCACCGGAACGAATTGCGCCGCCAGCTGGCCCAGCTAGAGCAGCAGGCACAGGCTCTACGCCGCGCCCTGTCCGACAGTGGCGATCGCCACATCCTGAACTTCGAGGGGCTAGCATCGCTGACCCAGCCTCATCCATGGGTGCTGAACGGCGATGGGCTGGTCGGGCATGCCCTGGGCGTCTCCGCGGAAGCGCTGATGGCAGGGGACATCGACTGGCTCACCGTTGAGGAGGCACTGGCTTGCCAGTGGAGTGATCTGGAGGGCCAGGGGCAGTGGCTGGAAGTGCTCAGCTCAACGATGGAGCGAGTGGAGCAGACGGCACAGGCCTGGTACAGGAGAATGGCACTGATGGAGCAGGTCAGGGGGAAGAAGGAAAATGACGCCTAACGAATTCATCGACAAGTGGCGAGGTGGTGGCAAGGAGCGAGCCGAAGCACAGTCGTTCTTCAACGATTTGTGCCATCTGGTGCGGCATCAGACGCCCAGGGAAGCCGACCCCACACGCACTTGGTTCGCCTTCGAGTATGGGGCGGAGAAAACTGTCGGGGGCAAAGGGTTTGCCGATGCCTGGAAGAAGGGTTATTTCGGCTGGGAAGCGAAGGGCACGGGGCGCAGCCTCCAAGACGCCTATGTCCAGTTGAAGATGTACTCCGATGACCTGCAGAACCCGCCACTGCTGGTGGTTTCGGACCTTCATGCCTTCGAAATCCACACCAACTTCACCAACACGGTCAAAGAAGTCCACCGCTTCACCATTGAGGACTTGGTACAGCCCCAGATCTTCCGCAAGGTCCGGGCGATGTTCCACAACCCCGAGGAGCTGCGTCCCGGGACGAAGCGCTCGGATATCACTAAGGAAGCCGCTCAGAAGTTCGCGGATTTGGCCTGGGATCTACGCAATCGAGGGCACGCTGCTCTGGAAGTGGCCCACTTCCTCAACCGCTTGGTCTTTTGCATGTTCGCCGAAGACATCGGCTTGCTTCCAGACCAGTTGTTCACCCGGATGGTGGCCGCCTCCCAGAATGATCCGGAAGCGTTCCAGACCAATGCCGCACAGTTGTTCGAGGCCATGCGCAAGGGTGGTCAGGCGGGCTTTGTAAAGGTCGAGTGGTTCAACGGTGGGCTGTTCAACGACGACTCCACCCTACCGCTGAACCGGGAAGAGCTGCGAACGCTGCTGGCTGCCTGCCATCTGTCCTGGGACCAGATCGACCCGTCCATCTTCGGCACTCTCTTTGAGCGCGGACTGGATCCGGAGAAGCGCTCGCAGCTTGGTGCGCATTACACAGACCCTGAAACAATCATGCGGCTTGTCCGGCCCGTGGTGATTGAACCATTGCTGGCCCAATGGGGCGAAGAGAAGCTGGCCATTGCTGAGCTGATGGAGAAGGCCAATCTCCATGGATCCCTGCAGGGGTTGAGCAAGGCCGAAAAGGCCTCACGAACGCTTGCACACAATCAGGCCAAGCAGCGCTTCTCAGATTTCCTCGATCGTCTGCGCGCTTTCACTGTCCTGGATCCGGCCTGCGGTTCTGGCAACTTCTTGTTCATGTCTCTGCGGGCGCTCAAGGACCTCGAGCACCGTGTGATGATTGAAGGCTCCGAGTTGGGGTTGGAGCGCCAGATCCTCGGCGTTGGCCCAGCCCAGGTCATGGGCATTGAGTTGAATGAGTATGCCGCTGAGCTCGCGCGTATCACTGTGTGGATTGGCGAGCTTCAATGGATGGTGCAAAACGGCTACGGAGCCAGGAAGAACCCCATCCTCCATCCTCTGGACCAGATCCAGTGTCGGGATGCATTGATCAACGACGACGACACTGAGACCGAGTGGCCTGAGGCTGACGCGATCCTGGGCAACCCTCCTTTTATCGGCGGGCATAGGATGCGCAGTGAGTTGGGGGAGGAATACACCGATCAGGTGCGGGCAATGTACGCGGGGCGAGTGTCTTCCGGCGCCGACTTCGTTTGCTTCTGGTTCGAGAAGGCAAGGCAAGCCATTGTCGATGGCCGGACTACCAGGGCCGGCCTCGTGGCCACCAACAGCATCCGCCACGGCAAGAACCGCCTCGTGCTGGGTCGCATCAAATCCGATATGGAAATCACGGCCGCCTGGAGCAGCTTGGAGTGGTGGGACAACGGAACGGCAGTTGATGTCTCCCTGATCGCTTTCGCCCAAGCTCCAACTCCTGACGCAGTTCTCGACGGCAGGCCGGTACCCGAGATCACCTCCAGCCTCACTGAGCTGGTTCACCACGATATTGCCAAGGCACCAAGACTGCCAGCCAACCGAGGCGTGTCATTCCAAGGTGTCATCCCAAGGGCTGAACTGAAACGAACGCAGCGGGTCAAGCTCGGGCTTGATCTGCCGCCGGCTAGTTTCAATCTGGAAGGGCCGGTGGCCCGCCAGATGCTCGTCCAGCCCAGTACACCTGGTGGGGAGCCCATGTCAGCAGTCATTCGGCCCTACATGATTGCCGATGACATCACCGACCGGCCATACGACAGGTTCACCATCAATTTCGGCACCCGTACCCAAGCCGAAGCTTCGATGTTCGATGGGCCCTTCAAAGCAATCGAGAACGTGCGCCTCCATCGGGCTCATATGAAGGAGAAGAATGATCGGGAGAGTTGGTGGCTGATGTCCCGGCCCAGACCAAAAATGGTCTCCGCTCTTGAAGGTCTTTCCCGGTATATCGCCATCCCTCGCCACTCGAAGCACTATGTTTGCTCCTGGGTCCATCCGGCGGTCCTGCCCGATAGTGCACTGGTGGTAGTCGCCAAGGACGACGATGCCACCTTCGGCATCCTCCAGTCCTCCATCCATAAGGTATGGGGCCTGCGTCAAGGTAGCGCGTTGGAGAACCGACCTCGCTACACCCACACGTCCTCGTTTGAGACCTTCCCATTTCCTGAGGGAATGACTCCAGATCTTTCCTCCGAGGAAATTCAGCGCAGCCCATTCGCAGAGAACATCGCCACGGCCGCCAAGGCGCTAGTCCAGGCAAGAGATCGCTGGCTCAATCCCCCGGAATGGGCTGAGTTTCACGACGAAGTCGTTCCTGACTTCCCTCCCTATATCATCGCCAAGCCGGGCCACGAGAGGGACCTGGCGGGTCGCACGATGACCAGCCTGTACAACGAGATGCCGGCGTGGCTGGCATCGCTCCACCACACGCTCGATGTGGCGGTCGCACAGGCTTACGGCTGGACTTGGCCGATGGAGGAAGAAGATATCTTGCGTGCCCTGTTTGAAATGAGCGCTTCGCTAGGCGAAGGCGCCGACAACGACGAGGCCTCGGAGGATAAGGATGAGTAGCCGAATTTCCTTTGTGCAGCGCGTACTCAGTTCGGTAGTGCTCACTGCTTCACTGATCGTCTCAACGTCCGCATCCGCCCAGTCGCAGGAGCGGCGCGAGCAGCTGGCAGACTTCGCCAACAAGGCCCTGGCAAGCTCCTTTTGCATGGGCGACGTGTGTCTTGGTATGTCGTTGGCCGATGTTATCGCCTTGCCTGGGCGATCCGTGGAACATGAGTACAACAAGTGGGAGCGGAACTGCACGGCGGATCTGACTAAGTCCAACGGGCTGTATTACATCTCCGTTGATGGGACGCAGTTCAACGTCTCCTTTCGCGACATGCCGGGTGCCGGCGATACACAACAACGGGCGCGGGTGGGTGGAATTAGTCTTTATCACGCCGCCACTCGCAGAGAGCTTGATGAGCTCATCGAGCCATTGCTCAATCGATGGATAGTGAGCCCTGCTGAAGATACTGGCGAACTGGGGTTCGATCACTGGACACGGCCAACAGAGTTCTTCACCCTTCATTTTCGTGTGTCGCACGAACAACCACCCCGTCGATCATTGATGTCGCTCAGTGCGACGTTGCCCGACTACCGGGACATGCTACGAGGTCAGACAGCTTGCGCGGGCGTCAACACCGTGCCAAAACTCTAAGTCGACCTCCTAAGCCTCCCGCCGCTCAAGGAGCGCAACTGAACGAGAAAGGCCGGAGGCACTACCTCCGGCCAATCCTTCAATCTGCTTTCCCAATACCCATTTTCGTGAATAGGTTCATGACCACATCTCGTGGAAGGCTCTCCTGCAAATCTTCAATGACAGCATCGACGAGGGCGCTGCGGTCGAGGTCTTCCGAAACGCCGCGAGCTGCTTCGAATGCCTTTTCCAGTTGGGAGCGATTGTCGGGGTCGCTTAGGTCCAGAGATTGAGCGAGTAGGATGGCCAGGCTGGCAGCTGAAATAGCCAGCTTACGCATCAAGTCAGGTGGAAGAGAAGATACCTCTTCTGCTGTCTCTCCTGCACCAATGTTGTCAAGCGCCTTCATGATTTGCTCAGGCCCTGGAGCGCCCTCTTTTTCTGCCATCTTACGAGCCAACTGGCCACGATCCAAACCCTTGGATACGTCGCGCATATAGCCCATGATCTTCTCAGCTAGTTTTTTCTGATCATGGTCATTTACATCCAACGTGCGGGCTTTTTCTATTCCAAGCCAGCAGGAGCTTGCGGCAAATGCCAATTTGTCTGCGTCGGAAAGGTTTTCATGAACCTTTGAGCCGATGTCAGATCCGCTAGCGTAGAGTTGGAGGACTGTCGGTAGCGGTTCGAACATCTCTGCCTGTTCTTCCAGGTATGCGCGGACCATTTTGATAGGACGACCTTGAGCGGGAAACTTCTTGGCCAGACGCTCGAAATCCCGTTTCCAGATCATGGCAGCGCTGCGCTTCATCATGGCGCAAATCAACTGGGCAGTGGCATGGGGACGGCCGTCGCCCGCTTTCCACAGGTCGGCGCACAAGTCAGTCCAGCAATGCTTAATCCCTGGGCCAGCTACATGTCCCCAGTAGGCAATGTAGTACGCGGCTACTTCGTATTTCTCTGCCTGGATTGCCTCGATAAGCCCTGCTGCCGGCTGTCGGGATGGCTCCACATTAGCCAAGTGAAGGACCACCAGCTTGGACAGTGAGTCCTCTTCAACGGCCGCCTCCCACATCCCATCTCGCCATCCCGTCAAATGGTCAAGGGCGAGCAGCTCCTCAGCTTCAGGAATCAGCTTCGGATTATCTCGCATGAAGAACATCACGACTTGCTTGGCATCCTGTTGCCAAGCGGTGTGGAGCCTCATCGTCAGCGGAAGTAGCTCCAACCTTTCTGGCTCGTGCCGCAGATTTGCTGCGATCAGCTGCAATCTCGGGTTCGGCACCACATCATCAATGGCCGCGGTGTTGATCTGAACTCTCATCCAATCCCCCTGTTTTCGCCGTCAATGGCTCAGCTTTTGTACCCCACCATCTGCGACCGGGTCTACCTCACCCGCAGCAGATCGCTCCACTTCGTCGTGTATGAGGGCGACAGCGATTTCAGGGTCGGCCTCCACTGGTCTGCTGGCTTCCCTTTTTGAAAAGGCACGCCACCGATACGCCAGCCGGCTGTGCCAACGCCCAACGTCCCTCGGCCGAATTTCGCGTTGATCTTGTCCATAACGGCCATGTTGGCCTCTCTCTTGAGGTCGGGACCGAAGAACAGATCGGGCTGCCTGGCATCTGCGCGCACCAGATCCGTCAGGCCAACGCCGGCTCGTTTGTACGCCTGCTCCGGCTTCATCATCGATCGGGCCAGAAAGCCAGCAGCCCGGATGACTTCGCCTGTGTCTTGCGTGGGGAAGGGAAGCGGCACGGCTCGACTGGCGTGGAAGCTGTCTCCCTTGTGGGGGTTGCCGCTCAGCCACACCCACATCGCGCCCGCTGCCAGCCCTCGGCCCCGCATGCGCTCACAGGCCACGGTGGAGAAGGTGGCCAGTGCGTCGAAGATCGCTTGCGGGTCGGAAACATCGCGGCCGAAGGTGCGGGAGACCACGATTTGCTTGCGGTCGGGCTCTTCGAGCTCGAGGTCGGCGCAGGGGATGCCTCGCAGCTCCGCATGCGTCCGGGCCAGCACCACTCCATAGCGTGCCCGGATGTGATGCTCGGGGAGAGCGGCCAGGTCGGCCGCAGTGCGAACGCCTTCCTGGGCTAAGCGGGCGGCGTAGCGAGAGCCAACACCCCAGACATCGCCGACTGCAAGGGCGTCTATGTTGTCCGGGGTGGCGTGGAAGACTGCAAGCTTCCCGGCGTTGAGTGCCCGCTTGGATTGGTCCTTGGACAGTTTGTTTCCGGCCTTGGCCAAGGTGCGCGTGGCGCCCAGCCCCACACAGCAGGGGATGCCCACCCAGCGCAAAATTCGCTCTCGAGCTTCCAGGGCCAGCGCTTCAACATCCTTGATCCCCGCCACATCAACGAAGTTCTCATCGATGGAGTACACCTCCACCCGGGGGAACATCTCACGGAGGATGGACACAATCCGACCGGACAGATCCCCGTACAAGGCGAAGTTGGCTGAGCGCACCTGCAGCTGGGCGCGAACCTCTCGACTGACCTGGAAGATCGGTGTGCCCATCTTCACCCCCAGGGCCTTGGCCTCCGGCGAGATGGCAATGGCACAGCCGTCAGCGTTGCCCAGCACAACCGTGGGCTTACCCCGCAGCTTCGGATCGAACACCCGTTCGCAGGACACGTAAAAATTGTTGCCGTCGATCAGGCCGTACATCACGCCACCTGCCGGCTGATTGCCAGGCTCACCACTCCCTCGAAGCGCTCGAGCTCGCCGGCTTCCGTGCTGGCCCTGTGGTAGCTCTCAGGCTCGTCGAGCACATCGAGCACGCCAACGGTTGCCGAGCCGTCGTCGGCGAGCATCACTTGGCCTTCGTACACGCAGATGCCCGTCCAGGAGCGCCAGGCTCGCAGCACTTCCTCATCCAGGTGGACGGCCCAACGGTCGTCCATGTCCCGGGGCCATAGCCCTTCCCGCAGGCGGGCCACGTCCTGAACCGTCAACGTCATGCTGCAGCGGATGGGCCAGCGCTGGCCCTCCATCGGTTTGAGCTGCTGTTTCCAGTTGTCGGCACTCGTCATGTCGTCTCTCCGTGGCGGGGCCGGGAGCGTAGGCAGCTGGCTGCTCAGAACCTGAGACTTCCCGAGCACAACTCCTACACGATCGATCAAGGACGCCTGATCCCTGTGCCTTGGCCTATGCGGCACACTGGCTTTGCGGTTCAGGCCAGCGCCCAACCGGTTGGGCAGGGAAGCCCCACGTCCCACAAGCGCCGATAAGCCGCCAGCGCCCCTTCGGGGGCGTTGGCGTTTGAGCGTGTGCTTGTGCCTGCTAGCAGGCGGTGAACGTCAGACGTGCTTGGTCAGCGACCAGCGCACCACACCCCAAACATCCAGCTCCACGCCTTCGCCCACCTCAATGGCAGGCACGCCGCGGCTGGCCAGCAGCCGGATCCGGCCGCCCTGGATATCTAGTTTCTTGACCATGAAGCCGCCTTCCCACAGCACCAAGACCGTGTGCCCGTGGCGGGCTCGGACGGAGCGGTCGATGACCAGCAAATCCCCGTCCTGGATCCCGAAGTCGACCATGCTCCCGCCCGTGTCGGCCCAGGCCAAGAATGTGGCGGCAGGGTTGGCCACCAGCTTGGTGTTCAGGTCCAGCCGGTCTTCTTCAACGAAGAAATCCTCAGCCGGGGAGGGGAAGCCACAGGCCACCCGCTGCCGAAGCGCAGGCAGGGGCAGGCGGGAGAAGTCCGTCAGGGGGCCGATCAGGGTCGGCGGGCTGGGAAGTTCAGTGGAGAGCATGGCCACAGGCTACGCCACGGCCCCGGGAGCGTCATTTAGTAATTGGCTGAACGGGTCTGCCAGGCGGGGAGTGTTCCACCGCCGCAATGACCCTCTGGCATCCCGCCGGGTCCAACTCGCCGATGTGCGCTTCCTCCACCCCCAGCACCTGGGCCATCCAGCGATACACCGCTGACCGGCTCATCTGGCCACCCTGCCAGAAGGGATCGACGGCCCCATGGGCCAGGCTGCGCCAGTGTCGCGTTTCCGCATCGGCCAACGTGCCAAGTGGCTTCGTCGTTCCCCGGTAGCAGCGAACGTACGCGTCGCAGGGGGCGCACTTCCATGCCGGCCCCCAGTTCTCCGGATACGGATAGCCCGGCTCTTCCCAGCCCAACAGCCGGGCGTCTTGCCGGCAGTAGGGGCACTGGGGTGTCAAGGGCGCTCGATGGGGCGGTCGTCGTACTCGGGAGGCATGGCATAGCCCGCGTCGTCGCAGTCGGCCGTCAGCTCGAACAACTCCTCGCGCAGGGCCTCCATGTCGGCCTCCGACGCCTGGGCCAGCAGGGCTGTCTCCTGCTCACCAAACCACGCCCAGAATTCCCGGTAGGTCTTCCCGTACCAGTGCTCGTGGCGGGTGCCCAACTGGAACTCCCGCAGGGCCGCGGTCAGCGTCTCATCCATGGCGCTATATTAGCCCCAGAGCCTGGGTGGAGAATGTAAATGCCTGATCTGGAAGCGATCAATGCGCAGCTGGACGAGCTTGCAGCTCAACTGCCCCAGATGATCGAGGACAACCCTGATCACGGGGACTTTTGGGCGACGTTTGCCGGGGAGGCTGACGTCATTGAGGACCAGGCGGGGGAGCACTGCCAGCATGTCATGCACCGGATCAACGCCATGCTGGCCGAGCACGGCCGCTACGTGGCCGGGGTGGACTTCGAGGAGGCCTGAGCATGTGCTACTCGGCAGAAGCCTGGACGCTTTACGATTCCTATGTGGCCACCTTCGGGGCTGACATCGACATCAAGGCATTCTGGGAGTTGTACTTGGGCCGGGATGAGGCTTATCGGGTCCGGCAGAAGCTGTCCGACGGGACGAAAATTCCCAAAGGCATGGATCTGAACTTCCTCAGGCCCAAGACCGAACTGGAACGAAACATCCAGGACCTGATCGGGGAGTGGAACGGCCGCAAGCTCGCCGAAAGCGAGGCAGAGTTGGCCAAGCAGCAAGCCCGCCTGGAAGCGGCCGAAGCCAAGCTTGCCACCAAGCCCACGAAGACCGCGGCCAACGAGCAGCGGATCGCCACGAACAAGATTGCCCAGATGGAGCGCTGGATTGCCGACGCCAAGCGCACCAGCCACAAGCCTGCCCAGGACGATCGGATCTTTCCGTTCTGGTATGCCCCGGTGCTACTGGTCGAGGACGGCAAGCCGATCATCCGGCCAATGCGCTATCTGTGCCGGCCCCAGGGTATGGCAGCGTCGACCGACTACACCAAGGACGGCAAGGCGTCTGGGAAGTACAACGCCAGGCGGGACAACCTGACCAAATTCTGGCGCCGGCAGTTCGGCTCCACCCATGCCCTGATGCTGGCCGAGACCTTCTACGAAAACGTCGACAACGGCCGTGGTGGATCCAAGGAAATCCAGTTCCGTCCGCGCACCGGCGAGACGATGTACATCGCCTGCCTGTACTCGCACTGGACAGATCCGAAAGGCGAAGAGCCTGACCTGTGGTCGTTCGCTGCCATTACCGATGAACCGGAGGCGGAAGTCGCTGCTGCAGGCCACGATCGGACCATCATCAACATCAAGCCCGAGCACGCCATGGCTTGGCTGACACCTGAGGGCAGAACCGACGAGGAGCTGTTCGCGATCTTCGACGACAAGCGCCATCCGTACTACGAAGTCATCAAGCAGGCGGCTTGATAAATTCTATTCTGGCCCATGCCGGAATTCGTACTGACAGAACACTCAAAGGGGGAAGGAAATGAGCGGATTGTTCTGGGGTGGAAGGATGACCACCGATGATACGGAAGAGCTTATTCATCTGTTCTATATGAATCAGCAAACCGAGCTAACCAATATCGAAACTGAGGGGCGCAACATGCGCCGCGAGGGTCGCGCTATTCACGAAGAGAACGAAGCCAGGAGGCGGCGTCGCCGGCGTGAGAGCCTGGCACAAAAAGATCGGGAGGAGGTCCAAGCCGCGAACCCTGAAAAATACACCTCGTCCGCAATTGAGGAAGCCATCTGCGATGTAATCTGCCAGAACCTGCTATTGCAGATGGTAATCGATCCATCTAGCTCCGAATTTGAGAAGCAAGCGCAGCAGCTTGAGTCTGAGATCAAGCACCAGGACCTGTTTCAGGTCTATGTTGACAATGACTTCCTCAAGCGGTTGCGCGCGGTTGGGATCACTAGATACGATCGCCATTTGGCTTTTCGCCAAATGAGTGCGTCTGAACTGCAGCGGGCTAGAACGTTGGAAGAGGTGCTCTTCAATGCCATCTCGCAGGCACTCGCTATGAGTCAGGTTGCCCAGAAGTCTGATATCGGTTACGGATCCAGAATGCGAACACTTTCAGCCGAGGTTTCTGCTGATCCTGCTTTCAACAAACGGGTAAATGATCAGGTGGACCGATTGCTGGCCGATGCTGGTCTTTGATCCCGTCGTGGCTAAGCTGACACTCGTACTACGAGCACAGCGAAGCAGCATGAGAAACCCCTTTCCCACGAAGAAGTCGCCGTTGACACGCCTGGGCAAGGTCATCGCCGCCGCGGAGCTGATCGAATTGGTGGCTTCGGGCCTGGGCGAGAAGGAAGCCAACGCGGAGATGCGACAGCGAGTGGGATTGAACTGGGGGCTGCTGACTGCCTGCCAGTACCTGACCGGGCAGCAAGCCATGAGCTCTATTGCGGCCTTGCCAGACGACTGGTCAGTGGATGGGATCAGTAAGGCGCGAGTCCTGGCAGCCGCGGGGGTTGCCAACTACGTCTGCGCCAACCTGACCGGGGACGCAGTGGCCAGTGCAGGTATCCTCGTGAAGCAGTACAGGGAAGCGCAGCCCCTCTGAGGAGGTAGCGCTGGGGGCAGGGAATGCGTGGGGCGGGGACGTAATGGAATTTCTCGTAATTATCGGACTGCTGTGGCTCATCGGGGCGATCTTCGGAAAGAAGACGCCCCCGCCTGCTGTGCCCCCACCACGTCCTGCGCCGAAGCCGCCCGTCGATCCAGTGTTAGAGGCCCAGCGGAGGGCCAAGGAGAAACAAGAGGACGACGCCTTCCATGAGGCGCTGCAGCAGTGGCTGACAAGGGTTCGCAGCTTCACGGGCAGGAGCGCAGGTCCATTTGTGGCTCAACCTGCTCCACCTCAGCAGATCGTCGAGCAAGCGCTCAAACCAGTGCTGGGGCACTTTCTCCACGGAGGTCCTTGGCTCGCGAAGGGCGCAATACACCGCTTTTTGGCCGACAATCCCGCTCCCATCCATCCGAGCAAGTCCTGGAAGCACTTGGTTGGTCAGGTGTCGCCTGAGGAAACCCTCCGTCCCCGTTTCGAGGCGCACAACCGACTCTGCCTTGACGCTAAGAAGAGGGTGCTCAAGGAGTTCTTCGACACGGTCGAGAAGAATCCGCTGACCGACGAACAGATCCATGCGTGTGTGTGCATGGATGACGCAGTTATGGTCGTAGCCGCTGCAGGCTCAGGTAAGACGTCGACCATGGTGGCAAAGACCGGCTACGCCCTCAAAGAGGGGCTGGCAGCCCCTGAGCAAATTCTGCTCTTGGCATTCAACCGGGCAACAGCAGACGAGGTGGGCCAGCGCATCACCGAACAGCTGCGGGGCGTGCCCAATGTCAGCAAGGTGCGGTCGAACACCTTCCACGCCTTCGGCATCGAAGTCATCGGCAAGGCCACGGGAAAGAGGCCGTCCTTGGCCCCGTGGGTCAGCCCTGACAATCCGGGCGGGGACGTTCGCGAGGTCGGCGCAATCATCGACCAGCTGTGTGCCGGCGACCCCCAGTTCAAGAAAGACTGGGATCTGTTCCGGATGGTCTATGGCCGGGACGTGGGCAAGTGGGGGCAGCGCCAAGAGCCTGAGGCCTATGGAGACGGGAAGCAGGGCTTCCTCACGGCCAATGGAGACATCGTCAAGAGCAAGGAAGAGCGCACGATCTGCGACTGGCTGTTCTACAACGGAGTGGAGTACGAGTACGAGCGGGCGTACGAGCACGACACGGCCACCGAGTACCACCGCCAGTACTTCCCTGACTTTTACTACCCCCAGGCCAAGCTGTATCACGAGCATTTCGCGCTCAACGCCAAGGGGCAGCCGCCCAAGGAGTTCAAGGGCTATCTGTCTGGCGTTGAGTGGAAAAGACAGATCCACAAGGACAAGGGTACTGCCCTGATCGAGACCACCTCCCACTCGCTTTCTACGGGGCGGTGGATTGCTCAGTTGGAGGCCGAGCTGACCCGATGCGGGGTCGTGCTGAACTTCGACCCCAATCGTGAGGCACCGGGTCTTCCACCTGTCTCACAAGAAGAGTTGGCCCGTTCCTTCCGGGTCTTCCAGCAGCACGTCAAGAACAACAGCCTGACCCATGCTCAGCTTCATGCAGCCTTGGCCGAGCAGTCCGAGGAAGGCTTCGCCGCTCGTCTTCGCATGTACCTGTCCATCTATGAGCGTATCGCCAAGGAATGGGAGCGCCGGCTTCGGGCAGGCGGTTTCATTGACTTCGAAGACATGCTCATCCTGGCTGCAGAGCATGTGGAGTCGGGCCGCTACAAGAGCCCCTACACCATCATTCTGGCCGATGAATTCCAGGACAGCTCCCGGGCCCGAATTCGGCTGCTGAAAGCCCTGGCAGCCAATCCGGGCGTGCCAACGCATTTGTGCGTGGTGGGCGATGACTGGCAGGGCATCAACCGCTTTGCCGGCTCGGATATCTCGGTGATGACCGAGTTCGAGAAGACCTTCGAGCACTCCACCCGCCTGAGCTTGAACACGACCTTCCGCTGCCCCCAGCACCTGTGCGATGTGTCCAGCCAGTTCATCCAGGCCAACCCTGCCCAGATCAAGAAGAAGGTCAAGACGACCAACCCCCTGACGAAAACACCACTGCTGGCCTTCGGCTTCCAGACCGAGGGGGCGATGATCGAGCACGTCCAGGCCCAGCTCGAGCTCATGGACTGGGCGATGAGGGCTGGCAAGCTCACCCCCGCCAAGGGCAGGCATATGACCGTGATGCTGCTGGGCCGCTATCGGGATGACAGGCCAGTTGCGCTGGACCAGTGGAAGGCACGCTTCGCCAACACCATCCAGCTGGATTTCTATACCGCACACGGTTCCAAGGGCTTGGAGGCCGAGTACGTCTTCGTGCTCAACGTCGTCCAGGGTACGCGAGGCTTCCCCAGCCAGATCCAAGATGACCCGGCGCTACAGCTGGCTATGCCCGTGCCGGATCCGTTCCCCTACGCAGAAGAACGCCGGCTGTTCTATGTGGCCATGACCCGCGCCCGCAAGCAGGTGCGGTTCTACACCACCCTGGGCAAGCCTTCCCAGTTCCTCGTTGAGCTGGTCAAAGCAAAGCATCTGGAGATTGAGCCGGTGGACGGGGAGGCGGTAGACCCCTGTCCGCAGTGTGGCCAAGGGGTGCTGCAGCTGCGACCCGGACGGCATGGGGCGTTCTACGGCTGTTCTCGGTTCCCCGGCTGCGACTACACCCGGCGAGTGGCGGAGGGCGAGCAGGTCCGCCAGCTTCCAGCTGCCAGATCCCAGAGGATCACCCAGCCCGTTGAGGTTGGCGACCCTTGTCCCATCTGCCAAGAAGGGAGGATCGAGAAGAAGAATGGTCGAACAGGGCCCTTCTACGGCTGCTCCCGCTACCGGCAAGGGTGTAAGGCCACTGGCAACATCAATCCTCGGGCGCGGGCATGAAAGAGACAGAGAGCGTGCCCTGGCAAGAGATGTCCATTCTTCGCTTGCTCTCGACGCTGGGCTGCGCAGCTGCTGCCTTCGCAGTTCTCGGTGTCATTACAGGCACAGCCTTCCATGGATGGGAGTTCCTCCTGCTCCCTCTGATCGCGTGGTTCGCCTTCGGTATGGTGATGGGGTTGGGTGCGTTTGCGACTCTCACCAGCTACTACGTTCTGGAGCTCTTGCTGTTCTGGATGGAGGAAGCGACTCGCCATGCGGTATATAAATTTCTGCGTTGGGCTGTTCTGCTGGTTGGCCTGGGCTACATGCTTTTCATAGGCGTGCTAGCAATCGTGGATGGTGTTCAGAACAACAGGTTCGTGCCGGCAGAAGTTCACTTCAAGCAATGCATGACACCGCAGACGAAGACGGTCAGAGAGTCCTACAAAACCTGCGCAGACGGCTGGGCCTCCTCTTCCATTGGCCGAAGCGGGGCCTGTTCGCACCACGGGGGTGTTGTAGAACGCTGGGTTGAGCGGAAAAAGACGTACCAGCCACATAGCGAGGCGTACTGCCGAAAGAATTCGCTCGAGCGTTCTTGGATTGATTGAGAACCGTCCAGGGGCTGCTGGGTGCGGCCGTCCTTGGGAAGGTAGTCCCTGCTGCGATTTAGCCGCAGCTGTCGCTCATCACTTCCCATTCGTTCCAATGCCACTGCCCCGCAGGCTCCGGGCATGTTGCTGTGCGGCGGCGAACGATCAGGCCCGACTGACCCGCGGGGCAGGGCAAGGAGTTGTCCAGCTCGTCGGCAGGCGCAGTACACAGCGGTGCACAGGTGTTGGACACTTCCATCCAGTCGCTCCATGTCGGCGAGCCCGTGCTGACAGGACACGTGGACTCTCGTTCTTCAGTGATAGCCCCGAGCTGCCTTGGTGGGCACGCGCTGGTGCGTCGCTGCGGGCTGTGAACCGCTTTGGCACAGGCCGGCAAGCACGTTCTGACCACACTCCAGGGCCCCCACTGGGCGGCACCGGCAGGAGAAGGACACGAAGCAGTTCTGCTCGATGTGATCGTGCCCACATAGCCCATGGGGCAGGCCTCTGTGTGGACTTGGGTGGCAGGCGTTGGAACCTGACAGGCAGGTGTGGGTAGCGGGCCGCCGGGAAGGGCAGGCCCACCTGGGGAGGGCGGTCCACCACCGACAAAATCCCGCGCCACCGTCAGCACCACGGTCGACTCGACCTTCTGACCACATTCACTGGCCAAGACAGACTCCAAGAGTCTGCCCGAAGGGTCCAGCACGTCCTGGGAATTGACCGATATGGAGTCATAGCCATAGCTGCTGGCCCGGCTGACGAAGCCCCGGCACGACCGCGCTGGGACATCGGTGAAGGTCAGTGTCATACCCCGGCCTTCCTGGTCATCGATCCGCGCCGGATCAATGAGCAACCGCCCTCCAAAAGCCGTGGTGATGACCGGCTCAACCCGCGGCCCTGATGTGTCGCTGCCAGGTGGAAGTAGGCCTTCGGCAACTACTCGGCCGTTGGATATGCCCACGAAGCTGGGGGCGGAGACATAGGCCCGCATGATCGAGTCAGTCAGATCCAAGGCCTGCGTGGCAGCTTTGTGGGCTTGGAAGCTCCCAGAAACCGATCGATAGAAAGCGAAGACACCCGCAACGACAAAGGCCCCCACCGCCAGTGCGATGATCGACTCGAGAAGACCAAACCCTTTGCTGTGTCGCTGGCGCATAGAAAAGAACCTTATTGGATCTCTTCCAGGGTATGGCGACGACCGGATTTGTCGACCGGAAGACCGGCCTACGTCAACTAATTCGCAGGCGCAGGCTTTGTCTTGGTAAGGCTCGCCAGGAAGACTTCGACCTGCTGCTGGAAGTAATCTCTCGGTTCACGAGTCCTGGGCGTGCGAGCTTTACCCTTGGACTTCCTCAGGCTACTTGCGACATTGCGTTCGAAGACGTTTGTTTTACTCATGACGGTTTTCACATGAAGGGAAGGGAGGGGGTGGTTCGGATCGGCTTACCCCGGACACACTGGGCGATCTTTGAAAGCGCTCCCCTGCGGTGCGTCATGGCAGCAACCATCTGCTCGACCAACAGTTCAAGGCGTTCGAATACTTCTCTCTCCCAATCATCCTGCAAAAGTACTGGCCTGGGCGCATATCGGATGTCATCTAATTCAACGGCCAGGTCAGTATCATTCTCAGCAATCCGTTGAAGAACGGCCCTCGTAACAACGGACTTGCCAATAGCAGGCCGTCGGTGATCGACGGCAAGAGGACGGCAGGACAGCACCAACCCCGAGCGGGACACACGTTGGTCGAGCTGGTCTTGGCTCAGTTGATGCCATCGGTAGGGGTTCAAGTTGGCGAGGTTCTGCAAGTCTTGGAGGGAAAGGCCCATCACGCAGCCTCCCTCATTGCAGCAACGAACGCTGGCAACTGGCGGTACTCAACCGGCCGGCCCTCTCGCTGGGCGCGCTCAATCCCGTAGGCCATCCCCGATGAAATGCCCAAGTCGGTGTACACGACGGTGGCGTCGGCAAAGCAGCCCCATGCCAGGCCTGCGTCAATTCCCAGGACTCGTTCTTCGGGTACGTTGTCGTCGATAACGCCAGGCTGGGTGTACAGCAGGTGGCTGGCCAAGGGTGCCTCACCGCGCAGCAGGCAATCTTTCAGTGCCGCCCTGGCATATGACTCGTTGCGAGGAACGTCGCCTGCAAAAGGCGACTCGATGATGACGCGGCGGTACTGCTTCTCTTCGGAGATTTGAGGGACGATAGTGATATGGGACATGTGTGGATGTAGTTGTTGATGTACATCCGAAGGTATTAGAAGAGTTGGTTTTGGCAACCTTTGAACTGCGGGAGATTTCGCAGTTCTATAGATCAGAAGGAAGTCCCAGACTTGAAACAACTCCGGGCGTTGTCGGGAGGACAGCTGGTGCGCTCATTTTCGTAGCCAGAGCCGGGGTTGAACGCAGAAGCCAGGATATGGATCGCAGCGATGAAAACGAAAACCCACGCAGCTACTCGCCTCTCTTTTCGCTGTATTGAATGCTCCTGGCCGTCGTCAATGATGTATCCGATACGAGGTCTCTTCATGGCGTATCTCTCACATCAACGGCTGGTTTGAGCGGTCTGGGCCCCTTTGCGCACCCTCGTCCTCGGCCGCAAGTCTGTGCCCAACCGCGATGGCACCCAGCGCATTACGCCGGTTCAGATATAGCAACTCTCGCAACTGATCGGACAACGCCTTGGCTGCTGGGGTTAAATGATCACTGGCATCCGATAGATGTACCTCAATAAATTGGATGCAGTCCATCGGCAGAGCGTCCTCACCGACAAGCAGAATGAGATTTTGAAGTATGCGGATCCCAAACAGAGGGTCAAAGCAAAGCCATTTTAAACCCGTGAGATGCAATTGGACGGGATCTTGAGAGTTGGTGTCATCAAGCACTTGGAGCCGCTCACCAAGTGCTTGGAGCCGCTCACAATCCTTCCTAATCCGCCGATTGAGAAACCTCCCCAGGATCGGAGAAGGGTGGCGACGATATGCCGAGAACAGCACCAGGTGGTAGCCCAGAGAAACGATGCGGGCGATCCTGGTTGAGTGGTTGGCTTTCACCGCGCTAGTCGTACCGAGGATTTCGATGTATTTGGAGATGTCCTTGATTGCGTGGCGGTCCATAAATATATCCTTGGTTGAGATACATCCAAGGTACGAGAAGAGTTGGCTTTGGCAACCTATGAACTGCCCCACCACTCGCAGTTTTTACATCATGAAGCTCGACCGCCTACGCTCCAGGGCCTGCTCCGGAGTGGCTAAGTCCTCCTCCGGCCGACCCTTCTCCGATAAGCGCTTGAGTTCCTGACGTCGGCCCGCCACTTCGATGAGCTGGCGAATTTCCTCGCCGATGCTCATGAAGTTCTGATGGGTGGTGGCTTTATCTGCGGCCGTTATGCCCGAGTGGCTACGCACACTGACATCGGCACCTGCCTCAATGAGCACCTGGCAAACGTCCTTGTGGTGGTTGAAAGCCGCAGGGTGGAGTGGGGTGCTTCCACTGGCATCTCGGGCATCGACATCGGCCCCGCGGTTGAGCAACAGAGCGCAGATATCGGCATACCCGTACTTGGCCGCACCATGCAAAGCGGTGTTGTGGCCTTCTTCTGTGTGAGCGTTGACGTCGGCTCCACCGTCGAGAAGTTCTCGGCAAAGCTCTGTGTCCCCACCGGCTGCGGCCCTGTACAGGGGCAGGGCGTCGTTGAAGTCTTTCACATCGACCTCCCATAGCGTGCTTGGCGTGCGGCTAAGGCTTGTTCTGGGGTGGCTAGGTTGTCGTCGGGACGAGAGATGCCAGCCAGCTTTTCCAGCGCCTGGACCCTCTTGTAAGACTCGAGGAAGGCGGCGACCTCAGCGGGTGGGTTGTAGTCAGCCGCCGTCTTGCCCCCGGCATCCTTGTGCGAAATATCGGCACCTGCCGCTACCAGTTCGCGGGCAACTTCAAGGTTTCGACCGGAGACAAACAAAGCGGTTTGTCCGTCGACGTCCTGGGCATGGACGTCCGCACCTGCTGATATGAGAACCCTGGCCTGGTCGCCGCTGTTGGCCACATGCAAAGCCGTCCTTCCAGTCGAAGTTCTGGCATTGACGTCCGCTCCCGCGTCTAGCAGGAGAGCAGAGACAGCCACACTCTTGGCCATGGATAGGGGTGTTTCGTCGTCGTCAGTGGCCGCGTTGACGTCAGCGCCGGCATCGATGAGCAACGTGGCTCGGTCTGCGTTGTGAGCCATGTGGAGGGGGGTCATGCCCTCATTGTCCCGACATGAGACGTCTGCGCCAGCTTCGATGAGCAGGCTGGTAAGCTCAGGGGATTGGGTCAGCAGAATGGGGAAACATCCATTTGAGTCGTATACGTTTACCTGGGCTCCCTGCTCCAATAGCCAGGCAGCGTACTCATCACGGTCTCCCAAAGAGACGGCGTATAAAAGGGCGGTTTCTCCGTCGCCATTGGTGCTCTCCAAGTCCAGATCGTAATCCAGTAGGACCTGTGCTATCGCCGGATCCCGGGCTGTGTGGAGAAGGGTGCCACCTTGGCTTATTTGTTCGTTGACCGTCCCGCCACCCCGAAGGAAGCTTTCCAACCCCTCGGGGTCTTGCTCATAGTCGAACACGCTGCGGCGGCTCACATCCCCCTCCCGTAGCGGGCTTGGCGTGCGGCCAGCGCTTGTTCTGGTGTGGCCAGGTCCTCTTGGGGACGCTGGGTGGCTGCGATCTGCGTCAGGGAATGCCGCTTTGCGGCGAGTTCAAGTATTTCAGCAGCAGCCCACGCGTAGGGCGACCGGGCGGGCGTGTTCCCGTGCAGATCCTTGTGCGTAGGGTCTGCTCCATGTTCAATCAGGCAATGGACAATTTCAGCCTTGTTGGCATAGAAGAGGGGCGTCGTCCCTGACACGTCGCGCGCATTGACGTCTGCACCTAACTCTATGACACGTTCGAGCACATACGGCTCCACTCCGACGCGAGCGAAGTGGTGGAGGACGGTCTGGCCGAGGTGAGTGGTACATCCATCAATATCCGCGCCACCGTCGAGAAGCACATTGATAGCCGACGACAAGTCAGCGGATACTACATCCTGACCTTCGAAATCGGCGGATCTTCTATCGTGCGCTTGCCCTATGTGGCCTAGTCCGTTCTGGCCATTAGCATTTTTGTGCGCCAGATCAAGGCCAGCTTCTTTCAGGTGTAATAGTTTGTCGGCGCTCTCTTTGGCATATAAGCTCGCGGTTATCAGCCAATTGTGCTTATCAAAGTCTTGGTCGTAGCCTGGTTGATTTGTAAGGCTCGCGCCTCCGTCTAGGAGGGCTTTGACTTGGTCAGCCGTGCCCTCGCGCGTGGCAAACATCAACGCGTTTCCATTGTCCTCATTAGGGTCCGCGCCGGCCTTTATAGCCTTGGCAATTTGAGCTGCTGAGCGTAGACGGGTTGGCCTCGTAAACGTCCAAAGGCTCGGAGAGGTGGCCATCACATCGACCTCCCATAGCGTGCTTGGCGTGCGGCTAAGGCTTGTTCTGGAGTGGCCAGGTCTTCGGGGGGTCTGGCAGCGGCTGATATCTGTTGGAGTTTCTCCCGCCTCTCCTCTGCCGGCTTGACGGCCACTCTGACTACGGCATCCCGAGCCTTCTCCTTATCGAAAGACGCACCACTTCGCTGGCCCACCGCATCCCAAGCCATTGGGTCAGCAGCCAAGTGCTCCAGCGTTTCCATAACCAGCTCCTTGGGAGCTTTGGTGGTGTCCAACCAGATATTCGTGCTGTTTTGGAGCTTTCCACTGCGTAGTTCCGAACGAACAGATGCATGCGACGTTGTGTGGGTAATCATCCCAACGGCTACTGACGCCTGGTCGAGTTGTTCCTCGCTGTAAGACATCACATCGACCTCCCGTAGCGTGCTTGACGTGCGGCTAGGGCTTGTTCTGGGGTGGCTAGGTCTTCATCGCTCCCAGTAGCCCGAGTGCTCTTCTTGTTGCCCTGTTCCAGGACTACACGGGTGTTTTCCTTGAACACCTGGCGCAGATCCTCACTGTCTGCCCCTCGGATAGCGACGGGAGCCGATCCGCTGTCGTCAGCAAGCCAATAGGGTGCCTGAATGAAATCAGTTCCCCTGGCCTGGTCGTGCTCTTTCCACTGAGCCTGCTCAGAAATGATGTCCTCCTGATTGTGCAGGTATACCCCTTCGCTGACCTGTACCGATCCCTTCCTGTCCGCCTGTCCTATTGCGTCCAGCGCAGCTTGATCCAGGCTCTTGCCCAGCGCGGCCACGGTCTGGATTTGATCGATAGCCGGAGTAAATTCTTTCGTGGATCCGTCGGGGGCAAGCACGCCAGTGTCGTAGCGGACGTCTCCCTGGACATGTCCCGGCAACTCTTCGAGCATTGCGGCCAGCGTCTTGCCGTAGCCGGAGCGTGGGCCTTGGTTCGCCGAGTCCACCTCCCAGGTCTCGATGACCTCGATGAGCGGGTTGCCAATAATCCTGCGGCCTTCCAGCGAGTCGACCATATCGTTGTCGACCTTCACGGTGGATAGGTTGACGTAATTGCCCCACTTGCGACCACCACTGGACGCTGTGGTTTCAATGACTGCGTATGTGTTGTTCTCGTCTGCGATTGCCTGGTGTAGTTTGCGTGCCATTTCCATATCCTTTTATTGAGTCATTTGACTCAAGATAAGGCGTGATGGTAATCCGTCAATTGACTCAGGATGAAATAGTTGGACGCGCCTTCGATATTGCGTAAGTTGAGGCAATTTCGTTGATATCTATGTATCCCGGCTCATGTAGCAGAGCTTGCGTGGGCTTGGATGGGGGGTGATTCTGCTTAGAAAGTAAGAGGAGGAAGAGGGGCGAACCTCATCCCCCAAAGCCTCCACAGGCACGAAAACGAAGGAAGACCCCTCGTCGAAACCGTCGCTCTCGTTGACCTGACGCTCAAATCAACCAACGAGCCTAGATTTTCCATCTTACCGAGAGGCCGGACTAGGAACCGGCCTCTTTTTGATACTAGCTGGCACCGCTGCTTTGGCAACCCTATAACAGGCACGATCGTGCCGGTCAGCTTGTACTCTGTCGGCTCTGCGGCCACGTTCGCAGAACTCAAAATACGACCAGCATGCGCTGACCTTCACTAACGCCCATCTCCTCAACCTCGATGCGGATCGGCTCTTTGCTAACGCGGTGGGGTGCCCGGCCGTTGCAGTAAACCGATGGTTGTCCTTCGACCCTTTCGAAGCGGCAAACTCGCAGAAATTGGCTTTGGCAATCCTTGCTCGCAGGTGTGAAGCGTCTAAGTATTTCTATCCCACGTGGTAATAATCGCAGTGCCAACACAGATAGGCTGTGGTGTAGTCCTCCCTCCCACTGGCCGGGTGTATCGCGGCATTTCGTGAGTCGATATCCCCTAGGGCTAACTCGCGGGTGTCGTATTTCCTCTTCCAGCAGCGGGGGTCTGAATTCCGACCAGTCGACAGGTGGAAGCCTTGGCACTTCTGGCAAAACACTGAACCCATATACGGCTTTCCGTCGGTCATCGCTTCATTGCGCCGTATCCTGGCTTTGTCAGCTCTTTGGCGGGTGGGGTAGGACATCTCCTTGCAGCGCTTCACCGTCCTGCTCCCCGCACGTTCCTCCGCGTCGGGGCCAAGGTTTCAGCTTCGAGTCCTGGGCTTGCCTGACCTTGCCGCTGGAACTGGGCCAGCACCATTGCTCGCTGCTGTTCGGCAATTTCCAGGGTCATGGCTGAGCGGTCCGCCTGATATCGCAGGTTCGGCGACGACACTCGTTTGGCGTAGTCCTGAGCCAAATCCACCGCCTTCTCTCCCTCGCCATTGCGCAGGGAGGGGTTTGCCCCGTGTCTGAGTAGCTCGCCCACGGTCCGGTCAACACCCTTGGCGGCTGCCAGGTGGATAGCTGCGTTGCCGTTGTTGTCCTGCCCGTCGATGCTCGAATGGGGTGCCAGCAAGGCCACGACCTGGGCCTGGTCGGTCTGGGACTTGGCAGTCCTCGCCGACGTGGCGCAGGCGATATGGAGTGCCGACTGCCCCTCCGCGTTAGTCAGGGTGGCGTCGGCATTTCGTGCGATGAGCTTTTGCACCAGTTGGAGGTTGCGATCCCCCGCAGCCACATGAAGAGCCGTGTTGCCTTCCTCGTCGCGGGCGTTGACGTCGCGACTCAAAGCCAGCTGGACCACCATGCGATCGGAGTCCTGCGCCTGCTTGTCGGCGATGTGCCTGCGCAGCTGCTCCGTTCGGTCGAAGTCCAGTGGCGGCGGTGGAGTCAGCACTTGCCCCTTGTCGTGTTTGAGGCCCAACGCCGTTGTCCGCAGATCCCGCTCCAATCCTGTGCCCTTGATGCCCTCGGCATTGGCCAGGCGGTTCAAGTGCGGCACTGCTTTTTTCAGTTCCGGCAGGATCTGGGGGTAGTGCTTTGCCAGGCCATCCAATGCTGCCTGGGCCAGGGGGATGATGGTCTCCCGCCCTGATTTCTCGCCCATGGATTTGAGCGCCTTCTGCCAGTCCACGTTCGACAGCGCATAGACAGCCGCTACCGCCTGCTTGGCGTGGGCTTTCGGGTCCATGTCTCGCAGCTCATCCGGACGCAGCGCCTGGCCGTGGGTCGTCTTGCCCGCGCCAATTGCGTAGTGGGCGGTGGCAAGAACCGCATCCCCAACACCGACCTGGGACCGGATGTAGGGGTCGTCCAGCTGGGCATACAACGCCAGACGGTTGATGTTCTCCTGAGCTTTGGGTGTGATGCCCATGGCCTCAGCCCTGCGCTCGGACACGATGGCCGGGGCGTAGTAGGCCGTCGAGGCCAGCCGATGATCTCCGCTTTCAAAAGGGGGAGCGCCGATAGCCATGCCATTGAGAACGCCTCCCACATGTCGCGTCATCTGGTCGCCCTGCCGGCGACTGTCCTCTGACGTGGAGGAAAATCCGATATGCCAGGCCTTGGGGTCTTCGGCATCGGGCATAAAGACGTCAATCCGACCCCCGGCTTCCGTGGCCCCTTTTCCATCCATGGAGAACGTCGGCACACCACTGGCATATGCGATTGGCGTGGGCTCGTCTTCGTTGTACAGCCTGGCCTTGTCCACGCGCATGGCGTCGGGAACGATTTCCTTCCACCGGGCATCTAACGCCGACTTGACCTCGTGGGAGTCGACCCTCTCTCCCTCTCGCATACGGTTGAAGACGTCGCGAAGCAGGGCAGCATTGGGGGTTTGCTGCTCATCGTCCTTGCGAGGCCCCAGGTCCTTCTGGGCGTGCCCCGAACGGATGTACACATCCATCCATCCAATGGCCTCGCCCTTCACGGTCTTGGCCAGGCCATTCTCCGAGGAGTGGATCCAGTCCAGCAAAGGCGCCATTGAGTCGCCTTCCCAGCCCTTGTTCGACGCGGCCGAGCGCACCAGCGCTGTCCGAGTGCCCGGATCGGCCAGGTGGCGCTCATGGGCTTTTTCCAGCCTTGCGGTGGTCGCCTCGCTTTCAGGTACCGAGGCCACGGCGGCCGCGGAGTTGCGCATGAACTCGTCGCGGTCCTCGAAGACCTTCGACACCATCTGCGCACCGGCATAGGACATGCCGATATCCGCACGAAGACGCTCCTCAAACGCCTTGGCGCTGGGCAGCTCATCCCGCAAGTCGTCCAGCGCCCTACAAGCGGCCCAGGCGGAGGAGGCCGCCCGGTCCTTGTCAAAGTCGGCGCGGCTAAGAAGTGTTGCTGCGTGCTGGACAACTGCTTTGGGTGTGCGCTTGGCCATGGACTCGGAAGTAGTTCAACTACAACCAAGTTCGCAGAACATCGCACTTTGGCAACCGCGGTAGTGCCGAAACACTCGCAGAAACAGAAATGCCCGCATCCCTTTGCGGGGCTCGTGTGCTAAGTTTTCCAGAACACAGGGGGGATGTATGTCCGAACACGTTCCAGACGGCAAAACGCAGGTCAAGCTGGCAGAAGTCCGCTGGCGCCACCGCACCAACGATATCCTTCGGCGCAGCGGCAATCTGGCGTCTGATGACTTGGCCCTGCAGCTGTTGGAAGAGCAGGAACAAAGTACTATCCGGGCCTTGTACAAGACCGCAGGGAAGCGTATCGGTGTCGCTTATCTGAAGGCCAATGAGCTGCTGCTCAAAAAGCAGGCAGTAATGGCTACGATCAGTGAAGCATGCGCCACTTGGGAAGCTCGTGGACAGGCCGGATGGGTAGAGGCATCCACTCAGCGGATAAAGGAGAAGGTAAGCCAGCTAGGTGTGGACTATGCCTATATCGGGAAGCTGAGGGCTTGGGCAAGTGATCTGACCCACGCGTCAAATCACACGACCCAAGACACATCGATGTACGTCCAGCCGGTCGATGAGTCCATGACCCAAGCGCAGAAGGATCGGGTTATGAGGGAGGCCTATATTTCCTCCAACAACGGCGAGTCGCTATTGGTGAGGTTGGCGTTGGAGTACGAAGCAGCCAAGCAGGTACTGGGTACGTTCAACGAACTGTTCGCACCAGAACATCAAGCGGGGTTCGACGAGTGGAAAACATTAGCGCTGACCCGGCACGAGCAGGCGTTGAGCGAAGATGAGCAGCGGCTGGAAAAGAACGCCGACTACATCATCGATTTCATCAACTATCGTCAGCCTTAGGCCGTCCGCTTGTGCTGGCTGGTCAAATGCCAAGCCTGGCAGCGGGGGCAGCGATAGGAATTCCTCAGCTGCTTGTGCAACCCCTTTGAATTGATCTGGCTCATATGCCCTTGGGCATCTGCCTTGCTGGCATAAGATACCTTGCGGCAACCAACCGAGCCCGAACGCAATTTCGCCTCACCGCGGCGGTCTGCCAGCTCATTCCGGCGCTTGGAGCACACCCCCCGCCTGCGATAGATCTTCTCGAAGATAACTTCTTCTGAGCTTGCCATATACATAACTGTATCCCGTGGATGTTTTTCTCATCCTCTCGGGGGATATGGATTTGGCAACCCTAAGTTCGCTGGCTGGTTCGCAGTTTTATACTGTATTGAACTTTTATCGTGGAAATTTGTGCAGTCAGGCTAAATAGATATAGGAAAGCAAACAGCCTTCCGTGTTCAACTAAAGGAGAAACTTATGAACATCGATATCTACCAGCAAGACCGCACCAACTTCATCGCCGTACCCCACCGCCACGACCTGCCAGCAGGCTGGGATAGAGCGCAGTACTTCAAGACCATCGACCTGCTTCCCGGTGAGATCCGCATCGGGATGGTGGGGGACGCCGTCGCCATACTCGAGCAGCTTGAACAACAGGGCTGGTCGCTGGTGTAGCGTTGGCTTGGCTCAGGACTCAGGCTTCGGGGGTGGTCTTCACCCCCGGGCTTGGCCTCAACAATGTCTCCCTGCCAGCTTATATATCCCAATCGCTCGATTTGTCTGGTATAACAGCCGGACATTCACAGGGAGATCCAAAGTGGCTTATCGGTCATCTAAGGCAATTGAAGCTGAAATGCGTCGCCTCGAGGCCCTCAAGGGCTTGCTGGACAAGCGCGACGATGAAGTCCCGTCTGCAATCGAAATCCTGGCCAAGTACCAGTCCGTGATGTCCGACGTCCAGAGGCGTCGAATTGCCAAGATCATCGGTACCACCTCCGATGCCGCGGCCGACGCCGCCCCGGTGGCCCGGAAGGCTACGAAGAAGTCCGCCAAGAAGGCCGCGAAGAAGGCTGGCTCGAAGGCCAAGGTGCCGGCCAAGTTCCGGCTGGACAGTGGTGAGGAGTGGTCTGGTCGGGGGCATCCCACCCGCGAGTTCAGGCAGTGGGCCGAAAGTGAGAAAGGCAAGGCGTGGCGGGAGGCTAACCCTGGCCAGAAGTTCCCGCTGATTGAGGATGCGGCCGGCTGAAACCAAGTCGCAGGGTAGGGCGCTTCGGCGCCCTTATCTTTGTTTGTCCTTGGCCAACTGAGCCTGCGCGGCCAAGTGGGCTGGATTGGGGTGCTGTTCCTTTTTTGAGGGGAGCCTCAGTGTCTTGCCTTCTAACGCCTCGTACTCCGTGCCACGTAGTACATCGGAGATAGCAATTCGGAGTTGTTCGCAGATCCACAACAAACCCAGGTCGAACAGGGTGTGGATATCAGATCTGAGCAGAATGCCATTGTCGATACGATGGGTGTGTTCGCCACGGTAGGGCACGATATGCGCAGCCTCCAGCACCGCCACAGCTGTACAGCCGGTGATTGCGCAGCGTGAGCCGTACGCATCAAGAATTTGCGCCCGGAATGCACCTTGTCCCTGTCTTTGGGCAATTGCGGTCAATGTCCATACGCGGGCGTCGTGATCCGACGATACCGGCGGAAGATGTTCAAAAGCCTCTTCCTGGGCTTGTGCTTCTGCCAGCGCGAGCTCTGAAGTCGGGAGCTGGTAGGCCTCCCATTTTCCGTCGACGCCGGGTCGAAGATCCCAGTGTCCGTGGGTGGCAGCTCGAAATGGTTCGTAAGTCGTTGCCTTATTCTTGCCACGACGAAAAAGTCTGTCGCGGGGGTGGCCGGAGTCAGTTCGCCAGCTCTTTCGGCTCCTGTCGTAGTGCCGGCGATTGATATCGTTGACAGTCAGGTGGGCCAGGTTTTCCGCAATGTCTGCGCGGCTGTCGCCAGGGTAGTGTTGGGCAAGCCATGCCTTGATGTGTGCTGTTGTCGTTGGCGACGGTAGAGCTTCTACCGCCTCAGCAAGATGCCAGTACTTCGCGCCTGTCTTGGCGTAGCGACTGAGGGGGGCTTGCCCCGTTCGCTCAAAGGCGATCTCGAGTTCGTTCTCCTCCAAGCGGACCACCCAGCCGACGAGCGAAAAATTAGGCTCAAAGTCGTTTTCCGTACGGGATGCGTTCCCCTCATACACCTGGGTAGCGTCCTCAGCCGTTGCCACCACCACCCTGATCGGAAGACCCTCTTCCATGGCCAGACGCAGGTGGCGGTACAGAACTGACTTGCCTCCGCGCCACTGAGCAGTGCCGCTCTCATACTTGGTCATGTCCTCATTGAAGGCATGACTCCACAAGCTGACGACCACCTGCCGTGGCTGGTCAGACACCGCGGACACTTCCCACGCGGGATGGGCAAGATGGGCCCCGAACTCTCGAAACGCTTCTGTGATACGCATGTTCCCCCCTAAGCCCGAGTATGGCCCAAGTCTGGCGCCCAGAACCACCTGACGGGAGAAGGAAGATCCTATGCATGAGATGGAAGAGAGGTTTCACAGGTTTGCCTTGAAGGTACCGGGCGCTGAGTCAGTCGACGACATGACCTTGGGCGCTGAGGGCAGGCGTGCGGACTACCTGTGGCGGGGCCGGTCAGTAGTCGTCGAGTTGAAGGTGTTGCGTGGCGACCCTCAGCTGAAAGTCGATCGACTGTTTGAAGAGTGGGGCAAGAGGGACGATTTCCCAGTCGTGTTCGGGTCAGTTCTCGCCACCAAGGTTCTACAGCACCTGCCAGATGGGAATGACCTTCTGCTCAAACTCCATCAAACGGTGATGCGGGCAGTGGAGGATGACTTCCGCGCCGCCAGGAGACAGATCAAAAACACCAAGAAGCTGCTGGGGTTGGATGACCCTATGGGTATCCTCGTGTTGATGAACCCTGACATTGAGGGCTTTGACCCTCTTGATCTCGTACCTGCCATCAGTGTGCTGATCGAGAAGCGTCAGGAGAGCGGTTGGGCGATCGATGCCGTGTGGTTTCTCTCGGAAGCTCATTTCATGAGTGGCGCCCAACCTTGCCTGTTCATCGAGAGCAGCAAGATAGACAGATTTGCTTGGGCTGAAGACTTCTCCACTCTCCTCCAGAAAATGTGGGCCGACTTCAACAACAGTCCCTTGATAACGGCGGACGAGAGCGCACTGAAAACGCTAAAGGTCGAGCGGGCATCCGAGAGGCAGCCACGGCTGCTTTCGCTGGGTGAGTACCGGAAGGCTAAGTATCGAGCCAATCCCTACCTATCGGGCTTAGATGATGCAGCCCTGAGGAAGTTCGGTCGAGAGGCTATAGAAAAACACATGGAGTACTTCCTCGTCGACGGACCACATCCCCGAGGAACGACCCCACCCGAACATGTATCTCAGACCTTGGCTGACTTCAAGGAAGAGGCGGCAAACCGCGGGCTGGACATGAGGGATACGTCAGCCGAGCAAACCTAGCGCGAACTAGCCCATGCAACGAAGAACCCCCGGATTTCTCCGGGGGTTCACCAGGGTTCGATCCTTCCGATTTCCTCTCCACCTGGCAAGAGTTGACCGTGGCATCGCTGCCGATGGGTGAATCTTCGCTTACAGCGCGGTCAGTGAGAACATGATGGTTCCGGTGTAGGTACCGACGGCGGGCAAGTACCCGCTATCAGGGTTGAAGCTCAACCCGTAGTCAAAGTACTGGTACTCACCGGTTCCAACGCCAGGTACGGCCAGGGACGAGTCCCAGATGTCCACACCCAGATCACCAGCGGTCAACTCCACCGCCATGGACTGGACGCCGTTGGTGATGTTGAAACGACCAGCCGCATCGGTAGTGGGAGTGGTGATGTTGAAAGCCTGGTCCAGGTTGCAGCGAACCATCATCTGTTGATAAACGTTGGAGCCAGTCTGTCCGACTGCGAAGGTAACGTCGGTGTCCTGGACTTGAACGATTTCGCATTGCTGGGGTACGGTTGCCGACACGTTGGCCGTAACGTCGTTTGCGAAAGCGGAAGGGGCGGCAACCATGGCGATTGCAAGAGCGAGGGGGGAAAGAACGTTTTTCATGTGAGAGGATAATCCAAGTTGAGGGAAGTTGATCTGGGTATAAGTGCCCATGTGGTGATCAAATTCATTCAAACAGCTTTGGCATATTCGTCAAGGCTGGCACGAAACCACTCCGCCTTGCCCTGGTAGTACCAGTTCGCATATCTGCTCACCTGATCGCAAGGTTGCGTGAGTGGCTGGCTGCTCCAATACCAAAACACCTCGGTCCCCCAAGTAGAAGACCTCCCCGCTGTCGCTTTCAACGATGGCATTCTGGGGCGCATAGGTGTCGCCCAAGCGCACCTCAAATTGGCGCAATGAATAGGTCTGGGCTGGGAAAACCGCCTTCGCGCCTCCGCGGCGTGGTGCTACTACCTGCTTCTGGGTGTCCTCCAACTGGATATCGTGTGCCAGCGACTCCTCATCCAGCAGCACGTTCACCGATGTCAGCGATCCAGTATTTGCCAGCAGTGCGTAGCCGTTCTTGTTCGTTTTCACCGGTGTGGGGTGGTTGGCCCGGATGCCCACACCCTCTTGCCCTGGAACTTCCACGAGCACGAAAGAGCCTGAAGGCCTGGAATACCCGTGGCCGTTGATGACGCCACCTTCTCCGATCCAAGCACTGTTTCGATACCGCCCGTTGACCATGAGCTCCCCGTCAAGGGGCTTGCGCACGTCGACAGTCAGTTCGCCCCCGGCCAGCTCGGTCAAGACACTTCCATACACTTCCTCTCGGCTGCCGGCAGACGCTGCCACCTGATAGCGAATGTCCCGGCCCTGATACGTGGCCACGCCTGTGGTGGAGGCATCCAGCCTTGGCCCAACGTTAGGCGCACTCCGAGCAGTGAAAGCCGTGCTGCCCCGACGGTCGTTCTCCCAACGTACGCCGACGAACGCCTGGGTGTCGCCAGCGGTCAGGTCATGGGATACGCCAGCCAACCATGTGGCCCGGTCTCCGCGATAAGTGGCCTGGGCCATGACCTGCCTGAGCCGTCGATCCTCTCCGTAGCGAATGTCGGAGTAGCCCACCGATCCAGACCACGGTGAGCCGGAGGGGTGGAAGGCCAGCGTCGCCCGAGACTGCTGGCTGACGTCGAAGTTGCGCGGCCGCATATCGGCAATTTCCCAGTAGTCCTCGGACTTGCGCTGGTGGGACGCTGACACCGACCAGTTGGGGGACTTGCGCTCATACCCCACACGGAAGGCAGAGCCCGACTCGCCTGTATCTGTCTGGCTTCGCGAGACATCCGCCTGGAGCAGGCCCGCTCCACCCAGGGAAATGGTGTTGTGGACAGTGAGGTTGCGCCCACCTCCATGGGGGCCGTCGCCGGCTTGAACCGTGGCACCCATCGTCCAGGTATCTGTCAGGCCGCGCCTGCCGGAGGCATGAAGCGCAGTACCTTCATAGCGGTCAGTGTTGCCCGAGCGCACCGCACCCGCTGACACTCCCCATTCCTTGTCTTGGCGACCAAGCAGGTCAGGGTGGGTGTAGAACTGGTGGGAGATCCGCTGCTGGCGCCCGAAGGCATCGCTTTGGACGATATCCAAGTTGTTCAAGCCTGGGATGGCCACGGTCGGGGCCAAGTCATAAGGTCCTGGCTCGAGCTCCCCGCGTGCGCGCCGCTGCTCGTCGACGTACACCTCAGCCGTCGAACGCGTATCGGCCAGCCCACCAATCAGGGGCACGGCCAGCCCCCCGTTTTGCGCCAGATGCCGATCGGTACCAGCGCGCACGCCCAGCAGATTGACGGGCCCATTCAACGAGTTGGCCGGGGTGAATACATCACCCAGTTGCACTGTCGTTCCTGAGTTGAGGTTGTCCCGCTGCCAAGTCGTCAGCCCGCGGCGGTACTCGCCTTGGCCGTCGACCCAGTTCGCCTGGCCCGTGGTGGTCAGAACGCCACCACCGAACTGGGTGCGGGCCACATGGCCCACAGAGACCCTCCGGTCGTTCCCCACGCTTGCCACGGCGACGTCGTAATCCAGGAGCACCCCGCGAGGGGCGGGGGAGACCTCTGTCGGCACGGCGCGTCGGCGACCCAGCGTCTGTCGAGGCAACATGGCCGGGGGCAGGGTCAACAACACCGCCTGCTGGGACGTGTCGAACTCCACTGCCACACCCAATTCTTGGGCCGAAATGCTCTCCTGTCCCTGCATCTGACTGGGCACGATCGCCCCAAGATCCGTCCATTCCGCCGAGGAAAACGCGATTGCGGACGGGTCCAGTAGTCGTGGCTCGCCATTGACCTCCTTGCCATTGACGATGAGCGCCACGAGGGTTTCTTCGGCATGAACCGAGCCCGGGGCAGCCAACGCCAGCGCAACAGCCAGAACGAGCCGTTTCACGACTCAGTCCAGAGTCAACGTCTGATCGGTCTTGCCCAGCTTGAAGCGAACCGTTGGAGCGGCTTGCTTCATTGGAAGCAAGACACGCTCACCTGGCAGCAGTAGCAATACAGGGGGCTGCGGGTTGTCGCCGAACACCAAGTCCGAGATCCGCGCTGCGGCAGTCCCCGTGTTGCGTAGCGTCAGCTGGCCTGCTTGGTAGTCAGCGGAAAGCTTCGAGGCAGCGCCTGGGGGAGTGAACGCCCAAGGCAGCAAAAACTCAGGCTCAATATCAACCTGCATGCCCTCGATAGCTTCCCCGCTCTTCACACCCGACTCGCGGACGGTGATCAGGTAGACCAACTCACCCGAGGCAGAAGGCGAATTGCGCTTCCAGCGTACGGCTTGCGTCTTGCCTGGCTCCAACTGAACCAGGGAGGGGTAAAAGGTGATGTCGCTGTTTGGTGTACGGACCTTTTCGCCGTTGGCATCGGCCGCCCAGGTGTCCACCAGGATCTGATATCTCTTGGCCGATGTGGTGTTGTTCTCCACCCGCAGCACGCCCGTGGTCGCCGACGCGTCCAGGTACTGGGCCATTGGAGTCAGCCTCATAGCTGAGGCGGGAAGAGAAATTAAAAGAGCTAGAACAAATACAATAAGTTTCATGGCCGCAGGAAAAAGGAAGGTTCACCATCCAAGCAGGAAATATGGATTTGGCAACCTTCTGGCTTGCGATATATAACGCAGAACAAGAACAACAAGACTTGCGAATGAAAACGAGCTAAAAGCTATTGCCAAAACCACAAGAGCGACTACGATGTGGATATGGATCAACACATCGAAATCTTCCGGAAAATGCTGGCCATCAGCACTTTGATGGGTGTGAGTTTGCCGCTGGTCGACGACTCCTCTCCGTCCTTCAAGCTGCTCGACGCAACTGGGGTGCTTCCGCACCTGACAGGACGGGTATTGGATGAGAAGCGCGCAAAGGCATTGTCGGCCGACGGCCACACGAGTGGGTCGGATTTCCTCCAAGGCAGCTCCGGGTATTATCTGAAAGCCGATATCATCGGGCGCACGGGATCAGGGCGGGTGTGCCGGGCTCTCGTATCAAGGGTCCAGCAGCTTGACCCAGATGTCGGCTCCGCGTGTCGGGCAGCACTACTGACCGATGGCAAGGACGGCATGTTCGAAGTGCTTCAAAGCACGGTGCGCCGAGCTGATCTGAATTCCCTGGCCCAGCAGCAAGTTCACTTGCCGGCTCAACCTCGCAGCTATGGGAGGGCGATGTGAGCACGCCGAAAGAACTCATAGCGGCCCACCCGCATCTGACCCCCATGGGCGGCAAAGCCGACAGTCTCACGCTCGCCGCAAAGAACCTGCGTGCCGAGCTCAAACATGTCGGCATCACGGCTTCGGTGAAGACGAGCCGTTTTGCCGGCGGCAATTCCATTGATGTGAAAGTTCTAGATCAAGAGAAGGTCGATCAGGTCGGCAAACTCGCGCATAAGTATCGGGTGGATGACTACTCATACACGCCGTGGACGAAGACTTTCGGCGGTTCAAGATTCACCGGGGCAGACCTGGCCCAGGGCGAGGACCGCGAAAAGCTTTTGGGTACATACAAGGCCCCGCCTAAAAAGGAGATGCCCCTGGCCGAAAAGCATCTGAGGTTCATGACAGGAATTCAGCGAGGCACTGTCAGCACGGTTTCCCGGTATGTGGAGGATTTCAAGGGAGACGATGAGAAGATGGGTCGAGCCTGGTGGGCCGCTACTCAGAATGTAAACAAATCCGGTTCTGGCCAAGGCGTCTTGGGCGTCTTGGTTCAAAAAGGTGGTTTTGACCCCAACGAGCCCACGGGAGTAACCGATACTTCTGCTCTACATCTGGTGGTCAGAACTCCCGACGTGGCAAAGATCCTGCTTGATGCTGGCGCCGACCCCAATGCGGTGGCAGGAATGGGTCGTACCCCGCTCCACTTCGCTGCCCAGCGTGGAAATTCACAGACGGTTGAGTACTTACTCCAAGCCGGCGCGAACCCAAACGCCCGCGATCATCAGGGGCACACGGCATTGATAGAGTGCATGCTTGATATGAGAAGGACTGGGGCAGACAACGACCGGATCGTGAGCTCATTGCTTGATGCCGGAGCTGACCCCAATATTCAGCAAAAGGAGGGTAGGACAGCTCTGTTCCTGGCCAGCTCACCCGAAATTGCCCAGGCGCTCGTTGCAGCAGGTGGGGATCCCACAATCAAGGACAACTCAGGGCAAAGAGCAGATAACTGCCCTTCCGTTCCCCACGAAGTCAAAGCTGTATATCGCCAAGAGTTGTTAGCTAAGGTGGCCAAAGCCTCACGCAACGCCGATGCCGCAGACCTGGCCACACCCGAGGATGCCTTGGCTACCAGGCAAGCAAAGTATGGGAGGGCGATGTGATGAGCAAAGCATCTGTCTGGAACACTCGTACCTGGTACTCCGACACTGCCTATGGAGATGACGACGGCGAGCGGTCAGCCCGCGAGCTCAAATCCCCCAAGTACCTCCGAGAGGCTCTGGCTGCCGGCGCTGACCCCAATGAGCACGATGCGCTCCTGACAGCGGCTGAGAAGGGAACTGCCACGCAACTCAAAGCGCTGATCAAAGCTGGCGCAGACTTGGAAAGAACCAATGACGAGGGCCTGACTGCGCTCCACATCAGTGTGGACCGTCAGGATCAAGACAAGTTCGATGCCCTGATCAAAGCAGGTGCCAACGTTGACGCCAAGGTCCCGGCCACGGTTCAAGTCCACGAATTCTCGGATCCTGAAATCAGTGAAACCGATGAGCCTGGCCACACCCCAGCCATGAGGGCGGCCCGAGTAGGTAATCTTGGGATGCTCAGCACACTCAAAGGCAAGGGTGCCGCGATGGAGGGAGTGCTCCACGCTGCTGTCGTGGGGGATATCGAGTCTTTGGAACGCAGAGAGTACGGCCACCTGCTGCGGGAAAATGATCAAGATAGGGGATATCTCGCGCTCGGTCTCATCGAGGCTGGCATAGATCCAAACGAGCGCACAGACATTCCCTTCCGTATCCAACCAAATCCCCTCAACAGAGGTAAGAAATTCGAGGCGGATCAATCAACCCCGCTTCACTTGGCGGCTTTTGCTGGCAAGGGTGAGTTGATCGAAGCTCTCTTAGCCAGCGGGGCGGATGTTGAAGCCGTAGATGGTCAGGGCCGTACGGCATTGCTTGTGTCCGAAGAGTACGAGGCGTTCGAGGTATTGATTGGTGCGAAGGCCAACCTCAAAGCCCGGGATGTCGATGGCAATTCTGTGCTCCACCACCACTGGCGTGAGGAGACAGCGGCGTTATTGATCGAAGCCGGAGCCGATGTGTTGGCCAAAAACGGCTGGGGCGAGCTACCGGGGGACGGTTTTGAACATCCCTCACGCGGTCTTATTCGCACAGCGCAGAAGAAAGCTCAGCTGGAAAATATCGCCAAGCAGAACAGGATCGATGAAGACCTGGCCACGCCAGAACAAGCTCTAGCCGCACGCCAAGCACGCTACGGCAGGGCAATGTAGCCTTCTTTTATCCCCAATTATCCCGGACAAGATATTCTATCCGCTATCGCGACATCGCCTGTCTGCCCTGCGATGTGGCTCTTATCTCCAAGGTTGCCAAATCCATTTGTTCGAATAACGTGGATTGACCATCCTTTGAGATATAACCATGGAAAGCTTTTTCAACGAATACCCCGGCGTCTGGCTTGTCTTGTACTTCACCTGTGCTGCGGTGGCGTATTTCCTCCCTACCATTATTGGTATCTGGCGCGATGCCAAGTGGGCAATGCCCGCAGCCTTGATCAACTTCTTCTTCGGATGGTCCGGTATCGGTTGGATCATCGCCCTGGTTATGGTGTTCATTGGGCGGCGCGGCCCACAAGCAGGCTTTCTGAACCGATGAGCCAGCTGATCCGCTCCATTTCAGTGGCCTCCCTGGTCGCCGACAGGCAGCGGCGAATTGAAGCCGCAAGGTCAGTTCAGGCCTCAGCCGACGCACGGGCTTTCGTGGAGTTCCTCACCGGCAACACCATGCACAGCGTCTCAGACCAGGAGCGGCTGGCCAGATACATCCAGGCCGAGGACCGCCGCTGGTGGGGAGTGTTCATCCAGGCCAGTGGTCTGTGGGATTTGTTTCCTCGCTCCGTGCGCGAGGACTGGCACAAGGCGCTGGGGTGGGGAGACTACAAGTACCGGCCCATTGAAGACTGCCCCGAGTTCACTGCCGACGCCGCCCTGGCTACGTTCGAAACGTATGTGGGACAACGCAGCCAGCTGCGAGCCTCCGCGATCCTTGACCTGTACCGCACTCTGTCCTGGGACCACGCCACGAACAAGCCAGCGTTGTTCGGCCGCAAGCTGATCTACAAGCACTTCGCCGACTACAAGGGTTTTACCTCCACCTACGGCAACAATGCCTTGGATGACTTGCTCCGCACCCTGTATCGCCTGGATGGCAGGCCCGAGCCATCAGGCTCGTGGCACAGGGCAGACAACGCCACCGGCTACTTCGAAGTCCGGCAGTTCAAGAATGGCAACGCCCACATCCTCATCGAACGGGGCGACCTAGTCGACCTGCTCAACGCGGAACTTGCTGTGATTTGTCCTGGGGCTCTGCCGGCCCCGGGCAAGGGCAAGCGCTAAGCAACTCTGAGTCCTGGCACCGGTGCCACACTGCTCCAATACAGGAGCAGTCATGTCCACGATCGAAGATCTCAAAACCCGCTCGTACGAGGCAATGTCGGTGCTGGCCGAGACGTACAAGGCCGTTGCCAACCTGGAAGTGAGGATCGACGAGCGCACGGCTACGACCGTGCCCTTGGTGCTGGCCTCCCTGGACATGGCTGACGCCATCTATGTGCTGCTGGCCACGCGCCCGGAGCGTGCATGGGTGGCAGCTCTGGCCCTCCAACGCAGTCAGATGGAGTACGTGCTCAGGGCAGCCTTCTTCGCCAAGGCGGCAAGCCAAGCGGAGCTCATGCGCTTCCGCACCAAAGGCAAGATGCCCAACCGTGGCAAGAACGCTATCTACATCAAACAGGTGGCCGAGGAGGCCGCCGAGCACATGGGTTGGGAGAAGGAGCATCTGGTGCGCACGGTGGTTGTCCACCAGAAGGACCTGTCCAGCGCCGTCCACGGAGGACGCGAAGTCCTGGGCGTGTACACCCAGCGCGAGGAGTGGGGCGACATCGAGGTGCCTTGGGACGAGCTGGGCCACCACATCGGCAACGTCCTCGTATTCGTCCAGCTGGGCTTAGGCGTTGTGATGTCCCACTGTCGACTGGATCCACAACAGCAGGATCAGATTGCAAGACCTGCGTTTGAATCTGCCCATGCCCACTTCGACAAGTGGGGCGCAAAGTAGGTCAAGCCCAGGACTCAGGACTTCCTGCGGGTAGCTGTCCAGACAGCACGATCGCGAGCAAGCGCAAGCCTGGCGGCTGCTTCACACGCTGTTCCCCTAAAGGGCGCGGCCACAGCCCGCGCAGCTTTCGTTTCGCCCTACGGTGCCCTGGCTCTTGCCCGATCGTGCCTTCCCTGCTCACACCCGCAGGAGAAGACCATGAGCTTCGAGCAGACCGTCTCAACGCTGCGCACCAACGCCAGCTCAACATTGCTGGACACAGTTGTAGGTTCCTTCCCCAGCGCCGGGGACATCGAGCCCTGGGCGCATCTGAGCCCTGTTCTGTGGCCTGACCTGCCGGCGAACGACGATGCCCGTCGGGAGCAACTGCCTGTCATCCTGGCCCAGTACTCCGACGAGCTGGCCGGCTACATCACCCGCTTCGAAGACCTTCGAACCCGCCGGCTGGATGCACTGTCGAACTACGACATCGGTATTGCCTACCGCCAGATGGGTCCTGAGGTGGGTCTTGCCCAAGCTCTCACCGCTGTGGCTGGCCACATCGGCAGGGCGCGAGCCCAAATCCTGTGGCTTCTCACTGAGCAGGCACGCCTGACCCCGCCTCAGTTGGCCCTTTTCTAGGGCCAGTTCTACTCCATTCAGTATCGCTAAGCCACTGAAGGGCCTGGCATTTTCCCGAAAAGAAATGCGTCGGGTCTATTACCGAGAACCCCGAGTCCTGGGCTTGCCCGATTGAGTTTTCTGCCACGTCCGGGATAGGCTTGCCACATCGACGGGCAAGCCCTGTCGTGGAGCCAGGGAAACGTGCCTGGCACTGACCGACCCGCAAGGGCGGCATGATGAGGCGCTAAAGGCGGCTGGCCGGTTCACCAGCAAGGGCATCGGGCCCACCTCGCGATTGCCTAGATCGCAAACAAGTCCACCTGCAACGGGTGGCCTGATCTAGGCATTCAAATGAACAAAACCAACTCTGGGCGCGAAAGCGCCAATAACGCTCCACTGCTGTGCACCGGCGAGGCTTATAGCCACCGAATTGTTCGCTTCTGGGCCGAGCAGAATATTCAGCTCGATGTTCTGGACCAGCGCACCTCCAACGGCATCTCCTATTCCACCCTGAGGCTGAAGGGGACGGACCTGCGGTACACCTTGGAGCTCAAAGAGCCAATTCGCGGCTCCCAGGCTTTTGGTGCTGTCTTCGAGAAGATGATCCGGATCAGCACTGATCTGGCTCACGAAGCGGCACTGATTGAGGACAAGGCTAGGAGTGCGGCAGCCAAGCAGTCTCTTATTGAAGCGGCCTTCGACCACTTCAACGCCAATTCCGATTGCGGCCAGGCAGACGCTTACACCGTCGACCTGATTGCGGGTGCCGTGTATTCGGCAATCGAGGAAGTGGTCGCGGAGGGGAAGCTTTTCGACCTCGGAGATATCGTTTTCGAGGCGACTGAGCGCACTGACGAGTACGTGGATACGGTGTTGGGTCAGGCGTTTGCGAACGAACTCGCAGATGAAGAAGGGTTGCGTACCGGTTCGTAAAGCTTGGACAGGGAGACAGGGTGAGGTTTTACCCTGTCTTTCCCACCCTGTCCAGCCTGGAAGCCAGTAGTGGCGCGGTTTCCGGGGTCTCTGGACAGGGAGACAGGGTAAGAACCGAAAAACCCCTGTCCGGAATTGAAAACGTAGTCGAACTAGTGAATGGAGTCTTTAGTTAGTAATTTCCAATACAAAAGCTCTAAATTCAATTCTTACCCTGTCTCCCTGTCTGGACGCTTGTAAATCGTTGAATCTAAAAGGTATATCTCTGGACAGGGTAAGCGGACAGGGTGAATCCTTACCCTGTCTCCCTGTCTGGACAACGACGGCCCACAGCTACAACTGCGAGTGCAGCAGCAGGATGCAATGTATCTCTCGGAAGGACAGCACAAACCTTCCAAAATGGATTTTGCTCTGACTTACGCACTTTTCGGTTTACCAGGGTTGACGATTACCCGCCGCCTTATATCGTCAGTCCTCCACAAGGAGATCGGACGAATGAGCAACGAAATGAAGACAAGCAAAGTGGGTCGGCCTACCAAGCCCAAAGATGAAAAGCATCTTGTGCCGACGATGGTCAAGCTCCAACCGAAGCTGCGTCAGCAGCTCGAAGTGATTGCCAAGCAAAACCGCATGACGCTGTCGGCATATCTGCGCTTGATGGTTGAAGAGCGGGTTTGTTTCGAGCAAGCCGCATAAAAAACACCCCGTCGTTAGCAGCGACGAGGTGTCTAAGAAACGGGTTTCCAGGCCCCACAACACAGGATAAATCCCATGTCGCCTATTGAAAGTACGAACGCTGTCGCAATTAGTCAACCCTGGGCTATGCCCCGCATCCATGAAAAGCTCCTGCGCTGCCAGCGCCCTGTGGACCTGTACCACCACCTTGAAGACGATGAGCCCGTCGAAGAGCTTGTGGAGGAGCTGGCCCAGGAAGAACACAAGGACAACGTCGTCCAGTTCGCTGCGGCCAATGGCACTACCGGCAAGGCCACTCGCAAGAAAAGCACCGAACCGGCGTCGGATAAGAAGGCCAAGAACGGCCCACCGATTAGCTTGCGGTGTGCTCGCTGGTTTTTCGGCCACGGCATCGACGGTATGAGGCTGGCGGCAGAGAACCGCGGTCGGAACATCGTTATTCGTGCCTGGAACGGGACGTACTGGCAAGAAGTGTTCGAGGAGGTGGCCAAGCCCAAGATCCAGAAGTGGCTCGAACAGTTCGCTGAAAGCTCCTGTACCCCCCACAACGTCAACGACTCCTGGAAGACCCTGCGCGACAAGGTCGTCGAGTCTCGGCTGATGTTCAAAGGAAATTCGGCCAAGCCCGATGAAAGCCATTGCGTCGTCTTGCCGTTCAAGGACGGCTACCTTCACATCACGGCCGACAAGGCGTGGATGGAAAAGGCTAACCCCGACTATGGGATCAAGCATTGCGCGAACGTGGAGTTGGGCCTCAGGCACATGCAGGCGTTTTCTCCGAAGGGAATTCCCGCCGACAGCCAGTTTGGCAAGTACTTGGCCTCGTCGCTTTCTAACCCCGAGACCCGCGCTATCGTCCAGCAGCACTGCGCGATGTCGTTCATGCGCAACAAGTACCACCTGGTGGGTTGGTGGGTGGGTGATGCAGGCGTGGGTAAGTCGGTACTGGTGAAGATGCTCCATCACGTCCACGGCAAGGATGACCAGGGTCGCACCAACTACGGAGCTTTGGACCTGACCAAGCTCGACGGTGAGCACTACCTGGAAAACATTGTGGACAAGACCTTCCTGTCTGTCGGCGAAGTCAACGTGGCCCGCCCCTGGTGTGAAGACACGTTCAAGATGCTGTCGGCAGGGGACTCCGTGGACGTCAACCCCAAGAACGAGAAGATCTTCTCCTACCAGTGCGAAGCTTTCATGGTCGTTTGCTCAAACCAGGCACCGGTCGTTCGGGACGAGTCCGGGGGCGTGATGCGCCGCCTTCAGGTTGTAATGTGGGAAGGCTCCATGGAGCGGCGTGGGAATGTGGTGTACGACCTGGACAAAATCGTGTTTGAGCAGGAGCCGCAGTTGCTTGTTGGCTGGATTGTCGACGGCATCCAGAAGATCCTTCGTCAGGGCGGTCCGGTCCGGGACAAGGATCTGCCTATGGAGATGCGCAAGTTCACCCAGCGTTTGAAGAAGGACAACGATAGCGTCGAGGCATGGATTATCGACTGCGAGATCGTCAAGACCCGAGACCAGAATGTCGAGGTCCGCAAGCGCGAAGTCTATGAGCATTACATCGCCTACTGCCATGAGGCTTGTATCGACAAGCCCAGGGGCGAGGCAGTGTTCTGGAAGATCCTCGCCCGCAAGATGGGCGTCAACATCGATGACATTACCCGCCGGCCGAACCTGGCTGAGGGGGGTAAGGGTCCGGCTCTCATCCGCACCATTGCCATCAAGCCCGAAGATATCGCCAAGGAAAAGCTGACGCGTCTCCAGGAGCAGGCGATCGCAGAAGGCCGCTTCGAAGAGCAGATTGCCAACGACGACCCCTTCTCCGATGACTTCTTCGAGCCCACAAGCCATAGGCTCGAGCAGGTGCCGGTGTATGACTCCACGGAACTCAATGAGATCAGCCGGTTGGCTCAGGTCATCACCCCCGCAGTTCAGACTACGCCTGGCGGGACTCATGTCCGATTTCGAATTGGGACGGATGCGGGGAAGGATTTTCTGACGGCTGCGCGAAAGGCGAACTTGTCGCCCGAGGAGCTTGCTCAGCGATTGGCTCTGGCAGTTGCCTCAGATCCAACTCTGATGGAAAGGGTGGTAGGTGTCATCGACCAAAAGGCGGGCTAACCCCGAGTCCTGGCGTTGGCAAATTCCCCGAACCACTTCGCAAGGGGGATATTGCCAACCGCTTTGACGCTCTCACACTGGTCAAAGCATAGAGGACCCGCCATGACCATTGACAACGAGCAATTCACGATTGACGAAATACTGCTGGCAGCCCATCGATTTCATATCCAGAAAACGGAAACCGGGGCTGTGCTTAGCCTGGCTGATGACTTCATGCCAGCGGACAAGCACCTTTCGACCATCGATGACTGCTTGATGTTCGTGGGTGCGGCATTGGAGCGAGGGCACAAAGTCAACATCGAGGTGCCCCATGGATCTTCAAGAGTATCAAGCCCGCCAAGCACGTAGTTTTTACGCCAACCTGCGGGAGGCGACAGCCCCCGTCTTTTTCCGCTGGCAAGACCCGGAAAACCCAATGCCACAAATCGGTGGTGAGCCCCGGGGAGTGTCCGGCTACCCCTTCCAAGGGGACAACGCCACGCAGCTGGCTATGGCGTCCAAAGCCCAAGGCTTTCAGTCCCCCTACTGGATGACCTACGAGCAGGCCAAAGCCTGTGGCGGCACCGTTCGCCGCGGTGAGGTAGGCACAAAAATCCTGTCGTGGATGGGAGGCAAGGACGGCAAGCCCTACGAGCCGATCCTCATGACCGTGTTCAACGCCGACCAGATCTCCAACCTGGACATCCCCAGGACTGTCGGTTTGACACCCCAGCAGCAGGCCACCCGTCAGGCTGGACTGGATGCTTTGATCCCGCCCCGGAAGAAGACGCCCACGCCCCAGCAGTACAACGAACGCTTAGCCCAGGTTCTGGCCGAGCGCTTTCCAGCCGGAGAGACCCCCGAACAGCAGGCGCAAGCCACTCTTCGCCGGGAACTTGCAATGCTCACTGCACAGGCCCGGTTGGGTCTGCCCCGTCAGCTGGATCCGAAGATGGCTGACGACCTGGCTCCCTACGTGGAGAAGCGTCCGAACTGGCGCGAGTTGGAGTCGGCCATCGACGAGGCGAACAAGGCGGTCAAAGAGCTGGGAGTAGAGGCTCTGGTGTACGACAAGCTTGACCGCAATCAGGTTGCCGCCGAGGTCAAGCCGGCTGCGTTGCCCAAGACGCCACGGACGCGAGCCAAGGCCGTTGAGAAGGGCAAAGCCAAGGACTCGGAAATTCCATTCTGAGTATGGTTGCCAAGACAGACATCCTGCCACAGGATGTCTGTTGGTACAGGGGGATCATGGATGAAAAACGTATTGACGCTGGCATTGGCATGTGGACTGGTCATGCTCTCAACGAATGTTGAGGCGCAATCGAAGCGGGCCCGACTTTTGGGCGTGATCTATGACACGGTCGAAGGAAAAATCAGGGACCAGATTGAAGATGAGAGACGAGAGGAAATTGTCGATCCCCGTGTGAGGCCAACGCTCGACGGTGGCGTTGATATCGATTTTCCTGACCCTATTGAAGTCGCCAAATTGGCCATGCTTGGTGATATGGACGCCAACCCTGTTATGGGCGCGTTCTATCCACCAGATCCTTCCTTTATTCCACCTGAGCTTGAAGGCTACACCCACGTACGGCGTGGAGGTGGGTCATGGCAGCCGTTTATGTTCCGAGGCTTGGGTACCTGCGATCCGATGTATCTGGCGAACGCCCATGCGAAGATCAACGTGGCCTTCGATGATCTACCCTACAGCTGCAAGAAGGTAGAGGCGCAAATTATTGGTGGGGTAGGGAAACCCAATGTTTCCGTCGTTCAAGTCGACGGTATCGGTATCAAGGTCCCACCTGGAGAAGTTGCCGCAGCGTACGCGCAGCGCGTGGCTACGCTTGGGGCTACGAACAAGTACTACTCCCGCGGCGCCGGTACTGTGCTCAAAATCCGCGATGGTGTGGTAATCAGCATTCCTGCAAAAGCTCTTGCCGATCTGCCTGGTAAGGTCGTCGGACCCAATGCGTTGGATGGCGATTACGGGCTCGATGCTTACAGCATCTACAAGAACACCTTGAACTTCTTCATCCCACTGTCTCCCCAAGAGATTGAAACACGAGCAGTGCGATTCAATCGGGATCCGAACTTTCACAACCACCACCTCCACACCATCTTTTACCGGATCACTGGGGTGAGAACCTGCCCGAAAGACCGGCATCAGCGGTACGAGATCAATGTCGAAGTTGATGAGGTTCGGTATTACATGGGACGAGGTCTCGATGCCCCCTACAAGACATGGCGCCCCGGTACTGGTCAGTCCCAGCCCAATGGGTTGCCGTTCGATGCCATGCCATCTGGGCCCCGCCAAAACTTGCCCTGCGGGTTGTAGCTCACCGCTCGGACCCAACGACAGTGTCAAGCGCACCCCCGGCGGGTAGGATGTCTACCAGCCGAAGCACGGCTGAGAACAACAATCAGGGGGAATGGTGGATAAGGGACTTTTGGACAACATCGCCGCGGCAGTGGCAGAAGCCACGAAGGAAATGGGCCGGGTGAACATCCTCATTGCAGGTCGCTCTGGCGTGGGCAAGTCCACGCTGATCAACTCCATGTTCCACGCCAACCTGGCCGAGACCGGGCAGGGCCGCGCGATCACCATGGAGATCAAGGAGTACACCAAGGAAGGCTTGCCGGTATCGGTCATCGACACCCGCGGCCTGGAGATGGCCAACTACCAGGAGACGGTCAAGGCCCTGGAAGATCTCGTGGCCACTCGTGCTGCCGACTCCGACCCGAACAAACACATCCACGTCGTGTGGCTGTGTGTTCTGGAAGACAGCAGGCGTGTGGAAGAGGCTGAGATCGCCCTCCACCAGGCCCTGGCAAAGACGCTGCCCGTCATTGGCGTCATCACCAAGGCCAGGGCCGACAACGGGTTCAAGTCCGAGGTCGAAAAGCTCCTGCCCCTGTGTCGCAATGTCGTTCGCGTGCGAGCGATCGGAGAACAATTCGATGAGGGCCACTCGCTGCCACCCTTGGGCTTGGACACACTCGTTGAGTTGACCAACGGTGCCATCCCCGACGGTCATCGCCGGGCCTTCGCTGCTGCACAGAAAGCTGACCTCAATGCCAAGCGCAATGAGGCCCGCAAGTTCGTCTATGCCGCAGCAACCGCCGCCGGCACCGCGGGCCTGAGCCCTCTCCCGATGTCAGACGCGTTCCTCATCGCTCCCTTCCAAATTGGCATGATCGCCAAGATCACCAGTGTGTTTGGCGTGCCGCTGAGCAACACCATGATGGCCTCATTGGTTACCTCAGCCGTTGGTGTGGCAGGCGCAAGCTTCTTGGGTCGGGCTGTGGTCAGCAACCTCCTCAAGCTCATCCCAGGTGCGGGCACTGCCGCAGGTGCTGCCATCTCCTCGACCACCGCAGCAGCGCTGACCACTGCCATGGGTGAGGCTTACATCAGCGCCTTGATGGCGATCTTCACCGAGAACCCCGACGCTGACCCTTCCGGTCAGGAAATCGGCGAGCGAGTGAAGAAGATCCTCCGCGAGAAGCTGGAAAAGACCGAAGAGCAGCCAGCCTGATAGTAGTTACTCGATCCAGTTCGAGAAATCGAACCGACTTTTCACGATAAGGCGGCTACGGCCGCCTTACTCGTTTCTGCATGCTTGCCAAATCATGTTTTGTTTTTAGCGTGGGTAGACCTATCACTATTGGTCCATCCACATCATGAAGTACACAATCCTTTCTCTTGCGTTATTGGCTGCCTCCGGCGGCGTGTATGCACAAGTTTACGATCCAGGTGAAGGAAACTACGCCTGCGAAGGTGCAATTCTTGCTGACACCGAACAGACTCGGTTGAGCACAGTGTGTGGCCACGGTGCGGAGACCAATGGCACTGATACCACTGCCACTGGTAGTTATGCGAAGGCCACGGCTACAGCCGCCACAGCGACTGGATCAAAGTCGACAGCTAGCGGAGGGAATTCGACGGCGACTGGGCATGCAGCCTCAGCTACTGGACTTCAATCAACTGCGACTGGTTCAAGTGCTCAGGCGTCCGCTGAGCGGTCAACATCCACTGGCCACCTGGCGAGGGCTACAGGACTCAATTCGAGCACATATGGGGCCTCCTCCCAATCTACCGGAGCCTACTCTTCGACATATGGCTCTGGCGCAAGATCCACTGCAGAAAATGCCTCATCTTTCGGAGCAAATAGTAATGCTTCGGGCGCAAATTCTTTTGCTGGTGGATATTTTGCTCGATCCAGTGGCCAGTACTCCGCCGCAGTTGGGGACAACTCCAACGCCACTGGAATGTTTTCGGCGACTTACGGATCCAATAGCCAAGCTCACCAACAGGGCGCAACAGCTCTTGGTGCAATTTCCAACGTAAACGGTGTGGCTGCCACTGGACTCGGATATCGATCGAATGTCAGTGCCGCTCGGGGAACCGGCGTAGGAGCCGAGACAAAGGTAAGTGCAGAGTGTGTTGCCGTTGGGTATGGCTCGGAATGCGATGAAGAAGGCGTGGTTTCTTTTGGAAACGATACTTCAACCGCACGTCTGACCAACGTGGCCAACGGCTTGGCTCCCAACGACGCAGTCAACATGAGTCAAATGACTCCTGTTGCTTCAGGCTTTGGCGGAGGCGCGGGCTTCAACTCCATGGGCCAGTTTGTCCCTCCGGCCTACGTCTACCTCTCCGGAGCCACCTACAACACAGTAGAAGGTGGTCTGTACGACCTTGACGCCCGCGTGTGGAACTTGGAGCAAAACCCTGGTGGCGGCGGCCAAGGTCCAGCAGGTCCCGCAGGTGCCGACGGTGCGTCTGCTTACCAGGTGGCTGTCAACAATGGCTTCTCTGGCACCGAAACCGAGTGGCTCGAGTCCCTGCGTGGTGCAGATGGCCAGGATGGCCGCGACGGGATCGATGGTCGTGATGGAGCCGACGGCCGGGACGGTCAGGACGGCGAGCGCGGTGAGAAGGGAGATAAGGGCGACAAGGGAGATAAGGGCGACAAGGGCGACCGCGGCGAGCCTGGTCCTCCCGGAAGTGGTGAGGGTGGCCAAGGCCCAGAAGGCCCAGAAGGCCCCGAAGGCCCAGAAGGCCCGCAAGGCCCTGAAGGTCCAGCCGGTCGTGATGGAATTGACGGCCGAGATGGGATTGATGGCATCGACGGCGATGACGGCCGCTCAGCCTACGAAGTCGCTGTTGCCAACGGCTTCGAGGGCGATGAGCAGGAATGGCTCGAGTCTCTCCACGGCCGAGATGGCAAGGACGGAGTCGGCAGCAAGGCGGTAGCTGGCAAGAATATTGAAGTGTCCGACAACGAAGATGGCTCCCAGACCGTAGCTCTTGCCGACAACGTCGAGTTGAGCGAGCAGGGCAGCCTGTCAGTCGGTGCCACAACCGTCGACGCCCAAGGCGTTCGTATCCAAGGTGGCCCTTCAATGACCCAGCAGGGTATCGACGCTGGCAACCAGCGCATCACGGGTGTCGCCAACGGCCGGATTGAGCGTGGCTCAACCGATGCCGTCAACGGTGGCCAGCTCTACGAGCTCCAGCAGCAGTGGGATGACCGCTGGACGGACATCGACAACCGCTTCGAGCGTACCGACAAGCGCATCAACGGCCTCGGAGCCCAGATGGGCGCCATGTCGATGATGGCCGCAACTCCTGGCGAAGGTGGCATGACCGTGGGCTTGGGCCACTCCGGTGGCGAGACTGCTCTGGCAGTGGGCTGGTCGCGCAGGATCAATGACCGGGTCAGCGTGTCTGCAGGTGCCGCCTTCGGTGGTGGCAACAAGCCGGTTGTCGGAGTGGGCATGCGGATCGGCGGTCGCTGAGCTTCCGCAAGGGGTTTCATGTGGATGGCCCCACGCGGGGGAGGTGGTGCTTCGGTACCACCTCCTTTTTTTGTGTTTGGACGAATGTAGGTCCCAGCTCGCCTGCGGGCTTTGGACACTTTGCCGGGTCGGGCCACAGCGCAAGCCTGTCGGCTTCTCCACTCCATCCACCCGTCGGGAAGGTGTGCGACACGCCCACCTGGCTTCCGTTTCGACCTGCGGTGCGCTGCGGCCTTCATGCCCCGGCGTTGGTCCTGCGCACGCCAACCAGGCGAGCCAGGAGAACCAACATGCGCTTTCCAAAACCACTTACAAACGAGCAGAACAGGACGCTCGAGCAAGCCGAAGCCCTTCTTCGCTCCCGCGTCCGCGAAGGCCTCATGGTCTGCGACCCCTCAGCGGCCGGAAATATGTTCCGCTACCGCCTGGCGAGCCATGACCGGGAAGTCTTCTCAGTTGCGTTCCTCACCACGAGGCACAAGGTTATCGCCGTGGAAGACATGTTCGCCGGCACTATCGACGGGGCTGAGATCCATCCTCGAGAAATCGCCAAGCGAGCATTGGAGCACAACGCCGCAGCGGTACTCGTTTCGCACAACCATCCATCCGGAAATCTACAGCCTAGCGCTCAGGACATGGCTCTAACCTCCCGTCTCAAGGAAGCTCTCAAAATTCTTGATATTCGCCTGCTGGATCACTTCGTCGTTTCCACCGAGGGATATACCTCGCTTGCCGCCCGTGGCTGGGTCTAACCCGGCCACTTGACTATAGGCAACTGCGAAGCAAATCATGCAATCGCAGTTGCCAATTTCACCTGGTCCACCACGATGAATATTCATCACAGGAGACAGCCATGCGTTTTGACCCTCTCGCCTTTCTAGCCGGTGTTGCTGCAAACAAAAGCCAAGCTCCTGAGGAGCTTTTCATTCCGGACAACACACCCACTGAAATTGCCAACGCACGTTTGAACCAGATCAACCGCAATGCCAATGCCGACTTCTTCGAGGCTCAGGCAGATCAGATCGACCTGGCGCGCGTGGAGGCCAAGAGAACCCGCACTCTCGCAGTTCAAATTGCCGTGGATCGGCTTGCCTTGCACGAAACGCTGGCGTTCGTTGAGAAGCGCTGGCGCGAAGGAGCCACGGTCGAGCAAACCTTCAAGGAGGCGCAGAAGGTGCGCGGGGATGCGTACGACAAGATCATGAGGGACCCCAATCGAACCCAGAGGCTCGAGAATGGTGTCAGGGCCATGACTGGTGATAAGGCTGAGTCCCGCTCATCGCTGGTCGATGACATGCCCGTTGGTTCCAAGCCGAAGGCTATTTATCGTCCGTCCCGCCCAGCTCCGGGACACGATCGGTAAATCTGCGAACCGCAGCGGAAATCCGCAACTTTGTTCTGGAAAGCCTGGAACCCACTCATAACGTGGGTGGATGGAAGACGCACTCTCACCCTCAGACGCCATAGACGCCTCACTGCGATACCGCATTGTTCGCATTCGCGACGGTGTGGCCATTGAAGTTGGCACATCCGACGATCACCTGCTTGACGCCAGACAGGCTCTCTCCATTGTTCGAGTTGCACTGGAACGAGGCGACGAAGTCAGTATCGAGGTTCCTCTGGAGCCATGAAGTACGCGGACTTGGCGCTGGCCCAGGCGAAAGTCCTCATCGAGCTGATGAAGCAGGGCAAGCCCTTCTTGCCCGTCCTCAAACCCGGCGATCCATCCACCATCGCCAACCTGCCTTACAACCCGACCACCGGGAAAGCCTACCGGGGCGGCAACCGTGTGATGTTGTACCTGGTGGGTATGACCAACGGCTACGAAGACAACCGTTGGTTGACGTACAAGCAGGCACAGTCCGTTGGCGCGCAAGTGAAAAAGGGAGCCAAGTCCGTCCCGTTGCGCTATGTGATGTTTCCCAACGGCCAGGAAGCGGAACAAGCCACTGTCGTCCAACCTTGGATGGACAAGCCCAGGACGTTCTTCTTCAACGTGTTCAACGCCGAAGATATCGACGGGCTCCCGCCCCCTCCGCAGCGCCCTGAAACCACTCCCGCTCAGCGGATTGAGCGGTGTGAAGCACTTCTGGCAGCCTCCGGGGCCGTCATCGTTCATGGCGCCAGCCAACCACATTACGCGCCAAAAGCAGACAAGATTGGCCTGCCTTACCCGGAGCGCTTCGTCTCTCCAGACGCTTACTACGCCGTGGCGCTTCATGAATTGGCCCACTGGAGCGGACACGAAACGCGTCTGGCTCGCGACCTGACAGGTGCGTTCGGATCCGAGTCCTATGCCAAAGAAGAAATGATCGCCGAGACGGCAAGCCACCTCATGGGTGTGGAGCTCGGGATTGGACACGACCCGTCTCAACATGCCGCCTACATCCACCACTGGATGAAGATTGCCGGAGAGGATCCGTCGTTCCTGTACACCGCAGCCGCAGCCGCGGAGAAAGTGTGCGACTTCGTCGGTCTGGAACGCTTTTCCTACGAGCCTATGCTGCCCCCAGAGCCTGAGGTCGAGGTCTCCGACGTCGCCATCCCTGCACTGGAAGATGCTGCCAAGGACATCGCAAAAGTGGCGGCTCGGGCCGTTGTCCCGGCCGCCGAAATGGTGATGTAAGGCAATTCGCACTTCTTCGAAAGTAAGGTTGCCAAATCCAACTTCAATCGCATGCTGGTGAAACATCCACATGGAGTTTTGCTATGCGTACAGTTTCAATTACAGCGTTGTCCTTGGTAATAGGCTTGTTTTTTCAGCCTCAAGTATATGCTCAAAGCCAAGTAGATCTAAGCCAGGCTGAAGAAGCCTGGTTGGAGGCTGCTCGTATGAAGGGCTCTCAGCGGAGCGATGATACGCCTTTGCTTGAGGAGGCCACCGACATAAAAGAGTATTGTAAATCTATGGAAAGAATTATCTATATCGACGCTTGGGGAAAGGAAAAGTCTATAAGCCTGTTCGATTACGATTTCATCGATGGTGTCCTCATTCAACGGAAAAGTATCGACGTCGGGCGCGCGACTAAGACTTGTCTTCCGGTTGAATTGAAAAGTGCCTGACTGAGGCTGGGGCCGGACGCGCTTTTTGTCTTCGAGCCATCACGGATGGCCCCTGCGGGCTCAATCGCTGGCCCAAAAGCACAGCTGGAATGGTTGAACTTCGCTGTGTGCCTTCCGGCGCCGCTATCCAGTCAAGGGTCGTTCGTGGGCCCGTGTCCTGCGTCCCGCGCCAGCCCACTCACTTGTTCCCTTGACTTCGCGTTGCCTGCCGGCGGCCGGTTCCCATCAGGAACATTCCGAGGGCATGTCCCCGGGCAGGGAACGAGAAATGACCAACACCACCGAAACCTGGTACTGCCAAGACTGCGGCTGCCGCGATATCCGGCACGACGCCATCGCGCGGTTTGACCCCGAGGAGCAGGCCTGGGAAGTGCTGTCGCTTCTGGACAACAACTGGTGCGAGAGCTGCACCACGCGCAACGATAAGCGCTGTGGCAACCCCTTCTTTGGCACGCCGCCGGAGTTCACCGTGGTGGCTTACGTCCCCACCGGTCCCGAAGAAGGCCACATCCACCTCCAGCGGCCCCTGGGCCCTGATGAGCTGGTGGATCCTCGCAGCTTCGCAGAGGAAGTGGCCAACAGCCTCGAGCGCGAAATCAGTGATGAGGGTGGGCACATCCCGAATTGCGCTGGCGATCTTCGTGTGGAGATCCGCCGCGACCCCGGCAACTCCACGGTCATCTGGTCGGGCGAGTCCTTCTACTTCAAGGAAAGCTGACATGAGACGACGCACTGGCCCCATCGCCCCCGGCTACGTTCGGCGTACCTCGCCCACCGCCTGCTCGGTCATGCCCTTCACCGGCTCGAGCGTGGAGGAGATGGAGCAGCTGCGCTATCTGGCCAAAACCTACGCCCGCAACGTGCCCTATGGGCTGGACTGGCCGATCAATTTCTGGTCCGAACGCATTGGTTTCGACGCTGGCGATCATGCCGCGCACTGCTGGCTGACGGGCTATTTCAACCGCAACACCGACCCCGCCCTGGTGGCCGGCAACGAAACGAGACACTGATGAACACCAACACCTTCAACGGGCCCCACGGCTGGATGCTGGTGGCCGACCGCCGGGAAGTCTTTCCAGATGATCCAGGCAATGGCACACCACTGATGGTGTACGCGCCCAAGGCCACGGCCAGCGGAACGCTGGGCCGAGTACTGGACACCGCCGAAGTTGACGAGGCGCGAAACGCCAATGCTCGCGAGGTGCCCGGAGACGTCATGACTTGGCTGGAGAACGTGGCCGATCAGGCTCAAACCTTTGTCTATGGAGACTGATATGAACGACTTCTGGGGCCAGCCCATCTCGATTTACACCCGCGCCCAGGCGCTCGCCGATGGCGTGCTCGTGGATCTGACCGACACGGCACGCACCTACGGCTTCAAGATCCCGATGGCCTGTACGTCAGCGGTGTGGCACACGGTGGCTTGGGCAGAACACATCGAGCAGCGCAAGGCCGACAGCACAGGTCAGTCCACTACCGGGAGGCTCCACGACGTTCTGACGATGGCTCGCCTGGCGGCAGACGCTGCAGCGAAGGCGGGGGCAAGCGTGGTCCAGTTCGAAGTGCTGATGGTGCCCGTGGAAGGTAGGTCGACGACTCCTGTGGCAGTGAGCCTGCGACTGGTTGTTTCGGGCGGGGATGATGGCGAGCCGGTGCTGACCTTGATGTTGCCAGGAGAGGACTGAGCGACATTCCACTGAGCAGAGCATCGATGCGAGCGAGCAGCGCTTCGCGCTATTTGTCTTGGCGCTGGGGGCAGGCTATGCGGCTGACGCCGCAGCTCCGCACCTGACATCTGCGAGAGCTTCCGCAGTTACAAAGGTTGCCAAAACCAAGTTATCTTTCATGATGAAGATATAGCTAGCCTCGGCTAGCCAATCAACTTGGAGATGCTATGAGCACCATATCGAATAAGCAGCGGCCGTGGGATTGCCTAGATATCAACATGATTAGCGCAGTTATGCTGACCGTTCATGAGAGATATTGTGGGGATAGTTGGGGCGAGGGCTGGAAGGATGATAAGTGGGAGGTAATGGCGCAAGATTTTCGGCCGCACTACGAAGAGTGCTTTCCCCTCCATGTCGCTGCGTTGGAAGTTGACGCACAGGAAGTAGAGGATCTATTGGCAAGTGGTGCAGACGTAGAAGCCCGAGATTGCCTAGGGAGCTCAGCCTACAACAATATCAACTGGGCTCGCGAAGGGGCAGAGTCGGTTGCTCTGCTACTACTGAATTATGGGGCAAAGGTTGATGACAGCTACAAAGCAGGGCGGGGCTATGTGTTCGCGCAAGCCTATCAACGCAGGGCGGATCTATTGAACAGGTTCGGCAGAGGAGTAAAGGAGCGAGCACTCGACAGACCCGCGCTGTAATAATGCGAGTTCGCTATCTCAGCGAGGACCAACCGGCTAGCAGAAGCTAGCCGGTTAGCTTTTGTCAGCGAATTGCCCGCCTCACCATGATGACGTGGTAGGCGATGGTGATGACCGTCGCGATGTACAGGCTGGGCAACACCGAGTCGGCAACGTGCTCAAAGACATTGGACGCGAACAAAAATATGATTGGAGTCCATATAAGCATCCAACCGTATCTTCCGCCCGCTTTCCTGCTGAGGATAGTAATCACGGAGGCCAATGCCGACACCACCACGATAACCATGAGCAGGAAGAAAACACTTTCGTCGCTCCATGTTTCGCTGCCGATATCGCCGTATGCCTCAAGAAACTCATCGATATACAGCCGTTCCTTCAAGCTCATCGTTTCGTCCTTGTAAGTTGCTTCAATTACCTGGCGAACGGAGGCGGGTTGCCAGCTTCATGGTTGGGCAGGTAGCCAACGTAGGAGGCAGGAAACTTCTCGCCGTGGGCGAACATGACATGCAGCGCCTGGATCTCGTCCGTATCAGCGTCCTGGACACGGTTGTTGAAGGTCAGCGAGCCGGTCATCGCCACGTCAGGCTTGCCGAGAAGCTTCACCACCTCAGACCGGTTGAGCTTGCCCCTGATCAGCAGCTCCCAGGTGTCGACCGTGTGCGGCTTGGACACATCGAAGATGGGCGTGGCCTCCTGTGCGAAGACGACAGGTGAGGCAAGGCAGGCCAGAAGGCCGAACAAGATGAACTTCTTCATACGCTATCCCTGTGTGTGAATGGTACGGGCCAACTATCGCTGAAGTTCAGGCCCATGGCTACAAGTATCGCGGGCGCCAAGGTGGCCGTGGCTAGCCTCGCGGCTATCGACGAAATCCCCCGGAACTGCGAGAACTGGGGCATAACTGAGATTGCCAAAACCAGCACGGCAACTATCGTGGGTCAAATCCCCCTGAGAAGACCCCATGCGCCTTCTGGCCATCTCCTTATTCCTACTTCTGTCCACCCCGGCCCTGGCTCAGAATTACGGCCACGTACAAGTTCGAGGTGCTCAGGAACTTGTTTTGGCCCGTGTCATCCAGATCAGTCCAGTCCGCATTGATAACCGAACGAACTCCTACGCTGGAGCCAATATCGGCAGCCAAGTGGGCTACTCCTTGGGCAACTCCATGGGGAACGGCAACTATGGGGTCAACCAGATCACCGCCCAGATTGGTCGGGAAATTGGTCAAGCAATGGAGGAGCGCAGGCACAACCGCGGCGTTGAGATCATTGTCAGGGACGCCAACGGTCGGGCCTTTGCCATCGTCCAGGAAGGCAACGTTGCCGTGGCACCTGGCGACCTGGTCGCACTGGTAGGGCATGGCAATCAAACTCGCGTTGTCAGACTGGCTGATAGATAAAGTTGTACGGGTTCGCAAATTGCGGGTTGCCAAAACCAACATTGATCTTATGTTGGATATTCATCCACGCATACCCCACCTCCATGAAAACACCAGTACGAATGACCCGCGAACCCCGAATGGAAAAGCAACAGCTTGCCGAGACCATCCGAGCACGAAAAGTGGAGGAGCTCCACGCACTGCTCGAGGATGGGGTTTACGTCTGTGCTGAGTCCTATGTGCTGGCCAAGCAGTTCATGCCCGAGCAAGTGGAGGCCCTAAACGAGCACATGCGAAAAACTTACTATGGATATTCGTGAAAAAATTGTTGACCTTCGCGTCAATCACAAGCTTCCACTGAGGGATATCGCCCAGCGTTGTGGGCTGTCGCATGAGCGTGTTCGCAACATCCTCAAAGAAGAGGGCGTGGATACCAAGCGCGTTCCCAAGCGACCCTATACCCAGACCGTCATCGTGGAGTACAACCTCGACGCCCAGCGGATCGAGCACATCTATGGCTGTTCACTCGGACAAGTCCGCAAGATCCAAAAGGGTATCTGGCTGTCTGCTCCGCACTCACCAGCTCGCCTGTACAATCTCCATCGGAAGCGCTACCAGGTATGTCCCGGCTGGGAAATGACCCTTCCGCAGTGGTGGGCGCTATGGCGTCGCTACTGGAAGCACCGTGAGGCGAACAATCTTGTGATGGTACCGGCTGACTCCACCCAGCCAATGACTCCGGACAACGCCAGGATCATGACCAGAAAGCAGCTTATGGAGCTGTACTGGGAACGTCGGCACGGTGAGCAGGCACAGGCATGAAAAGGATCCTTCGCGCACTGTTCAAGCGCCCGCCCCAAGCCCCTAGAACTGGGAACAGCAAAGCCGAAGAGCCCAAAGGCCCCTACGCTCGCTTCTACAGCTCAGGCATCGAAGTAGATCTGGACAGTTATTTCGCTACCGAAGAAGGTAAGAAGACTTGGGAGAGGGTGGCCAAAGGTCGAGCAGGGGATTAGTCGGCCAGTTGGAGCACGCTGAGGATGAGCATACGCAAGCCGCCGAAAGGCGGCTTTTTCGTATTCGCTCGCTTTCTTATGGTTGCCAAATCCATCTTTGGATTTAGCGTCAACGTATGGCTAGCCATAGCTAGCCGAGTACATGCACCCATAAGGAAACAATCCACATGCGTATCAAGACCTCAAATACCTCCACCAATCTCATGCTTTACACAGTTCTTAGCCTGCTTTTCCTCGCAGCCTCCCAGGTCGACCTGGACAAGATGACCACTACGGCCATTGACTCCCAGGCAGCTTCCACCGACCGCTTCGTCGACAGCTACTTCAGATGAAACACGTCTCGATTACCTCACCCAAGGGTGGAGTCGGCAAGACGATGCTGGCTATCAACTTGGCCGCTTCCTACGCGAGCTCCGGCCTGCGGGTGTGCCTAGTCGATCATGACCCTCAGGGCTCAGTGCTGGTGTTCGGCAAGATCGCCCAGAAGGCCGAAGTTGAGCTTTCCTTTGTGCCGACCAATGCCCGTGTCAGTGGGTTTGATCTGTACATCCATGACCACCCACCGGGGATCCAGGAGCAGTACCCCGGCCAGGTTCTGGTCATGCCGGTTGTTCTCGACGCCCCATCGGCCACCGTCCACCTCCGAGGCAAGACAGTTCTCCAGGAACGCGGACACAGGATTTTGGAGGTGGTCTCTCGCTTCCGCGCCGATCGAGCCCAGCCCAGGAAGGTACGGCAGGAACGCTACCCGCACTGCCCAGTCGTATCCGACAGAACGCTGTACTCGAACCTTTACGGGCGAGGGTTGACCGTCATCGATGCCCCACCAGTGCGCTACCTGGATCGTGCACAGGCAGAGATTGCCTCCGTCCGGAAGGCTTTGGACGCGCTGCTCGAAGGAGCCGTCAGATGACCCGCGCTCTGCTGTGCCTGGGGCCTGGGCAGTACGAAATCATTGAGGTGGAAGAGGCCACTGAAGAGCAGATCGTGTTGCTGATCCACTCGCAGACGGAGCTGGACTGGGTCAACGAAATCATGAAACAGGAGGAGCAGGACAGTGAGCTGGAATGATATCGACGCCGAGGAGCTGGCCCAAGTCTCCTACACCGACAAGCCCCCAGGGGTCAGGATCCTTCGCCAAGAAGGACAGCCTGTCATCGTCGTAGAAAAACGGGTCCCTCGTGGCGACCAGGTGGTGTTCCTGAGGGTGGATAAGTCTCTCCACGATCGCATTGCGTCTGCGGTGGCGGGTGAGGGGAACATCTCCACTGCCCTGATCGCCATCATCGAAGAGGGGTTAGACCAGCTCGAAGCAGGTGGCCAAACCTGGCGGATCGTGCCTAGGAGCTAAGAACGTTTTTTTGGATATTTGGACAGGCCGTATCCGCGGCCTGCTCCGCCCCCCAACCAGGAAAGTGCCATGTCGTGCAACATCTATCTAACGCCGGACTTGAAATTGACTACCCAAGAGCTTCCTGGGGCGTTGTATCAGTTCACCGTCCATAAGCTCCGGGGCCAGACTCATGCCACGGTCTCCGAGCACTTCGACGGATCTGGTTGGCAGGTCCGCTGGTCGCTACTCCCGTTGCCTATCGATGTCCCAGACGAAGTGCTCGTGGAGCAATTCTTCGACGGGAACGTGGTGGATCTGCTTGCACAAGAGTCTCCGGCCCCAGTGGTCGTGGACTGGCTGCGCAACATGGAGGCACAGGGCTTCTTGGGGTGAATATCGTTTTTGACAGGTTTCGTAAGCCAGTACCGTCTAATGACGCAGCCGCTCGATGGGCCGTGGCCTGGGTTCAAGAGGGAGTTGGCTGGGAGGCGCGGATCCGCGAACACTGTTCCGATGGCTGGGGACCTGAATACATCATCTACTTTCAAGGACCAGACTTCCGGCCCCGAGACGCCATCGAAGCATTGATACAACTAAAAATGGGTAATTGAGGCGCTCTGAGAAATCAGGGCGTTTTTCGTTTGGAAACGGCGAATTGGCACGCAGAAATACGCCTCTAAAAAGTTGCCAAAGCCAAGTCTCACCGCATACTGGTTATATAGAAAGCAACACCAAACCCGCTAAACCACTAGCTGTAAACATATCAAGTCAACCGGTAAAACCTACACTGTCAACCGAGAATAAAAATATGAGCATCTACGACCGCATCCTCAACTCCCAAGAACACAGCTTCATCGCACTTCGTTCCGCTGCCCCAGTGGTATTGGCCCTCATCGGCCTGGCAGTTCTCACTGCCACCATCCTTCCCTCAATCGTCGCCTAACCCTAATCCACAAGGAAAACATCCACATGAACATGACAGAACAAGCAATCGTCGGCGCCATCGCAATCGCCATCTCCGCATCTCTCCTCTGGCTGGGCGGGAAAGCCTTCGATCAAGTTGACAGTTTCAGTACCACCATCACCACCGTTGCCGATGACGGCACAAGTCCTGTGCTGATTGAAATGGCTCGTCTTGACGCCGAGCGCGCTGAGCTTCTCGCTCGCCAGCACGCCCAGTAAGGATCCAGCATGCGAATTGAAGATACCTATCAGGACCTGTTTCACCCCGGCGTATTCGCCGTTATAGCCAACCCCATCGCTGATGGTCTGGCGGGGCAGCCTGCAATTCGCTACCGCCTCATCCGGTCGAGCAATCAGAACTGGGCCCAGCAAGCCAACACATTGCGGTCAGTCTCACGCACGCCGGGAATTGTAATCATCGAAGAGTTCGACGTCTTGGAGTCCTGGGCTTGCCTGCCTTCCACGCTCGAACGAATTGCCTCACTCCACCACGAAGCACAACTCCGCTCCGGTCAACTCGCCCACACCCAATCCAACGAAAGGAAATCCACATCATGATCACTGAAACCTATTTCGACCCAATCTCACAGGCAATCGACACGCTCGAATTGGGGAAGGTAAAAGCCGCCCTGGCCAGCGCCCGGAAGCACTGCGCTCTAACTCTGAAACAAGACGGTGTGCTCACCGGGCAGGAGATGGCGGTGCCCTCCTGTGTCAAATTAGCCACGCACAGCGTCATCGAGTCCCGCGACGAAAACGACCTGACCTTGTTGATGTACGCCTGCCTCCTGTATCGCGCCAAGGCTATTGCTGGCGATCGCATGGCCTGCCGCGCACTGGATCAGATCATCGGTTGGCTGGTTGAAGAGGGCGCTACTGTCTGGGCCCAAGGCCGTCGTTCAATGGTTCGGGCTGGCACCCACAAGGGGCGACCCATGTACGTCCGAGGCGAGGGCACGAACATCATCCAGGCGCTGGGCCAGCGCAATCTTCCTCCTTCGGTGCAGAAATACATTTCTGAAACGCACTCGGAGACCTACGACTGGTACGAGCAGCGGGTCCGTGCCTGAGCAAGCTGGGCTCGGAGTTGGTCGACCAACTCCTGGGCCAGCGCCCATTGGCGAAGCATCTCCAACCCCTCACCCGGATCGGTGGGGAACGCGCTCCCCGAAGTGTTAGCTCTCGCCTCCATGAGCATTTCAGCCTGAGCATCTGCCTGGGCAAGCACACCTTCGGCCTCTCGTAGCTGACGCTCGAGACGCCTGCGGGCAGTTAACTTCCTGGCTCGCACCGCCCGCTGACCTACTTGCCTGGGTGCCTCATCGAACGGCACCGACACGCCGGCAACCCTGCCTATCCGTAGCTCACCGATGCTGGCTGTGGTCAGCCACCAGTAGTCCTGCCGATCGCGAAGCACGCTGCGGCGGGCCACGCCCACCACCAAGGCGTTGGCCTCAATGAGTTCCCAGACCGTTCGCCGGAACGCAGCGTCGGGCAGCTCATACACCTTCAATTGCTTGTCCTGGTGAACCAGTGAGCCGGCGAACCTGGCCAGGAAGTGGGCCAACCCTTTCGACTGATCGTCGCCATAACGCGACCCAACTCCTATGAAGCAGGAGCCGTCATCGGCTTGTGCGGCGTAGACCCGTGAGCGAGGGAAGGTATGCCGGGCAGCAAGAGTGGTGCGGACATCATCGAGTGTTGCGGACTTGGGCAGGTGGACCAAGTGGTTGTCTGACAGCAGCAAAGCGGCAGAGCGCTGAGCGAGTAAGTCGTCTGGAAGGTTGGGGTGGGTCAACAAGTCAGAGGAGGAGCGGGCCTGCTGGCAGCGACGGCAGCAAACGAAAAGGTTGTCGACGACGAGTGGGCCGCCGAGGAAGGTGTGGACGCAAGAGGCAATGACGGGGTGGTCGAAGCCGCGTGGGTTGGAGTGGTCGAAAGGTTTGTCGCATAACGCGCAAAACGGGCCGGCAGTGGCGAGAACTTTACGCCTGGCATATCGGGGAGCAGTCAGAGGGCGGCGGACGTCGAGTTGCGCAATTGCCTGCTGGAAGTCTGAAAGCGAAATGGAAGTGTTGGCGGGCGTCATGTCTGGGAGGGGTGGGGCGACATAACCAGTTTGAGAGGGAGGGGCTATTTGGCAACTGTGGGAAGCGGTGAAAGGTGAGTTGGGCGCCGCCACGGTTGTCAGCCGGTGGAGCGTTGTCTGACAACCGTGGCGGAAAGAGCACGCGCCAGAATGATCATCGAAAGCGAAATGTACGACTTGATGTGCGGTACCTGACGAGGTGAAGCCACGTCGTAGCGCAGTGCAAGTCGAAAGCATGGACACCACGCACCTTCTGTGTTTTGCCGGCCCTATGAGGCCTCCCATGCAAAAGCGCCCCTAAACCCAGCAGCAGCGCGGTCTTGCGCGCCTGTGAGAGCCCCTATGAGGGGCAAGCCTCCAAAACACCATCAAAGCCGCATTGCTGTGCGGTTCGCAGATATGTGAGAGCCCCATTGCCAAAGTAGGTTTTCCTTTTATCGTGAAATCTCAACGGATAACTCACGAATTGGAAAAAGGAAATGGCAGGAAAAGCGATATCGGTTTGGCTCAATGCAAAGGAGTTGCGACGGTATGAGGCGGCGGCTGACAAGCGTGGGCTATCCGTTTCCACCTTCCTGAAACTTTGTACCGAGGAAGTCCTCGCACCGGCCGACCCCTCTCATGACTTCAAACAATTGGCCGCAGACCTTCGTGCCGACGTTGCCAAGTCCCTGGCTCGTTTCACCGAAACCGCAGCTCTGGCTCACGAGAGAGACCGCCAAGCCCAGGAAGCGTTCCGCTCCCAACTGTTTGACGAACAAATTCAAACGGTGAAGAAAGCGGTCGCAGCAGGGCAGGGGCCAACCAAGGCAAGACTTTCTTCGTTCGATGACTTCCCTCCCTCAACCCAACCCTCCCCACGACTCACAGGTAATCAAACATGAAGACAACCATCCTTACCCTCTCCATCGCCGCAATGCTGGCAGCCACTGCTCCTGCCATTGCGCAATCCAGCGACACACCACAGGTATCCGAAGAGACCACCAAGCCCAAGACCGACCGGAAGCGTTTATTCAAGGCCGGCGGCCTGGGATGTCTGGCTGGTGGCGCAGCCGCCTTCCTTTCCGGCAAACGCGATAAAGCACTGACTGGCTGCGCCATCGGTGCCGCCGTCGGGGGCGTTGGCTCCTACCGGGCCCAACTCAAAGAAGCCGAAGAACTGGCCGACCGGGCACGCGCCGCCGGCATGACTGCCACCGTCCAGACCAAGGAAGTCGACGCGGACGGGGAGAAGGTCCAGTCCCTGGCCCAGGTCGCGATCGCTTACGACCCGGCCACTGTCGCCAACGGCGATGAGAGCACAGCCCAGGTGTTCGACCGCATCTCCTCCTTGGCGAAGAAGTCCAAGACTCCCCTGACCATCGCCGTGGAAGGCCGCAACGCGAAAGCCTGCCAAGTTCCGTTGGCCGAGCTCACCCTCCGCGGAACCTTCCCTCCTGCCACCGCGGTGGACAACTGCGGCAGCGGCCAGGCCCGGATCCTGATCTCTCCCGTGCCCGACCTGACCTGACCAACTCGGCCGGCCTCAACACTGGGGCCGGCCTCTTTCCGAGGAAACCTATATGAGCAACAAGAAGCGTACTGGCTATGACCAGACAACCAACCTACCGATGTCCTTCTCAGTAGCGGCGGCTGCGGGCTTCCTCCACGACGGGATGGGGACGTTTGAGCATGACGTGCGTCCGATCATCGACATCCTCATTGAGAAGGGTCAACCAGCACCTTTCCAAGGCCTGAGTGCCGAGGACGTGGAGAAGGCTTTTGAACAGCGCAGCAAGCACACCCGAAACAAGCCCCGCCGCTAACAGACCAACACCATGACCCCGACCAACCCCACAGACGATTTCGACCTCGACGACCTCCCTGACCTTCCACTGCTAGACATGGACGAGGACGAACAGGAGACCCTGCCCGAGCACCCGGTGGGGGAGTTGGATCTCCCTGAGCTCGAAGAGATCGAGCCGGTGGAGGGGTCGGTCATTGAAGAGCAAGTCCACCAACCAGACGAGCCCGAGCCGTCGGAACCAGTGCCGCAACCGCAGCCGGCGATTGCCGCGCCTGCCGAAGAAGAGCCGTCTGTGGTTGTTGAACTGCCGCAGCTGGAAGACGGCCTGGAAGGTCGAGTCGTTGAGGAAGAACAGCAATCCCACCCCTTGGAGCCTGCCCAGGCGGAGATGCCCGCTCAGGCGGAGATGCCTGCCGTGGGGGAGAGCGGTCAAGCACAGGAGTCGGGACTCGCTGAGGAGTCGATAGAGGAGCAAGCCGCCCACGAAGTTGTCGCCGTGGAGGCTGAGCAGGCTATTCCTTCTATAGAGCCAAGCTTGGAGCCGGCACCGGAGGAGCATGCCGAAGCTCAAGGCGAGCCGACCTTCGTTCCAGACCCACAACAGATCCAAGACCCACCCGCTCCGCGTTCACGCAAGCCGCTGATCATCGGTGGAGCCGTAGCCGCCGCCTTAGCCATTGGCATCGGAACATTCGTGTTCTGGCCGGGCGCCGAGCCCGAGCCGGCTGCACCACCCGTCGCGTCCGCTCCGGTGCTGCAGCCGGCTGCGTCCATCCCTGAGCCAACACCTGAGCCAGTTGCCGAACCTGCTCCGGAAGTTTCCACCGCGGACCTGGTGGGCGACGTGCTCTCCGAGCCTCAGGTCCAGGTAGTGGTGGAGCACCCAGAGCCTGAGCCAGTTGCCCCGACCCAGGCCGAAACCCTGCCCGCCGTCGACAAACCCAAGGTCGCAGCAAAGCCCGTAGCTCCCAAGCCAGCAGCACCTAAACCCGCTCCGAAGACGGAGCCGGAGAAAACCTGGCAGGACGAGGCGCTCAACGCCCTCGATGCGTTCGAAAACGGCTTATGAGTTCGCAAAACCATGGTTGCCAAATCCGACTTTGCTTCTAGCGTGGAGTGATATCTCAAACTGAAATCACTCCATGATCCTCGATAAGATTTTCATTCACCTACGCAAGACTGGAACCACGGGCAAATTCCTGGCAAGCCATGTACTGAACTGGTACGGCAAGCTGTTTATAGGAGCGCCCAAGCCCGAAGATATCCCCGGGCCAGATGATGACGTCAAGCGACGCATCTCCGATACCTATTTCAACATCTCCACAGAGCGCATGCCTTTGAAGAGGAATGCGAACTGGGAAATTTCCCAGTTGTGGACAGCACAGTTGCGCGACGAGGAAGAAAAGCAGGTAGGGATTGCCGCATACATCTATCCGATCGTCATTTGCACCCTGCTCATGGCAGCAGGTGGCGCTGTCCATAAAGCCACCACGAACCCCGACGGATGGTGGCAGCAACGGCAAGCCAAATCCGCGGCAGAGAAAGCGGCCAAGTACGAAGCGCAACGAGAGGACAACATCCAGCAATGGACCGTCCAGGCGCAGTCGTACTCAGCACAAAAGTGTCTGGATGAAACCAGCAAGCTCCGCGTGCGGCATGAGCGAGAGGACCACGATCGCTATTCGGCCATTGAGAAAGGTTGCCGAGAGAATGCCGAAGAGATCAGTCAAATCGGTCAAACAATGAACCTGAGCAAATGCGAAGCCTTTGGTCGGCACCTGTTCGAGGACCTGGAAGGCCGCAACGGCTCAATGACCTGGGCCGATGACCTTGCGTGGCGTGGGGGCTGTATGAGCCGCTTCGGAACTGAACTCCGTGCCTCACTCGAACCGTTCATCAATCAAATCCGCGCCCGAGCAAACTGAGGACAATTCCCATGCGCCTGCCAACCATCTACGACTCATTGAACATCCTCCCCAGTTTGGGCGAGCGTGTCATCTCCCTCATCCGTCGCCGACCTTTCAACCCAGCGGACACCGATACCCGCAAGGGTGTTTACCAGCGAGCCAATGAACGCTACGACCACCTTGTGTTGGGTGGTGATCTGATCAACATCGCGCCCGTTTTGGAAGGCCAGCCGCTTTTCAACGTGGAAGCTGGCGATGAGACAACGCTCACGCAAATGGGCGCCCTCAATGTCGGTGGCAAGTGGCTTATGCCGAAAGTGGACGAGGACGAGCGTTGGAACTTCAAGAAATGGTTCCCACGGGCAACGCCTGACCTCGAGTCGACAATCAGGGATTGGCGTTTGACTGCCGACGGGAAGCCCACAAACGGCTACATCATCCCGGAGGACCTGGGCGACGGCTCCGACTCCACTGCCACTGCCCTGGTGATGGGCGCTTTCCCCATCCTGTTCGCACTGGGCTACTTCCTGTCTCAATTCCCCGGTGGTATGTGGCTAGCCGGCGCTATCTGCTTGCCGTTGCTGATGCTCCACATGATTACGCTGTACCAGTCCGAAGACACGGCCACCGTGGTCAAGCTCCTGGCTTTGTCATGGGGCGTTCCAATCCTCATGGGTGGTATTGGTCCAGTCGGTACCGGTGAGATCGCGAACCTCACCAGCGGGGGGATGAAGTCAGCGGCAATCGGCGCCGTTCTGCTGGTCGCTCTGACGATGACCCTGAAAACTGGAAGCGAAGATGCTCCATTGGTTTCATTCTTCGGCCGTCTCTGGCTTGCGATCAAAGTGCTTGTGGCCGTGCTGGCGATCAACTTTGGCTTGGGTATGTTGCCCGAGTCGCTGGATTTCTTCCGTCCGATCGGGCTGCTGGTCATGTCCTGCGCATACCCGCTCCTTTACACGCTGGAGAACTACAACGCTCGCACCATCGAGTTGGAGCGTCTGAGTAAGCAGCAGGCGGGAGCAATGTCAGAGGACGACTCAGCTCTGGGCAAGCTCTCACCTGCCCGCATGACGCAGATCGCCTTCGCAGCCAGGGATAAGAGCCCATTCCTCCCGCTAGGCTGGGCAAAAGGCGTTATGGCCAAGTACGACATGGCCAGCGCACCTGACATGTGGCAAGTCATGGGCCTGACACTCAAAGATCTATCCACCCATCTCCACATTTTCGGCGCGACAGGCTCAGGCAAGACCTCGTCCGTGATACGGCCAATACTGCTGTGGCTGGCCACACTCAAAGAGAAGGTCGGAGTAATTCTATCCGACGGCAAGGGCGCGCTCGTCGCGGAAATGCGGCCACTGTTGGATATTGTTATTGAGCCGGAAACAAAGTTCGCACCCTTCCAGGGCTTGGGTGCGGAGGAAATCACTACGGCGTTTGCTGAATCACGCAACGACGATCTGAACAGCGACTCGATCTGGTCCCAAGGCGCTGGAACGTTCCACCGCTTCGCCCTGGCACTGCTGGAAGCCGCTGTTGCCCACGAGAAGGCTGCAATTGCTCGTGCTGGTAAGCGGCTGGAACAGTACGAGCATCAAGTCGTGTATTACTTGGCTAAGAAGCTCAAGAACGAAAAGCTTGGATTGCCTACCGATCTGGAAGACAGGGCTATTAGTGGCCTGACGAAGGCGATTGACGGAGAGCTGCGAGCCTACAAGGCAAAGCGCAAGTACCGCTGGACGCCTGCGTGCTACGCAGACATGAAGGACATGATCTCCGTACCCGTGATGGGTGCTGGCGGAGTGTTCAAGGCCAACAGGCAGACGATGGCATTGCTCCGCTGGCTGGGCTGGTTCGGTGATATCGCCGGCATAGATATTGCCGACGCAAACGAGCAGCAAGCGGCTCTGATCAAGGAAATGGAACTGCGCCTCGAGCTCGACCCCGAGTCAATCCATCCGGACTTCCGCCTCCAGGGAAGAGTGCTCAGCCGTGCTGCTGGCTACTTCACCAACAAGTGGCCCAATACCGATGAGAAGCAACGCTCCTCCTTCCTCATCAATGTGGACGAGGACATTTTGGGCTTCCTCAAATCCGACAAGCTCCGCGGCCACCTGCTCGATGACGGCGTCGTAGGTGAGGACGAAGCCTGGGCTGACACGGAAGAGGGCGTGGACATCACCCGAGTCGTTTACGGAGCGCGGTTGGGTATCAACCTCCCGTACACCCAGTACGGGGACTTCGGAAAGCTCATCACCAAGCTCGTGAAGACCCGCATTTTCCGCGAGATCAAGCTGCGCACTGAAACGCACGGTGGGTTGTGGAAGGAGAATACTGGCCAATCCGTCGTCATTGACATGACCGACGAGTGCCAGGAGCTGGTTTCGAATATGGAAGTGGACCTGACTGCGGTCGGCCGCTCAATGGGACTGTATTTCATCTACGCCACTCAGATGATCGAGTCCCTGGACAAAATCCTCAAATCCCAAGATGCCAAGACGCGGTATCTGGAAAACTTCCGTTCCCAGATCACCTTCGTTTCCTCGAAGGCCACTTACAAGATGTTCCAGAACCGGGCAGGCGAGGTCAAGAAGCTCCAATTGCCTGTGTCAGTTCAGTCGACGATTGATATCAGTCGGGGCTTGGACACCAGGCACAACACGATCTACTTCGACCCCAAGCACCCTTCGGCGCATGCCCTGCGTGATCTTCGCCGCCGTGGGTCCACACGCTTACAAGTGATTGCCCGTGGATTGAAGGGCTATATGGGGCTGTCCCGCAAAATCAAGCTCGATGACCTGGATCACCAGAACTACATCGCGATCAACTCCGGTGGATCGTATGTCCAGGCTCCTGTGATCGAAGATACCGACCTGACGACGCACCTGGCTGAGAAAGGGCACGCACTGTTCTTCCTCAACCGCGCTGACCACACCCGGTTGGACTTCGTACGCACCAAAAATATCGAGGCCGAAGACGTCGAGAAGATGTTGGCCGAGGGCTCAAATCAGAACACAGGAGGAACAAAGTAATGTCGGCATACACCAACCACGAGAAGCAAGGCGCGGAGGTCAAGGCTAAGTACAGCAAGTACGAAGCTCAGTACAACGCCACCTTCGCTGCAGATCCCAGCAAGCAAGATCGCAAATTCGATGAGCTTGCCCCGGCCGATGCCAAGCAGTGGGCACGCCTGGAAACCTTCCGGGGAAACGATCGGGATGCCCGGGCGGCGTACCTGGATCACCCCAACTCAAGTACCAAGCCCACACCTAAAGAGGAGCGGATGTGGGATGCCAACCAGGCAGACCGATGGGCAATCGATCGGGAGCCGGCGTTCGGCCAGCACCCGGCTACGAACAACAAGTGGCTGGATATGAGTCTTGAAGAGCGGCGCTCAGATCGCGGCCAGAAACTGTTCGAAGCAGTTGACGCGAAGTACGGCCCGTCTTACGACAAATGGGCGCAACGGGCTGGCCCCAATATCGTCTCCAAGGACACATATCTCGAAGGCTTGACCGTCAACGCTCACGAGAGCGTCAGTGCCAGGCAGCAGCAAGCTCAGCAGACATCTGCACAGGATCAGCAAGCCCAGCAGGCTCCCGTACGCACAAGGGTATCGCTGTCAGAGTTCGCCTCAGCCAGTGAATTCACAAGTCAGAAAGCCCAGGAGCTGAGCAAGTTGGAGCCCAAACAGCTCGAGAACGTCGAGCAAGCTTCCGAGAAATCCTTCCGGGCCTCGTCGAACATGTCAGTGGAAGAGGGCACCAGTAAGGTCATGGAGCTGAACAAGATGCGCGAACAGCAGCAGTCCAATTCCAGGACGCAGCAGGCTGAGCCTGTCATGGAGCGGGAGCGGAGCAGGGGGCTGGAACGATGATCAAGCAGGCGGGGGCCTTTCTCATCTCAGCACTAATGTTCTCATCCACGGCTTGGGCCAACGTGCCCAAGCATATTGACGGTATGTCCAAGACCACGCGAGCTCACGCCGAGCAAGCGCTGGCTTGTTCAAAGCGTCTGGGCAGGGATCCTGGCCTGCTCATCGTGGCCGACATGCGCCTGCCCTCATCTGCGGCACGGCTGTGGGCCATCGACACTCGCACAAGCGAGGTCATCCTGCGAACCGAAGTGGCCCATGGTCGCGGCTCCGATCCGTCCAACGCTGGCAAAGCACAGGTGTTTTCAAACACCCCCGGCTCGCTGATGACATCCGTGGGCCTGTATGCAGTGTCCGAGCAGTACGTCAACACCACCGACAACTCCAAGCGTCGACGCCTGGACGGGCTGATGGTCGGCTTTAATGATGCGGCACGCGAGAGGGCAGTAGTGCTCCACCCGTCGAAGTACGTTCGCGATGGCTGGGCAGGGCGCTCCGAGGGCTGTCCGGCCGTTTCCTACGCTGACATGGACCAGCTCAATGCCTTTGGCCTGGACAACGCCATCCTCTGGATCGAAGGGGACCAGGAAGGTCTGGCCGAAGCTATCGCTGACTGCTCCGGCTCGAAGATCCGTGAGCGCTTCCGCTGGCCTTGGCAGCCTCGCCCACCCAAGAAGCCGAAGTGGTCCCCCGATGCCTCCGACCCGACGCTGGATCTGGACGCCGGAATGTGCCTGAACCTGGTTGAAGGGCGGCGGGTCTGGTGGACAGATCGGGTGTATGCACAGGTGGCCGATCACCCCTTCAAGCTGATGTAGTCGTGCGAAAGCTATCAAAAATGATAGTTTTCATAAGACAGCCGGTGGACAAGTTGCCACCGGCCTTCATCCTGGGGCAATGAGCACCAAGGTTTACGACGCTTTTGGCCGCCCCGGCCCACACATCGACGCATCCATCCCGGTTCGCCGCTGGGACCTGGGGCTGAGCTATGCCGCACTGGGCTTTGGGGCAGTCTTCACGCCGTTGGCCGCTGCCACCATCGGCCTGCGCAACACCGTCCGGGCCCTGAGCTTGGATCCTGCGTTCTACTCCCGCATCGACAACTACACCTGGGTCCATGACATGGGCTGGTTAGGTGTGGCGACTGCATGTGGGTTGCTAGCTGGAGCTAGCTTGGGATATCTCGGCCTCATCCCCCGGTCCAATTCTTGGGTGGTGTCAGGCCCGCGGCTGCTCGAAGGCAAGCAAGCCATCGCAGAAGCCAGGAGGCGAGGGCCACCGCAAAAGGAGCGAAAGCACGATCTGTTCGGGATGTACATCCACCCGGACTTGTTCATGAGTAAGCGCTTGCTCAGCCAAAGCATGTTGATTTTCGGTAGCACTGGCTCTGGAAAGACCCAGATCCTGTTGACGATGCTTCAACAGATCATCGCCAACAAGCATGCCAAGCTCTTCCTGTATGACATCAAAGGCGATTTTTCTTCAAAATTTACACAATGTTCGATTGTTTCTCCATTCGATAGCCGTTCGCGGATATGGCATGTAGCCCGGGATGTCCAGACGACAACCCAGGCCTCAGCATTCGCCAACAGCCTTATCCCTGAGGACAGCGGCAGTGGCAAGTTCTGGACAGAAGCAGCCCGCCAGATCTTGTACGGGGTGGTCATATCCCTGCAAAACGAGAAGCCATTGAGGTGGACATGGACTGATCTGGCCAGTCGGGTGTCAATGCGAGCCGAAGAGCTGGCACCGATCCTCGATGAGAACTACCGAAAAGCCCATAACCTGATTGCCAACACTGAAGGTCAAACCAGCTTCAATATTCTGGCCACTCTAGGCGCCCACACCAAGATCATTGACGACCTGGCTCGTGCGTGGCCGGACTACGACGACAGGAGGGCAAATCCCCGGCTGTTCTCAATCACGGATTGGGTGCGTGATGACTACAAGGGTCCCAAGAAGGTCATCGTTCAAAGCGGTGCCGATCGGGCTCTCACCCAGGCTTACATCTCCGCCTTGATCAACGTGGCAGAGCTGGCTATCAACTCACCACAATTGAGCGAGAACGAGGAGGGCAGAAGCTTGGCCTTCGTCCTCGACGAGCTGTCGTCGGTGGGCAAAATCAACTTCGCGCCCCTGGTCGACAAAGGCCGCTCAAAAGGGGTTGTCTTCGTCGCTGGCGTCCAGGACTTGGCCCAGCTGCGGGATATCTATGGCGACAACACGGTCAAAGCCATACAGGGCATGGTGGGCACACAGATCATCTGCCGCGTGCAGATGGGTGAGACTCGAGACGAGCTATCCAGGCTCATGGGCACGAACAAAGTTGCGCGGATGGACTACGGCCCAGGTGCCAAGCTCCATAACGAGGGCACTCCTGTGGTGTACCCCAACCAGCTCACCGATATGCTCGGCCCCCGCAAGATCAAGAAGGAGCCGGGCTTTGTCATCCGGGCAATCGTCCAACAAGGCGGGGATTTGTTGTTGCTGGACTTCCCCGGTCAACCCATGCCTGACCTGCGCAAAGGCCAGGTGGCCGCGGAGTGGACAAAGCGCCCCGCAGGCTTCGAGCGTGAGCCCGTCAAGGACAAAGTTGAAACGACGCTGTCAGGCAAGGAAATGGGTCAGTCATTCTCAGCCGAAGAAATTGATGACCTATTCGCAAGATAGTCTACCCAAGGTTGCCAAAACCGACTTTGCAGAGAAAGTGGACAGACACATCCACAGGTCTGCCACATGTCGCTTTTCACTCCCGACGGGTTCTTACTCCCCGCTGATCTGCTCAAAGAACGCTTGATCGCAGGCGCAGACCCCAATGAATTGTTCACGGCCGATCGGGACGGCGAGCTGACCGCCAAATCCCCAGTCCTGGAAGCGGCTATGGATCCGGAACTGCTACCTCAGCTCCGGTTGCTTCTGAGTCATCGCGGACTTGCACGAAATCAGGCGGACCACGAAGGGCGAACCGCACTTCATCTGGCCGCACTGTACAACAACGGATCTGCGTTGAACCTTCTTTTACAGGCCGGCTTTCCTTGCTACGCCCGGGATACCTATCTGGCCACACCGCTTCACTATGCCTGTCAAAGTTCTACCCATCACTCACTGATATTGCTGCTGGCCTCCGGCGCTGACCCCAATGCAGTGAACATGGCCACCCGTACACCGCTGCGCGAGTGCCTCATGCTGTCTTCCTCAGGCTCGGGACTGACGGCGATTGAAGACAAGGTACGCCTGTTGCTTATTGCCGGGGCTGACCCCAACAAGGCGGACGGCGACGGCAACACTGCCCTCCACATGGCCGCAATGAACGGCTACAGCCGAATGGTGCGGATGCTGTTATCTGTCGGGGCCAACGCCAGGACACGAAATGACCGAGGGGACAGGCCAATTGACGCCGCACAGCGTCAGTGCGCAGCCCTACCTGAGGATCAGCGCAGGCCGTACCTGAGCACACTGCTGACTCTGTCAGAGCACGACAGAAACAGTCTCCAGGCCCATGTCGTTGCACTTCCTCGACCCGAGGCAGCGAGGCCGGAGCTTTGAGGTGGTTCTTGGTCCTGGGGCTGCTATTGAATGCTCAGGCGTTTGCAGCTTTTGGGGTGGGGGAGAGTCGGGCAACCGCTGCCGTGCATTTCCGGGTTGTCATCTTGCCCAAACTCGACACTCGCCTGATTTCAGACACCACCAAACCTCTTCCCCGCGGGCAAGCTCGTCAGGTTCGACGGCATGAAGACGGCACAACAACCATCACTGTCGTCGAGCCATGACTTGTCAAATCCCTCCCCTGACCGAAACTAGATAGATGTTCAAAGCCACAGACCTCAACTCCACAGGACATAACGCATACGGAGATGCGGTTATTGACTATGCGCTCAATACCCAGCCCTGGTCGATATATTTTGTAGGCGATGCTGGCATGGCCGAAGACACCATGCGCTGGGGTGGAGCAGGGGCAGAAATGCTCGCATTGCGCGGTAAGAAAGTTGAGCGAGAAGCCATGTTGGAGCTCGCTGCGGGCTACTCGCCCGACGGGTTGAAGACTGCCCTGTGCCAAAACGCCGGCGTCAAGCCGCAAAAGAAGGTCAAGCTCGACGCCCAGGGTAACCCCAGGCTCGACAGCAACGGTGATCCGATCACGAAGTGGGAGGGTGGCCACCAGGTCGGGTACGACTGTACCTACACAGCGCCCAAATCCGTCTCCTTTCTCATGGCCATAGCCACCCCAGAGGAGCGCGGCAAGATCATCGCTGCTCATCGTGCTGCGGCGAACACTTCCATGGAGCACTTAGCCGGGCTAATTGAGACGAGGCGAGGCAAGGGTGGGAAGGATGTCATCGGCATTGATGGCGCAGTCTGGGTGGCCTGCGACCACGCCACGGAGCGGGAGAATGGATTTCACCTCCACACGCACAATATTTTGTTCGGAGTGGCGCGTGGGGAGGATGGGAAATGGGGCACGTACGAGTCCAAGGAGATCTACCGCCACCAAAAGGTCGCAGATGCCATCTACATGTCCCACTTGGCTGAAGGGCTCCGAGAGTTGGGGTATGGCATCGAGCAAGACGCCAAACTCGACAGCCAGGGGCAGGACACGGGTGAGCGGGCTTGGCGTGTGGCAGGGGTGAGCAGGGATACGGAGTTGTTGTTCTCTGAGCGCCAGGCCCAGATCCACGAGGCCATGAAGTCAGGCATATCCAAGCAGCAGGCATGGAACCAGACGCGCAAGAGCAAAGACGAGCCGGAAATGACCGACCTGTTCGAAGAGTGGAAGCAGGTTGTGGCAAGCCACGGCCTGGATACAAATATCGAGAATTACAAGGGACTGGCCAGCGTGTTGGCTCCCGCCCGTAGCGATGAAGAAATCCTGCGAGCTTTGCACGAAACCACGGCCGTGGTCAGCGAGCCCGACATCATCTGGGCCGTCTACCAGGCCCGAGCGGGGCAAGCACCCCAGCAGCAAGAAGCCGACGTCGAGCGGCTCAAGGCCAATATGTACAAGGTCGCTCCAGAGCGGCAGGCAGCGATTGACCAAGGTACGAGCGTTGCCCGACGCCACTCCGAGTACCGCTACGCCGCCGAGTTCATCGTCAAATCCGAAGTTGATGTTCTCACGCGTGCCGAGCAGCGTAAGGATGACGAGTCGGTTCGTGTACCCAAGTCCACCCTTGACGAAGTCGTGGCCCAGTTCCAGAAGGAGAAGGGGTTCACTCTCTCCTCTGAGCAAAGCGCAGCCATTGAGCATCTGTGTGTTGACTCAGGAGGCCATGCCGTCATGGCGGGAGTGGCAGGTGCGGGCAAGACGACGGTGGCGGAGTTGTACAAGCGTGTCTTCGAAGCCAACGGCCAGCATGTCATCGGCGCATGCCAAGCCAAGAGTGCGGCCAGGAAGCTCACCGACGAGTCAGGCATTGAGGCCCTGACGATCAAGTCCATGCTCCACCGGCTGGATCAAGGCAAACCACTGACCAAGGACCATCCCACTCTGAACAGCAAATCCGTGGTGGTCATCGACGAGGCGGGAATGGTGGACACCGAGCGGGTCCGGCGCTTGATGGAACACGTAGACAAGAGCCAAGGTAAATTACTTCTCATGGGAGACTTGAAACAATTACAGGCGATTTCGGCTGGTTCAGGTATGGCCTTGGTCATGGACAAGATTGGCCACGCGGAGCTGACCGAAATTCGACGGCAGAAGGACGCGGCAGATCGAGACACTGCTGAGTCGTACTACGACAAGGATGCCGACGGCCGCATCATCCTCGGCCCTCGCGTAGAACCAAAATCGCGCAGTGAAGTTGCCCAGAAAAGTGCTTTCATCTTCAACAAGCTGGAGGCCAACGACTGTATTGATGCTTTCGACACCCGCGACCAGGCGATGAACGCCTGCGTGTCGGACTGGATGAAAAGCCCCCACAGCATCGACAACCGTCTCCTGTTGGCTCATGACCACGCCGACATCGCGGCACTGACGGGTAAAGTTCGCGACGCGCTGCGGGGGCAGGGCACATTGAAAGGCGAAGACCACACCTTTCAGGCCGCCCAGGGCCAAGGCAAGAATGAGCGCGTCTACAACATGAGCGTGGCAGTCGGGGATCGGGTACGCATTACGAAAAACGACAACAGCTTGGGCGTGGTCAACGGGGATATCGCCGAAGTCGAGGGTATCGCCCGCACGGAGACTGGTTCCTTGGCGTTGAACCTTCGTGTTGAGGGTCAGAAAGGAGCGCCCAGTTTTGTTGTGGCGGTGGACACACAGGAGTGGAACCATCTCTCTCACGGCTACTGCCGCACGGTCCACGGTGCCCAAGGGCAGGGCAATCCTGCCATCTTCCACTTCGCCAACGCGAAGATGATGGACAACCAGTCTGCGATGGTGGCTTTCACCCGACTGACATCACCCCGTGGCTACCGAATGTACGGCTCAGAGCTCGAAATTGATCAAATCCGCAACCGCCTCGGTGTCGACCGCTTCAAGCAAAACGCCACCCAGGAGGGCTTGATCGGCGACCAGCCCCACAGGATCAAGCCGGTCAGGGAGCCGGAGTACCGCAGGCGCGCAAGCCCAGGACTTGAGATTTAGAGCCCGCCGTACCCACGCCCCTGTTCGGCGGGCACAATGGTCGGCAAACCTCTTCGGATATCGCCATGTGCTCTGTCGTCGTTGGCCCAGTGAGCCGGTTGTGGAACGTGGAAGTTGTCTTGTGCAACCCCGACAACCCCGCCCGCGGCACGATCGTGTCCTCCGGCCACTCCACCCAAGAAGCGGCCACTGCCTACGGCAAGAAGCTGTGCAAGAACGCTCAGGGTTGCCACGATCCGCAGGTCAGGGTGCGCGCGACCCGAGAGCCCAGCGGAAACTTCTTCGAAACGGCAATCAGGTACGTCAATGAGAAGCCTGGCGCCTGACCGGCCAGCCCTTCGTCAGCATCGTGTACCAGGCCTGGGCCCTTCGCCATGGGCCCATCCGCCGCCCCAGCCTCACTACGACGTTGGGAGGTAGGACGTACACCCGCCACCAGCGGATATGCGCAATCCAACGCCAGACGAACTCCCGACGTTCTGCCTGGGCATAGGTGCCGCTGATTTCCTCTAAGATGACCATCCGGAGTGGATGTTCATTGGAACGATGCCAGCCTCCTGATGGTGCACTGTGCTGGGCAAATCGACGCTTCGGGTCTGTGCTCTGGCCGATATAAACCGCACGCTCAGAGTCGAACACCAGGGCGTATAGCCATCGTTTCCTGATTTGAAAGTCGCTTCGGCGAGGCGGTCTCACGCCTTCCTGGGGTTGAGCGCCAAAGTGGCCATGAAAGCTGAGATATCCATATCCGCGGGACGGATATCGTCCAGGTGGATCCACGCTTTCTTTTGCTGTTCGGGGGTTGGCAGTAGCACCTGTATGCCCGCGGCCTCGATGATAGACAGGTCCACATCCCATTCCATGCGCGAACGCCCCGCCCACTGCTCAAAGGCGGCGTGGACGTGCGCCATGGCCTGCTCGGCAGACCAGCCGTTGACCTGTTGGAGATGAGCAAACGCATCCTGGCGGTAGCCATGGAGTTGGGCGGTACCAAACTCAATGGCCCGCAGGCAGCGGGTACAGACACACACCAGGCGTCGCAGGACCTGGACGCCCTCGATGTATTCGAAGCGAGGGTGGACATCCAGATAGATCTCGTCGTCGGGATGTTCATGCCCCTTGCACACTTCACAGGTCTTGCCCGACCTTTGCCGGATACCCATCCGCACCCGCTTGAAATCCTCAGGACTCAGGCACGAGCGCAGGTTCGTCAGCCAGCATGTCGATGGAATAAGTTCCAGCGCCAGGGGCGGGTCATTTCCAAAGGTGGTGTGCTCACCAGGAAAGACGTAAACGGGAACAATTGGTTCTATGGCAGGCCAGTGCTTTGCCAGTGCCTGGGCAACCTCAGGTAGAGCATCCGGGGCAAACCACAGCTCCACATCCTTGGCCCAGCGGGCGCCTAAGGCTTTCGCTTGGGCTCGATCTGCGTGAGGAATTCGAAAGTAAGTAGGCATCCATCCAGGTTAGAAAACCCACTGGATTTGGCAACCACGCCAAGGTCGATTGCTACACACAAAAACACCCCCAGCGTCAGCCGGGGGTGGGGCGCATAGAGCCCAGCACCGAGGGCGAGGGAAGCCCGGTGCCAATCCCAGAATGGGGTCTACTTCTCCGCTGTCAATCCGCCGCGAAATTCATGGCGATACACTGGATAACCCGACCAGACATCAGAACGACCGTCCCACCCGGATCTCCCATGACATTTCCATACATGAGCGTTTCGGACTCCGAGTACTGATTGACAGCAGAGACATGCTGTCGAGTGGTGGGCTCACCCAGCAGTTCAATAACCTCTTCACGGGTCATCCCTGCCTTACATTCCCGCCAGTTCTCCATGTCCAGAGCTTTCGCTGAAGTCGAAGTGCTGGGAGCTTTCCCAGCAGCTCCTCGAGCCTCCAACTGCGCCATCCGCGCTTCCAGCCCCGCAATGCGGGCGGCAAGTTCTGCATTGGAAGGCTCTGCGGCCAGAACCTGGGATGACATCAGCACAACACCGATAAATAGCATGCGCATAGGGTTCCCCTAGATGTGCTTGTTGAGGGTAAGGCCCTCAGCGGCTTCTGCCGGAACCTCGGTAATCTCAGTCTCCCCGGTGGCTTCGGTCAGTGTCTCGATCTTGGTCAAAGCCAGCCGCGCCCCATCGTCGATGATGTCGAAGTGATAGGTATTCTGATACTTGCCCTTGAAGTTCGGGCGACTGGTCAGCGTCAGCTTGTCGCCTTTCCGCTTCCAGGTAGCTCCATAGACATCGCCGGAAAAGGGCTTGGTGCCCGCAAAAGCGGCGTCCGCCGTGGCGGTGGTGTTGAAGTCGATCTGCGCGATCTGGGACGAGTACTCCCCAGCAATCGGTGTTTCCGGCTCACTTGAACAGGCCCCTGCCGCCACCACAAAACCCAGCAGCACCGTACGCGCAACCATGGCCCCGAACTTGTACGCTTTCATCTGATCCCCTCCTTGGTGGTGAGCGCCGATACTGGCATGCAGATTGTCGGCTCCGCAACGGGGAACGCTCACCCAGATGCCGTATCCGCCACTCTCGCTGCGCGCACCCGTGCCACATACGATTGGGGCGTCTCTGCAAGCGCCTCCCGAGCACTGGGGAACAAAAATTCCAGCAGTGGCGCGTACTGGGTCGCCGGTGCGTATTCCACCGCGCCGTCGGCCCAAGCCTGGTGGTAAGTCCGCACTTTTTCCAGCCATGCGGCCCGATCACCTCGGGCCAGCAACTGGGCGCCCCGGTTGTACTTCCCCATCATCACTGAGAAGACAAACAAGGCTGGCTTGTGTGAGTTGTAAAGGGTGTTGGCAAGCTCAATGAGATGAGTCTGGCTGCCGCCTACCGGCCGCCCATGGACGGCGGAGTAGGCAGCCTGGAGCAAGGGAAAGATCGGATCCAGGCGAAAATGTTCTGGCAGGGCGAAGCCTCGCTTTCCGAACTTGGCTCTCACCACGCTCCACAACGCGTTGTTGTCGACGTGGTTGGGGTAGCCACGGATCATTTCATCCATCAGTGCACGCAGGGCTTCATCGCCTTCGAAGTCAGGTATGACGACTGGCTCTGCGGTCGGTTCCGACTCAACGCTAGGGCCAAGCAGCGCTCGAGCTGCCTCGTAGTCGAAGAAGTACGCCCTGGGCGCGCCAATTGAGCTGGTGTCAAAACTCAGCTGGTCGAACCCCACCAGCTGGATCATCTGGGCATTGTGTACTTGTCCATTTCTCAGCCTTGGCTCCTCCCAGGTACACCACAGCATGAAGCGGCCCTCCCGCTTCGATGAGGCCAGCGACTCCTCATCCACCAGGAAGGCATTGCGGTTGTTCGTGTGGAATACGTCGTCTTCGGCTTGGCGGAAGGCCGCAATGTCCAGGTCGCGGAAGAACCACAGCAGCCGGCCGACGTTGCGGCGGTAAAACGCCTGGCGCTGGGCCACGACCTCAACGAACGTCGTGGACAACTGGACTTCCAGAGCCACCCGCTGAGTGCCGTACATCGCCTGGACGTCGGGCTGGCGCCACCGTACGCCATCCTGGTCAAACCACCTCTCCTCAGTCTTCTTGTCGGAGAACCGCCGATCGCAGGCCAGGCTTTCGATGAGCAGCTGCTTGTAGCGGATGTGCTCGGGACTTTCCTTGGTGTTGGCGTAGCGCAGGGCGCAGATGGCCTCATGCGTCAGCCCCTTCGTCCCGCCGCACTCGTCGGAGCGGTAGCGGTGTTTGAGGAAAAATCGGTTCTCGGTGTGCTTGTCCGCCGGCAGTGAGCGCAGGACCATGGGCTTGCGGCACTTCTGGCAGACGTACCGGACTCGGCCCTCGATCAGGTCGTGTTCCAGGGCCAGGCGGCGATGCTCGATCAGCTCCCCGTAATCCCCTACGCCAATGAACTCCCCGAGCGTGAGGTTGGCACCCGTGGCCAGGTCCAGCACCCCGTAATGGGGGTTGTGAGCCAGGGTGGTCTTCCGATGAGCCGGGCTTGTCGTCTGGTCCATGGATTTGAGCGCGGTTGGCTCAGGACCATACCGGCCTTGTCTCTCATGTGCTGAGACTGCCTCTGATCAGGGAAACGTACCCCGCTGACCTGGCGATAGGGGAGTGTGTTTCCTGTGGCTAATAGGCCGTGGCTAAGCGTTCTACCTACTCGGGGAGGGCAGCATCAGCCGGTATGGGAACAGCGCCAATCTTGGCTATCTGAGTACCAAGTAAGCCCCAGTGAACCACTGTGGACCAGCTAAAAATAGCCAAGCAATAGCCACGGGACTGCTGTTGTGGTGCTACACTGGCTAAGTTGCCGCGCAAGCCGTTGATAACGCTGGAGAAAACTTATATCACTGTGCCCGCATACCTATGATGCTTCATCAGGGGCGTGTGTTCGGGCGTCTTGTCCAGCGTCATGCGTCCGGCGTGCAGGGTGCGCGCGGCGCGCGCGCAGGACACCGGATTGTAGCCGGGCGGGGCGGTCCGCTCAGCGGCGCAGGGCCTGCGCGCCGGGCGGATCGGGCAGGCCGCCGTCGTCGACCACGACGCGGTCGCGGCCGCCGCGCTTGGCCGCGTACATGGCCGCGTCCGCACGGGCCAGGACCCGTTCGTAGTCGGGGTGGCCGTCCTGGACCGCGACGCCGATGCTGCCGGTAAGCTGGAGCGTGCTGCCGTCGGCCAGGGCGACCGGCGCCAGGGCGATGGCGTTGCGCAGGCCTTCGGCGATCGCGACCGCGTCTTCGCGCGACACCGAGCCGAGCACCACCACGAACTCCTCGCCGCCGTAGCGGAACAGGTAGTCGCTGCCGCGGGTGTTCTCCACCAGCAGCGCGGCGACGTGCTTCAGTGCGCGATCACCGGCCTCGTGGCCGTGGGTGTCGTTGATCGACTTGAAGTGGTCGAGGTCGAGCATGAGCACCGCGAACTGGCGCCCGGTATTGGCCTGCAGCGCGATCTCGCGGCGCAGGATGGTCGGCAGGAAGCGGCGGTTGAGCAGCCGGGTGAGGGCGTCGCGGCCCGATTCCAGGTCGCCGATGCCGTCGAACATCATCGACACCAGGCTGCGGATGGCGTCGGCGCCGACGCGCAGTTCGTCGAGCAGCTCGCGGCGGTCGGCATGGGTCAGCGCTTCGGGCAGGCGTGCGCGCAGGGTGCTGTCGATGCGCGCGGCGATCAGGTTCACCTCGCGGGTCTCGCCGGTGTCGCCGAAGCTCGCCATGCCCTTGTGCAGGAACCACAGGCCGAACTCGGAGTTGGAGATCTGCAGCGGCGTGGCCGCGCCCGGGTGCTCGGACATCAGCGCGTAGATCAGCGCGTTCTCCCAGGTCAGCAGCAACGCGCGCTGGCGCTCGCGCTCGGTGCCGATGTTCTGGATCAGCGAGAACAGGCGGAAGGCGCCGTCGACCTGGCCGGCAGCCTCGCGCGAGCGGGTGTAGGCGCGCGTCATCGACTCCAGCGCGATGTCGACCAGGCCGTTCGCGCACAGGATCGCCTCGATCGCCAGCGCTTCGCTGCCGGCGTGCCGGCGGATCCCGGCGTGGAGGTCGTCCTTGAGCATGCGGCCGCCGCGCGCCACCAGGTCGACCGGGATGCCGATCCGCGCGTGGACCTGGCCGACGTGCTCCTGGGTGGCCTGCAGCGCGTTGACGTCGCCGGCACGGGCCGACAGCAGCGCCACCAGCCAGCGCTGCAGCGACGGCTTCAGGCGCTCGCGCACCTGGTCGACGTTGAGGTAGCGCGAGGCCCGGGGGTCTTCCAGCATGTCGCCATAGAAATGGTCGGCCACGACCTGGCCGCCCTCGGCCACGACCACCGCCAGCAGCGCCCGGACCTCGTCGGACAGCGCGTCGACGCGGCGCGCCCAGTCGGCGGCAAGCCTCGGATCCGGCGTCGATTCGGCCGTGGGACGGGCATGGCCCGCGGCGGGAAGGGGGGCTGGATGGACGGCCATCCGGATATTGTCGCCCGCTCCGCCAGGCGCGTGGTGAACGCGCCGCGCCGGGAGTGGAACGCACATACGCATGCGTCCGGAAGTGTGCTAGCGTCCGGCGCAAGGTTGCGTTACCGCAGCGCCCGGCCAGTCCCCCCACGCAGGCCCGGCGCATCTGTCTCATGGCGCATGCCATGGCAGCGGTCGCACCGACGTCGATGACATCCATCCGTAGGGGGACACCATGGTCTCAGGCCATCCGCAACGCCACGCGCTCGCCACCGCGCTTCTCGCCATCCTCGCAAGTCCCGCCCTGCTGTCCACGGCCCACGCCCAGGACGCCACGCCCGCGGTCGAGGACCGGCCCACCACGCTCGCCGGCATCACGGTCACCGCGCAGAAACGCGAGGAGGCCCTGCAGGACGTGCCGATCGTCGTCAACGTCCTCGACGCGCAGCTGCTCCAGGACACCGGGGTTCGCGACATCAAGGACATGCAGGTGCTGGTGCCCGGCCTGACCGTGACCAGTACCCAGTCCGCGGCGCAGACCACCGCGCGCATCCGCGGCATCGGCACCGTCGGCGACAACGCCGGCCTGGAATCCTCGGTCGGTGTGGTGATCGACGGCGTCTACCGCTCGCGCAACAGCGTCGGCTTCGGCGACCTGGGCGAGGTCGAGCGCATCGAGGTGCTGAAGGGCCCGCAGGGCACGGTCTTCGGCAAGAACACCTCGGCCGGCGTGATCAACGTGGTCACCCGTCGCCCCAGCTATTCGCAGAGCGCCGAAGCGGAGATCACCGCCGGCAACTACGGGCTGATCGGCGTGTCCGGCGGCTACAACGACGCGCTGGGTGATCGCGCCGCCTTCCGCGTGTTCGCGGCCAAGCGCGACCGCGACGGCGTCGACGAGGTCCGGACCGGCGGCGGCCCGCGCAAGGCGACCGACGACGGCGACCAGAACTACCACACCGTGCGCGGCCAGCTGCTGCTCGAACCCACCGACACGCTCGACATCAACTTCAGCGCCGACTACAGCAGCCGCGAGGAGAACTGCTGCGTCACGGTGACCACGCAGCGCGGCCCGACGGCCGCGATCATCAACGCGCTGACGCCGGGCGGCGAGGGCATCATCCCGACCGCGGACCCGGAGCGCCGCCTGGCCTACTCCAACCGTTCGACCGAGCAGGACCTCAAGGACAAGGGCGTGTCGATGCAGGTGGACTGGGACTCGTCCTGGTTCGGCAACGCCACCCTGACCTCGATCACCGCCTTCCGCGACTGGCAGGCGATCAACGGCCTCGACTTCGACTACAGCGGCGCCGACATCCTGTATCGCGCGCCGGACGCCGACGAGTCGCTGACGCGCTTCGAGACCTTCAGCCAGGAGCTGCGCCTGACCGGCTCGACCGATCGCCTCGACTGGATGGTGGGCTTCTTCTATTCCGACGAGGACCTGGACCGCAACGACTCCTACCGCTTCGGTGCCGCCTACGAGCCGTATCTGTCGACCCTCGTGGGCACCCAGGTGCTGGGCGCCGTGGCCGCGCAGCTGGCGCCGCTGGGGCTGACGGTGAACCAGGCCAATCCCGCGACCTTCCTCTCGCAGGTGTCGGGCCGGCCCTTCGGAACCAACTACCAGGGACTGGCGGCGCTGGACCGGCACGACCAGAACGCACGCACCACCGCGATCTTCACCAACAACACCTTCCACGCCACCGACGCGCTCGACATCACCCTGGGCCTGCGCTACACGCACGAGAAGAAGGAGCTGCACTCGGTCTACAGCAATCCCAACGGCAGCATCGGCTGCGGCTCCACGCTGGCCAATCCGGCCGCGCGCGTGGGCGGGGCGCTGGCGCAGCGCATCAACAACTTCGCCCTGCTGCCACCGGCGCTGCAGCAGCAGCTGCTCGGCGCCCTGGTGCCGGTGGTCGCCCCGCAGGTGGCCGGCTTCATGTGCCTGCCCTGGGCCAACATCGCCCACAACGGCCGCGACGTCGAGCAGTCGCGGACCGAGAAGGAGTGGTCGGGCACGGTGAAGGTCGCCTACGACTGGTCCGACGACGTCATGACCTATGCCTCGGTCGCGCGCGGCTACAAGGCCGGCGGCTTCAACCTCGACCGCGTGCAGTCGTCCAACGGCCTGTCGAGCGGCGTCCAGGGGATCCTCCCGGTCGACGACACCTCGTTCCCCGGCGAGTTCGTCAGCAGCTTCGAACTCGGCGCCAAGAGCACCTGGGCCGACGGCAACCTGCTGCTCAACGCCGCGCTGTTCTACCAGGACTACAAGGACTTCCAGCTCAACAGCTTCCTGGGCACCAGCTTCGTGGTGCGCTCGATCCCCGAGGTGGTGTCGCGCGGCGTCGAGCTGGACCTGATGTGGCAGACCCCCATGCAGGGCCTGATGCTGCAGGGCGGCCTGACCTATGCCGAGACCGAGTATGGCGACGACCTGCTGCCCGACGCCGACCTCGCCCTGCTGCCCGGCAGCCAGATGAGCTTCGCGCCGAAGTGGTCTGGCAACGCCTCGGCCACCTACGAGTGGGACTTCGGCGCCAATTACCTGGGCCGCTTCAACATCGGCGCCAAGTACATGTCCGACTACAACACCGGCTCCGACCTCGATCCGCAGAAGGAGCAGGATGCCTACACCCTGCTCAACGCGCGCATCGGCTTCGGGCGCCAGGACAAGCGCTGGATGGTCGAGTTCTGGGGCCAGAACCTGACCGACGAGACCTACAAGCAGGTCGGCATCGACGCGCCGATCCAGGCCGGCTCGTGGAACGCCTTCCTCGGCGCGCCGCGGACCTACGGCGTGACGTTCCGGGTCAACTACTTCTGATCCAGGCGGTCCCTGCACGACCCGACGGCCCGCACACGCGGGCCGTTTCCGTTCCGGTCGCGCGCGACAAACCCGGCGCCCACCGCCGATACTGCGCACACCCTCCCCCGGAACCACGCCATGCACGTCTCCAGCGACGAGGCCCTCGCACAGCTTGCGCACGACACCGGCGCCCGCCTGCAGGCCAACCGCGACATGCTGGTCACCGCCGAAAGCTGCACCGGCGGCTGGATCGCCAAGGTGGTCACCGACATCGCCGGCTCCTCGGCCTGGTTCGACTGCGGCATGGCGGTGTACAGCTACGAGGCCAAGCAGGCGCTGCTGGGCGTGCGCCCGCAGACGCTGGAAGAACATGGCGCGGTCAGCCGCGAGACCGTGATCGAGATGGTCTCCGGCGCCCTGGTGCATTCCGGCGCCACGGTGGCGGTGGCGGTCACCGGGATCGCCGGCCCCGGCGGGGGCACCGAGGACAAGCCGGTCGGAACGGTCTGGATCGCCTGGAAGCGGCGCGGCGGCTATCCGCAGGCGCAGGTCTTCCAGTTCGCCGGCGACCGCGACGCGGTGCGCCGGCGGACCGTGGTGGAGGCGCTGTCGGGGTTGGAGCGGCTGTTCTGATCGTGCGGGCAGGGCGGGGGCAGGGAACGCATCCTGTCGGGTCCGCGCGCTTCCGCGAGGCAACGGGTACCGCCGGTATAGTTGCGCGATGACCCCTGGCCACGCCTGTCCCGTGCCCTCCGGTCCTGCCGTCCGGGAGGGCCGCCGGTGACCATGCTCGACGCCCTCGCGGGTGTCCGCGACCTGGGCCGGCTGCAGGAAATCGCCAGCGTCTTCGTGCGCCACGGCTTCGGCGACCTGGTGCGGCGCAGCGGCATCGCCGGCGCGCTCGAGCGGGCCGGGCGCCTGCTGCACCGGGATCCGGGCGAGGCGCGACGCGACATGACCCCGCCGCGGCGCCTGCGCTCCGCGCTGCAGGAACTCGGCCCCACCTTCGTCAAGCTCGGTCAGGTGCTGGGCACGCGCGTGGACCTGCTGCCGCCGGACTGGATCGCCGAACTGAGCCTGCTGCAGAACGCGGTGCCGGCGCTGCCGTGGGAGGCGATCCGTCCGCAACTGGTGGAAGACCTGGGCATGGATCCCGAACAGGCCTTTGCCCGCGTGGAGACGGTGCCGGTGGCCGCGGCGTCGCTCGCCCAGGCGCATCGCGCCTGGCTGCACGACGGCACCGCGGTGATCCTCAAGGTGCGCCGCCCCGGCATCGTCGGCGTGGTCGAGGCGGACCTGCGGTTGATGGCCCGGCTGGCGGACATGATCGAGTCGCAGCTGCCGGACCTCCGGCGCTACCGGCCGGTCGAAGTGGTCCGGCAGTTCCGCGATTCACTGCGCCGCGAGCTCGACTTCGCCGCCGAGTGCCGCAACGCCGAGCGCATCGCCGCCAACTTCTCCGCCGATGCCGGCGTGGTGATCCCGCGGGTGCACTGGCAGTGGACCTGCGAGCGGCTCAACGTGCAGGACTTCATCGACGGCATCCCTGCGGGCGACCTGGCCGCGGTGGACGCGGCGGGCCTGGACCGCACCGCGCTGGCGCGTGCGGGCACCGGCATCGTGCTGGAGATGCTGCTCGAGGACGGGCTGTTCCATGCCGATCCACACCCCGGGAACCTCTTCTTCCTGCGCGACGGACGCATCGCGATCATCGACTTCGGCATGGTCGGCCACCTCGGCGACCGCCGGCGGCTGGAGATCGCACGCCTGCTGCACGGCATGGTGGTGCAGGACGCCGAAGCGGTGGCCGACATCCTGCTGCACTGGAGCATCGGTGGCGAGGTCGACGAGGAGCGGCTGGAGTCCGACACCGCCACCCTGGTCGACCGCTACCGCGGCGTGCCGCTCAAGGACCTGCGCATGGGCACGATGCTGTCCGATGCCGCGGGCCTGCTGCGTGCCCACGGCCTGGTGCTGCCGCCGGACCTGGCGCTGGTGATCAAGGCCTTCCTGACCCTGGAAGGCTTCGGGCGCCAGCTCGATCCGGACTTCGACATGGCGACCGAAGCCAGGCCGTGGCTGGAGCGCGTGATGCTGCGGCGCTATGCGCCGTCGGTGCTGGCGAAGCGCGGGCGCCGCGGGCTGGCCGGCATGCTGGAATTCGGCGCCGAGCTGCCGCGCGACCTTCGGCGGCTGCTGCGCGCCGCCCGCGGCGGCCGGCTGGGCGCGCGCATCGACATTCCCACCCTCGACGCCTTCGGCGACCGCATCGACCGCGCGGCCAGCCGGTTGACGATGGGGGTGATCACTGCGGCGCTGATCATCGGCTCCTCGATCGTGATGAACAGCGTCGGTGGCGGGGCGCGCAACCAGTGGCTGATGGCGCTGGGGGTGGCGGGCTTCGTCGGCGCGGCGGCGCTGGGGGTGTGGATCGTCTATTCGATCTGGAAGGGCGCCCACAGGCGTTGATTCCGGATCTCGTTAGTAGTATTACTACTAACCATGGACATCACCGACACCCAGCAGGCCGTCCTGGCCCTGATCGCCGAGCGCATCGCGGAGGAGGGCATGCCGCCTTCCCAGGCCGAGATCGCACGCGCCTTCGGCTTCAGCAGCGTGCGGGCCGCGCAGTACCACCTGGAAGCGCTCGAGGCCGCCGGCGCGATCGAGCGCGTGCCGGGCCGCGCGCGGGGCATCCGCGTGCTGCGCGCGCCCGCCGCGGACCCCGCCGCCTCTGTAGGAGCGGCTACAGCCGCGATAGCCGGTGATGCGACCGCCAGATCGGGAATCGCGGCTGCAGCCTCTCCAACAGGACGCGGCATGGACGTTCTGGAACTCCCCGTCCTGGGCCAGGTGGCGGCCGGCGTCCCCATCGGCGCCGACATCGGCAGCGAGCAGATGGTGCTGATGGACCGCGCGTTCTTCTCGCCGGCGCCGGACTACCTGCTGCGCGTGCGCGGCGACTCCATGCGCGACGAAGGCATCTTCGACGGCGACCTGATCGGGGTGCACCGTACCGCCGACGCGCGTTCGGGCCAGATCGTCATCGCCCGCATCGACGACGAGATCACCGTCAAGCTGCTGAAGGTCGGCAAGGACCGGATCCGCCTGCTGCCGCGCAACCCGGACTACGAGCCGATCGAGGTCGCGCCTGGCCAGGACTTCGCGATCGAAGGCCTCTACTGCGGCCTGGTGAGGCCGAACCGGTGAGCGGCTGCCGGCCCGCCAGGCAGCCCTCGCCTGGCGACGGTGCCCCACCTGCAGGAGCGGCTACAGCCGCGACCGCCTTCCACCCACGCCGGCACGGGCCATCACCTGCTGCCCGGCCCGGTTTCCACCCTTCAATCTGGATCGGCATTCCAGGTCGCAGTCCCTGCGACCACCTGCCTGCACACTGATTCCATTCCCGAATACACGAGCTGAGGACACCACGATGGACGAGAACAAGAAGCGCGCGCTTTCCGCCGCACTGGGCCAGATCGAGAAGCAGTACGGCAAGGGCTCGGTGATGCGCATGGGCGACCGCGTCGCCGAAGTCATCCCGGTGATCCCCACCGGCTCGCTGCTGCTCGACGTCGCGCTCGGCATCGGTGGCCTGCCCAAGGGCCGCGTGGTCGAGGTCTACGGCCCGGAGTCGTCGGGCAAGACCACGCTCACCCTGCAGGCCATCGCCCAGTGCCAGAAGCAGGGCGGCACCGCGGCCTTCATCGACGCCGAGCACGCGCTCGATCCCACCTATGCGCAGAAGCTGGGCGTCAACGTCGACGACCTCCTGGTCTCGCAGCCGGACACCGGCGAGCAGGCGCTGGAAATCGCCGACATGCTGGTGCGCTCGAACGCGGTCGACATGGTGGTGGTCGACTCGGTCGCCGCGCTGACGCCCAAGGCCGAGATCGAGGGCGAGATGGGCGACCAGCTCCCCGGCCTGCAGGCGCGCCTGATGAGCCAGGCGCTGCGCAAGCTGACCGGCAACATCAAGCGCAGCAACTGCCTGGTGGTCTTCATCAACCAGCTGCGCCACAAGATCGGCATCATGATGCCGGGCCAGAGCCCGGAGACCACCACCGGTGGCAACGCGCTCAAGTTCTACGCCTCGGTGCGCCTGGACATCCGCCGCATCGGCGCGATCAAGAAGGGCGACGAGATCATCGGCAACCAGACCCGCATCAAGGTGGTCAAGAACAAGATGGCGCCGCCGTTCAAGCAGGTCATCACCGAGATCCTCTACGGCGAGGGCATCAGCCGCGAGGGCGAGCTGATCGACATGGCCGTGGATGCCAAGCTCGTGGAGAAGGCCGGCGCCTGGTACAGCTACGGCGACGAGCGCATCGGCCAGGGCAAGGAGAATGCCCGCCAGTACCTCAAGGAGAACGTCGCGGTGGCCGAGCGCCTGGAGGCCGAGCTGCGCGCGAGGATGGCGCCGCTCCAGGGTGCGGCCGCCGCCGTCGTGGAGGATGACGATGCCGGCGCCGAGGATGAAGGCGAAGGCGAGGGCGCGACGGTCGCCAAGCGCGGCCGGGGCGCCAGGGCCTGAGCATGGGCGGGGCCGGCAGCTTCGGCCGCCGTCGCCGCGGCACCGGTTCTGGCTCGGGCGTCGACTCCGGCTCCGGCTCCGCCGAGGGAGCCGGGGAGGGGACGTCCGCGCCGGAGCGCAGGCGTCGGCCGGAGCCCACGCCCGGCCAGCGGGCGATGGGCCTGCTGGTCCGGCGCGAGCATTCGCGCAAGGAGCTCGCGCGCAAGCTCGAAGCGCGCGGAGTGGACGGCGACGAGGCCGCGGCCACCGTCGCACGCATGGCGGAGGCGGGCTGGCAGGACGACGCGCGCTTCGCCACCGGACTGGCGCGCTCGCGCGCACTGGCCGGATACGGGCCGCTCAGGATCCGCGCCGAGCTGTCGACCCATGGCCTGGGCCAGGATCTGGTCCAGGCGGCCTTCGACGCCCTGTCCGAGTCCGGCGATGACGACTGGCGGACGATGGCCCGCGGCTTGGTGGAGCGCCGGCATGGTGCCGGCGTGGCCGATGACCCGGCGCTGCGGCGCAAGGCCGCCGACTTCCTGTTCCGCCGCGGTTTCGACGGCGACACCGTGCGCGCGGCCACCGCGTTCGACTTCGACGACGCCTGACCGCTGGGGGGGGGGGAGCCTCTGGATCTGCCCGGCCTGCTAACCTAACGGGGACCCGAGCGCCAGCGCCCGGCACCCGCGCAGGCCGAGGCCGGCAGGGCGCCGGCGCGGCTGCGCCCCCACCCTGCCTGCAGCCTCCATGCCCTCCGAACCGACTCCCGCACGCCCGACCACGGCCGACATCCGCCGTGACTTCCTCGACTTCTTCAGCGGCCGTGGCCACACGATCGTGCCCTCCGCCCCGCTGGTGCCCGGCAACGATCCGACCCTGCTGTTCACCAACTCGGGCATGGTCCAGTTCAAGGACGTGTTCCTGGGCGCGGAGAAGCGCAGCTATGTGCGCGCGGCCGACGTCCAGCGCTGCCTGCGCGCCGGCGGCAAGCACAACGACCTCGACCAGGTCGGCTACACCGCGCGACACCACACCTTCTTCGAGATGCTGGGCAACTGGTCGTTCGGCGACTACTTCAAGCGCGACGCCATTGCCTGGGCCTGGGAGCTGCTGACGGAGGTGTGGAATATCCCGGCCGAGCGCCTGGTGGTCACCGTCTACCACACCGATGACGAGGCCCACGGCATCTGGCGCGACGTGATCGGCGTGCCCGAAGACCGCATCATCCGCATCGGCGACAACAAGGGCGCGCCGTTCGCCTCCGACAACTTCTGGCAGATGGCCGACACCGGCCCCTGCGGTCCCTGCACCGAGATCTTCTACGACCACGGCGCCCACATCGCCGGTGGCCCGCCGGGCTCGCCCGACGAGGACGGCGACCGCTACATCGAGATCTGGAACCTGGTGTTCATGCAGTTCGACCGCCAGCCCGACGGCCGCCTCGACCCGTTGCCGGCGCCCTGCGTCGACACCGGCATGGGCCTGGAGCGTCTGGCCGCGGTGCTGCAAGGCGTGCACGGCAACTACGAGATCGACCTGTTCCAGGCGCTGATCGCCGAGGCCGCACGGCTCACCGGCACCGCGGACCTCGGCAACAAGTCGCTGCGCGTGATTGCGGACCACATCCGCGCCTGCAGCTTCCTGGTCGCCGACGGCGTGCTGCCCTCGAACGAAGGCCGCGGCTACGTGCTGCGCCGGATCATCCGCCGCGCGCTGCGCCATGGCTGGATGCTGGGCGTGCGCCAGCCGTTCTTCCACAAACTGGTCGGCACCTTGGACGCACAGATGGGCGAGGCCTATCCGGTGCTGCGCGAGCAGCGCGCGCTGGTGGAGCGCGCGCTGCTCGCGGAAGAAGAGCGCTTTGCCGAGACTCTGGACAGCGGCATGCGCATCTTCGACGAGGTCGCGGCCCGCAGCGCCGGTCCCGCTTCAAACGGCGTGATCCCGGGTGCCGATGCCTTCCGCCTCTACGACACCTACGGATTCCCCCTGGACCTGACCGCCGACATGGCGCGCGAGCGCGGCATGGGCGTCGACACCGCGGGCTTCGACGCCGCAATGGCCCAGCAGCGCGAGACCGCGCGCGCGGCCGGCAAGTTCGGCGGCGGCACGACGCTGCCGGCCGAGCTCGTGGCGCGGATCGCGCCCACAGGCTTCCTCGGATATGACCAGGTCGAGGCCGCAGGGCTCGAGGTCGTCGCCATCCTGCGCGCCGGGGTTCCGGTCGAGCGCATCGATGCCGGCGACGAGGCGATCGTCCTCCTCGACCGCACGCCGTTCTATGCGGAGTCCGGCGGGCAGGTCGGCGACACCGGCAGCCTGGCTTCCGGGAACGCGGACGGGCCGGGCGTGCCAGACGCTGCAGGCGCCGGGCGCCCTGGAACCGTGTTCCGCGTCGACGACACCCGCAAGTTCGCCGGCCAGTTCCACGGCCACGTCGGCGAGCTGCAGGCGGGAACGCTTGCCGTCGGCGATCGGCTGGGCGGCAGGGTCGATGCCGCGCGTCGCGGCACCATCGTGCTCAACCACAGCGCCACCCACCTGCTGCACGGCGCGCTGCGCGAGCGGCTGGGCACGCACGTGGCACAGAAGGGTTCGCTGGTCGCGCCCGACCGGCTGCGCTTCGACTTCTCGCATTTCGAGCCGATCAGCGCCGCCGAGCTGCGCGACATCGAGCTCAGCGTCAACGACGAGGTCCGCGCCGACCACGGGGTCGAGATCCGCGAGATGGGCATGCAGGACGCGATCGACGCCGGCGCCATCGCGCTGTTCGGCGAGAAGTACGGCGAGCGCGTACGCGTGGTCAGGATGGGCGGTTCGGTCGAGCTCTGCGGCGGCACCCACGTCGGGCGCACCGGCGAGATCGGGCTGTTCAAGCTGGTGTCCGAGGGCGGTGTCTCCGCCGGCGTGCGCCGCGTCGAGGCCGTCACCGGCCGCGCCGCGCTGGAACACGTTGCGCGCGAGGAGGCCCGGCTCGAAGAGGCCGCGCGCCTCCTCGGTGGCACGACGGCCGAGGTCGCCGACAAGCTCCGCGCACTCCTCGATCGACAGAAGAAGCTCGAGCGCGAGCTGGACACCCTGAAGGCGCGCGCCGCCAGCAGCGCGACCGCCGACCTGTCGGCCGGCGCGGTGGAGGTGGGCGGGATCAAGGTGCTGGCCGCGCGCATCGAGGGCCTCGACGCACGTGCGCTGCGCGATGCACTGGACCGCTGCAAGCAGCAGCTTGGCGATGCCGTGGTGCTGCTGGCCGGCGCCAGCGATGGGCGCGCGGCCCTGGTCGCCGGCGTCAGCGGCGCAGCGCTCGGACGCATCAAGGCCGGCGAGCTGCTCTCGGCGGTGGCGACACAGGTCGGCGGCAAGGGCGGAGGTCGGCCGGACATGGCCCAGGGCGGTGGCGAGGACGGGCCCGCGCTGCAGGCCGCGCTGGCCGCCGTGCCCGACTGGGTCGCCGCACACCTGTCCTGAACGCAGCCATTCTCCGTTACTTTCTGCATACATCGCGGCCGTGCGAGCGCCCGCTATGATGTTCAGCTAGGTGATCAAACCGGGTGGCGCCTCCAGGCGCCTCCACCAGACCGGGCGCAGAACCGGCTCAGGAGTTCCACATGTTGATTTTGACCAGGCGGGTCGGCGAGACGCTCATGATCGGTGATTCGGTCACCGTGACCGTGCTCGGCGTCAAGGGCAACCAGGTGCGCGTCGGCATCACCGCGCCCAAGGATGTCTCCGTCCACCGCGAGGAGATCTACCAGCGAATCCACCGCGACGACGCCGCGGCGCCGGGCGGTCAGGAGGAGGACGCGGACTGACGTTTGCCGGTTTCGCGTCGAGCCGGTATTCTTACGCACCTCGACGGCCGCAGGCCGCGAGCGTTTCACCCGGAGACTTGCCCGAGAGGCCGAAGGGGCTCCCCTGCTAAGGGAGTATGGGGTCAAAAGCTCCATCGAGGGTTCGAATCCCTCAGTCTCCGCCAGTTCCATCGAGATGATTGACGAACGTCATTCGCCTCTTCATAATTCCGCTTCTGCACGACGCGCCCGTAGCTCAGCTGGATAGAGCACCAGGCTACGAACTTGGGGGTCGGAGGTTCGAATCCTTCCGGGCGCGCCATCGCACAGAGTAGAAAGGCCAACGGTCATCCCGTTGGCCTTTTTGCTTTTCCGGCATCTTTGTTTCGGCATTGCGGCCTTGCTGGATTCCGGTCCGTACAGCGCCTGACGCCCGGCTGACGGCGGATCTGCCCGCCGGGAAAACGTGATCGGGGGCACGATTGCGTGAAGGAACCGCCGGTAGCATGCGGCGTTCCGGTGGCCCCCGCCGCCGGAAGATCCTTCCCGCGGCGCCGAACAGGGGCGACGCCGCAAATCCCCTGGAGTCCACCCGATGCGATTATGTTCACGCACTGACCTGTTTGCGCCTGCGCACCTTGCCGCCGGCGGTCCCGCTTCAAGGCCTTCGCGCAGGCTTCCCCCAAAGCGCCACCTTCTGGCTTCGGCCACCTTCCTGCTCGCCACCGCCTCCGTCCCCGGCTTCGCCGCCGAGTGGTTCGTCTCCACGGCCGGCAACGACAGCTCGGGCAACGGTTCGCTGCAGAACCCCTTCCGCACCATCAAGCGCGCCACGTCGAACAGCGTTTCGTCGGCAGGCGACACGGTCACGGTGCGCGGCCCGGCGGGCAACGCCACCTACAACGAGTGCGAAGTGCGCCTGCGCCACCGGCTCGTGCTGCGCGCCTATCCGGGTGAACGCCCGCGCATCCACTGCAACGACATGTCGAATGACGTCGCGGTGCGGATCGACGTGGCGGGCTCCGGCAGCCGCGTCAGTGGCTTCGAGATCAGCGGCGGCTACTACGGCGTGATGCTGATGACCAACTGGTACCAGGGCGGCCCGTCCGGCAACCACGGTGCGCGCGACGTCGTGCTCGAGGACCTGCTGGTCCACCACACCGGGTTCGACGGCATCAAGGTCACGCCGAAGTCCGACAACGCGACGATCCGGCGCGTGGAGATCCATACCACCGGCGCCGGCTATCCGGCCGGTACGCCGGACGACGACAAGAACGCCGACGGCATCGACAACGTCAATGGTTCGGGCATGGTGGTGGAAGACAGCTACATCCACGACACCGCCACCACGGGCCTTTACTTCAAGGGCGGCGCCGCCGACGTCGTCATCCAGCGCAACCGCATCGAGAACACCGGCGACGCCGGCATCCTGGTCGGGTTCGACACCAGTCCGCAGTTCTTCGACCTGCAGCTCAACCCCGGCTATTACGAGGCGATCCGCGGCATCGTGCGCAACAACGTGGTGCGCAACACCGGCTACGCGGGCATCGGCCTGTATGCCTCGCGCGATTCCGTGGTGGCCAACAACACGATCATCAATGCCGCGCGTCGTGGCCATGCCGCGCTCTACTTCGGCGTGACCTTCCAGGACTGGGCTGACGCCGCGGGCCGTCCGGCCAACCGCACTGCGGTGCTGCGCAACAACCTCGTGATCCAGGATGGCGGCCGCTGCATCGACATCCGCCATTCGTCGGAGCTGGGCGGCCTTTCGGGCCTGGTCGGTGCGCCGGACAGCAACTTCAACGGCTTCCCGTCCAACTGCACGTTCCGCGACGGCCGTCCCGGCAGCAACCTGGGCAACGCCACCCTCGCGCAGTGGCGCGCCGCGAACGGCGCCGACGTCAACAGCACCGCCGCCGGCTTCAGCGTGTCGTCGACCGGTCACCTGCCCGCGGGCAGCCCGGCGATCGATCGCGGCGTGGCTCTGGCGCAGGTGCTCGACGACATCGACGGCGACGCGCGCCCGGTGAACTACGACATCGGCGCCGACGAATTCCGCGGTCCCGTGGTCGACGAGCCCGCGCCGCCGCCGCCGCCGCGCGATCGCAGGCGCCGCCGCGCCGACGTGCCGATGCCGCCGCCGGATTCCGGCAACGGCCCGGGCTCGCGCGTGCGCGACATCGAAATCCCCGCCGACCGCGGTCGCAACCCCGGCCCCGGTCCGCGGCCGAGGCCGCCGGGCGTCGGCGGCGCGACGGTGCCCGCGAGCGCGCCCGACGTCCGCATCACGCCGCCGGTCATGGCGGCCTGGGAGCGGATCCAGTCGTGGATTGGCACCGGCGACGCGCGGGACGCCGTCCAGCGCTGACCCGTCCGCCAGGACGTCAGGACAGGCCCCGGTGGGTGACGCCGGGGCCTTTCTGTTTCCGCGGCTGGCCGCTTTCCCTCGCGTCCGGAGTTTTCCCGGGTACAGCACCGCGGCCGGGATCGTCCCGGGCGGATGCAGACGGGGGCCACGATGCAGGACCAGCGCGTTCCAGGTGTGTGCAGTGCCCGTGTGTCCGCCGGGGCTTGTCGGTGATCCCGGCGTTCGCAAGCCGCGCGAACCGGATCGTGCGCGTGCTCTGGGTCGTCGAATCGGTCCTGATCGTGCTGTCGGTCGTGGCCGCGATCTGGCTGCGGGCGCATGCCGACCCGGAGGGCCGCGATTGGCTCTTCGCTCGCGGTCCGGTGCCGGCGCTCCTGGTGGCGGCCTGCCTCACGCTGTCGATGGCGGCGTTCGGGCTGTACCAGTCGCACCTGCGGCTCAGGCGCAGCGAGCTGCTGCTGCGCCTGCTGCTGGCCTTCGCCTTCGGCGGCGTGGCGCTGCTGGTGCTGTACTACCTGATTCCCGCCACCCATATCGGACGCGGGCTGCTGGCGATCACGTTTGCGCTCGGCTTCGCCGGCGTGCTGGCGGTGCGGATCGCCATGGATCGCCTGTTGGGCGGTGAGGCCTACAAGCGTCGGGTCCTGGTCTACGGCGCCGGGGTCCATGCCGATCTGATCAACCTGCGGATGCGCAGGCGCGCGGATCGACAGAGCTTCGCCGTGGTCGGCTTCCTGCCGGTGCCCGGGCAGCCCGTCGTCGTCGAAAGCCGCCTTCTGCTTGAAACCCTGGAGTCGCTTCCCTGCCTGGTGCAGCGGCTGGGCGTGCAGGAGATCGTGGTCGCCCCCGACGAACGCCGCGGTGGCCTGCCGATGGATGAAATCCTCGCCTGTGCGCAGCGTGGGGTCTCGGTGGTCAACCTGCCGTCGTTCTTCGAGCGCGAAGCCGGGATGATCAAGCTCGAGGTGGTCGACCCGTCCTCGCTGGTGTTTTCCGGCGGCTTCGACCATTCACTGGTGCGCCGGCTGAGCAAGCGGGCCTTCGACATCGCCGCGGCCTCCGTGCTGCTGCTGGTCGGCTGGCCGGCGATGCTGCTGGTGGCGCTCGCGGTCCACCTCGAAGGCGGGGGGCCGGTCCTGTACCGGCAGGTGCGCGTGGGCGAGAGCGGGCGGTGCTTCGAGCTGGTCAAGTTCCGCAGCATGCGCACCGATGCCGAGAAGGACGGCGTGGCCCAGTGGGCCACGCAGCAGGACGCGCGCACCACGCGCGTGGGCCGCTTCATCCGCAAGACGCGGCTGGACGAGCTGCCCCAGCTGTTCAACGTCCTGGCCGGCGACATGAGTTTCGTCGGCCCGCGCCCGGAGCGGCCGCAGTTCGTCGACCAGTTCAACGACGAGATCCGCTACTACAGCGTGCGCCACTCGGTGAAGCCTGGCCTGACCGGCTGGGCGCAGCTGCGCTATCCCTACGGTGCGTCGGCCGCCGACGCCCAGGAGAAGCTGAAGTTCGACCTGTTCTACGTCAAGAACCACGGGCTGCTGTTCGACTTCATCATCCTGGTGCAGACGGTCGAGGTCGTGCTGTTCGGGCGCGGCGCGCGCTGAAAGGCCGTGCCCGGCGGCGGTTTGCGTTCCTTCGACAAGACCATTGAAGGGATGACCCTGTGAGCCAGTACGAAGCCCGGATCCGCGCCTTCCTCGACGAGAACTTCCCGCCGGCGGACGCAGGCGTGGTGCCTGCCACCGACGCCAGCCTGCTGGAATCGGGCGTGATCGATTCCATGGGCGTGCTGCTGCTGGTCACCTGGCTGGAGCAGGACTTCGGCTTCGTGGTCGACGACGACGAAGTGCTCCCTGACAACCTCGACAGCATCGCGGCCATCGACGGCTTCATCGTGCGCAAGTGCGTCGAGATGGAAGCCGCAGGGTGACGGCGCGCTGCGAACGCTGGCTGGCCCGCGCGGCCGCCGCCCATCCGTCCACGCCGGCCATCGTCCGCGGCGAGCGCCGGGTCGACTACGCCACGCTGCACGCCGCGAGCGAACGCTTCGCGGCTGCACTGGTCGACGGCGCGGGCCTCGCCGACGGCGAGCGCTGCGTGGTGTTCCTGGAGAATTCGGTCGAAGCGGCGGTGGGCGTTTTCGGCACGCTGCGCGCAGGCGGCGTGTTCTCGGTCATCAACCCGACCACCAAGGCCGACAAGCTCGCCTTCGTGCTCGGCGACTGCGGCGCAGCGGTCCTGCTGACCCAGACCAGCCTGCTGCCGGTGGCGCTGTCGGCGGTGGCGCGCGCGCCGGGCCTGCGCTGCGTCGTGGTGGTCGATGGCGATGACGACATCGAACGCGCCGGCGACATCGGACCCGCCGGCGTCGGCGGGGACGGCAGCGACGTCAGTGCGGAACCCGGCGCGCGCCTCACCAGCTACGCGCGGTTCCTGGCAGCCGCCGATCCCTCGCGCCTGCCGGCCCAGGTCGGCATCGACACCGATCTCGCGATGCTGGTCTACACCTCGGGTTCGACCGGCAATCCCAAGGGCGTGATGATGACTCACGCCAACGTCCGCTTCGCCGCCACCTCGATCACCGGCTACCTGCAGGCCAGCGCCGACGACGTGGTGCTGAGCGTGCTCCCGCTGGCGTTCGACTACGGCCTGTACCAGCTGCTGATGTGCGTGAAGCTCGGCGCCACGCTGGTGCTGGAGAAATCCTTCGCCTTCCCGCAGAAGGTGCTGCCGCTGCTGGCCAGCGAAGGGGTCACCGCCTTCCCGCTGGTGCCCACCATGGCGGCGCTGATCGTGCAGCTGGGCAACTTCGATCCGGCCTGGGCGCGCAGCGTGCGCTACCTGACCAACACCGCCGCGGCCCTGCCGCCGGCGCACATCCTCCGGTTGCAGGAACTGTTCCCGGCCGCGCGGGTGTACTCGATGTACGGCATGACCGAGTCCAAGCGCTGCACCTGGCTGCCACCCGGGGAACTGGCGCGGCGCCCGGACAGCGTCGGCATCGCCATTCCCGGCACCCAGGCCTGGGTGGCCGACGAGGCGGGCCGCCAGGTGCCGGCAGGCGTGGTCGGAGAGCTGGTCGTGCGCGGCGGCCATGTGATGCAGGGCTACTGGAACAACGCCGAAGCCACCGCGCGCACGCTGCGGCCGGGCCGTTACCCGTGGGAACGTGTGCTGCACACCGGCGACCTGTTCCGCATGGACGCCGAGGGCTTCCTGTACTTCGTCGGGCGCAAGGACGACATCCTCAAGACGCGCGGCGAGAAGGTCAGCCCCAAGGAGGTCGAGAACGTGCTCTACGCGATGCACGGCGTGCGCGAGGCCGCCCTGGTCGGCGTACCCGATCCGGTGCTGGGCCACGCGCTGAAGGCGCTGCTGGTGGTCGACGATCCCGGCATCGACGCGCGCGCGGTCATCGCCCATTGCCGCGCCCACCTCGAGGAATTCATGGTGCCGCGGACGGTCGAGTTCCGCGATGCGTTGCCGAAGACCGGCACCGGCAAGATCCGGCGCAGCGAGCTGCAGGCCGAGGCGGAGGGGCGGCAGGTCGCAGAGGCCTGATGCCACCGCGCCGCGGCTTCCGTGCCGGGTCGCGACCGCGGTCAGCGAACGCCGCCAGCGGTCACAGGTGGATCGGGCCGTCGCCGTCGCCGCGGGTCATGTGGATGCGCGCGGCCGTGGTGGCCCACGGCTCCAGTGCCGCGCGCAGTGCCTTGGACACCGCGAGCGCATAGTTCGAGGGCCCCCGCAGGAAGCCGTGCGCGTGCAGGGCCGTGCACCAGGCCTCGTGCTGCTGGTTGCTCACCACCAGGTCGACGCCCGCCGCGCGCAGGTGCTCGCGCGCCGCGAGCACCACGTCGCCCTCGTGCCCGGGCAGGGCCAGGCAGTCGACGAGGGTGCCCAGGCGCATGTCACCGAACTGCTTGTGGCCACGCAGCGCGCTGTCGAACAGCAGGGCCCAGCCGACCGCGCGGCCGTCCAGCGAGACCTTCAGCCGGATCGGCTTCGGCGCGTCCGGCGGGTAGAGCGTGTTGAGCTCCGCCGCATCGCGCAACGCAAGCAGCGCGTAGTGGCCGCGGACGCCCTCCCAGATCGCGTCGGCCCAATCGCCGAAGCTCGTCACCACCTCCGCGCGGGCCCGGGCTCCGTTGCGGCCGCGACCGCGCCGCTGCGCCACCGCGAGCACCGGCACGGCGAGTCCGGTGGCCGCGGCCGCATCGAGGAGCAGGCGCCGCGCGCGGCTGGTGCGCAGCACGCGGATATTGCGCAGGAACGGTCCCGCGCGCACCACGTGGAAATGGAACGGGACCAGCGACACCGTCCAGCCCATGCTGCGCAGCACCGTGGGCAGCGGCGTATGCGCGCCGCCCATGCCAAGGGCGTACATGCGGCGGTTGCGCCGGGCGGCGGTCGAGAGGAGTTCGACGCCCACCTGCACATAGCCGGAGTCGATGCTGCCTTCCGACAGCGGCAGCTGCAGGTTGCGGATGTCGTCGCACGGCTCGCCCCGCAGGGCGAAGGGCTGGTGCTTGACCATGTAACCGCCGCGCACCTCGTCGCCGTCGATCGCGACGTGGCCCTCGAGGAAGGTGTCGCGCCCCGGATCCCTGGGCAGCCAGGGAATGCGGCTGGTCGCCGGAAACCGGAACGGCGATCCGCCCTGGGCGAGCCGATGGTTGAAGCGGGCCACGGCGTCCTCGTGCCGGGGCAGGTAGGCCTCGATCGCCACGGTCAGGAGGTGCCGTGGCTGAACTTGTGCCGCAGCCAGCGCCGCTCGAGGCGTCCGCGCTCGCCGCGGGTCAGCGCGTGGACGCCGCCGCGCGCCGCGGCGACGTGGTCCAGCAGCGTCGACACCGGCACGAACCAGCCGCCGCGCCTGGACAGGCGCGTCATCAGCTCGACAAAACGCGGCTCGAGTACCCCGTCGTTGCAGAAGCCCTTGCCGAAGTGCGTGTACATGACGCAGGCGCCGCCCTCGTCCTCCAGCCGCTCCTGGGCGGCCTCGTCCAGGGTGGCGTTGAAGATGCCGCAGTTCGCGCCTTCCGAGGATGCGAACCAGGCCTTGACCCACGGGCGGTCGGCGTCGTGGTACGGCATCCAGGGGCACGACGTCAGCGTGTTGGCGCCGGGGAAGGTGAAGTTGCGCACGTAGTCCACCTGCTCCAGGCACAGATCGCCCCAGAACGAGGGGTGCCCCTCCACATGCCCGCCGAAGCCGCGCTGGCGTCCACGGGTCAGCACGTCGTAGACCATGCGCTGCGCGCCACTGACGCGCGCGCTGCCCCAGTACATGCCTTCGCCGCAGTCGGTGTGCGTGGCCAGAACGCGCGGCCGCTGGCCGAAGAGCGACTGGAACCGCTGCAGGCCCGCGGCGATCTCGCCGCGCAGGGAGGTGTGGTAGGTGACGTTGTGGAGCCCGATCTCGAAGCCTTCCGCCTGCAGGCGCAGCACCCAGTCGAGGTAGTCCGGCTCGGCGCAGGTGGCGCCTCCGACCACGCTCGGTGGACGGCTCGGTGCCAGGGGCCAGACCGACTTCGTGGTCATGATCCCCAGGTCGCGCAGCAGCGCGTAGACCGCTGGCACGTTGTCGAGGGTGCCGCGATCGGTGTCGTCGAAGATGGTGAACGCGAAGCGCTTGCCATCGGGCCAGGCTGGCGTCGCCGGCGCGGCGGTCATGCGTGCGCTTCCTCGACGTGGTCGGCTTCCAGCAGGGTCACCGAGGCCGGGAGACACCATGTCGCGCGGGTGTCGAAGGCGAAGCGGGGCGCGTCCGCCGCGTCGAGCGGCGAACGCTGCAGCAGTTCGAGGCAGGGCTGGTTGCGCGCGGTGGCTTCGAACGCGACGACCAGCCGCGCGGCTCCCCGTTGCCGCGCCTTGCCTGCGAGCCAGCCCAGCATCGCGTCCTCGACCTGGCGGCCCATCACCCGGCAGCTGAGCACGAAGTCCACGACCACCGCCTCCGCGTCGCGCAGCGCGAGCGTGGCGATGCCGGTGAGGCCCGAATCGCCGAACCGGTCGCTGACACGGAAGGTCCACGCATGGTGCCCCGGCAGCGTCGCCCAGGCCGCGAACTCGGGCGCGGCCATGCGCCGGGTGCTGAGGTTCATCTGGTTGGTCTTGTTGAGCAGCTGGGCCGCGCGCTGCAGGTTGGCCGGCGACAGCGGTTCGATCGTCACCCGGGTGTCCAGGTCGCGCAGCCAGGCGCCCATGTCGCCGACCGCCGCGCGGGCGCCGCGGCGCTCGCGCTCGTTGGCATACGCGCGGGCCCTGTCCACGTCCTCGGCCGTGTGCTGCAGCGTATCGAAGCAGTCGAGTGCGCGCAGCGCCTGTGCATAGAGCATCGGGTCGCGGGGCCACGCGGGGACCAGCACCTCGGGCAGGGCTTCGGCCACGCGGGCGCGTTCGACCGGGTTGTCGTCGATGAACACCACCGACTGCAGGCCAAGGCGAAGCTCCGCCGCCAGGTCGGCGATATTGGCCGCCTTGTCCGCCCAGTTGATCCGCCAGGCGGCGAAGTCCTCGCGGCGCAGGCGCATCTCGGGATGATGGTCGATCGCCTCGACGGCGACCGCTTCGGTGTTCTTGCTGGCGATCGCGAGCACGATGCCGCGGCGGGCCAGCGCCTTGAGCGCGTCCTGGAAGGCGACGAAGGCCTCGCCCGCATGGTCATGGCCTCCGAGTACCAGCGACGGCCAGCCGACGTCGCCGACCACGCCGCCCCAGAGGGTGTCGTCGAGGTCGAGCACGACCAGCTTGCGCGTGCGCCCCTGCAGCGCGTCGATCGCCGCGTGGATGTCGGCCGCCGCTGCGGCAAAGACCTCCGCGCCATGCGGCACCTTGGCCATGAACCAGAGCTTGGGCGAGTAGGCGCGCGGACCGGCAAGCTGCAGCCAGCGCTGCGTGTCGAGGACATGCGCGTTGCCGCAGTCCTGGAGCCGCTCGGCAAGACGCAGGTTCATGCGCGCGAGCGCCATCTGCAGGCCGACTCCCTCACGGTATTCCAATGGTCCGCGTCCGCGCCCGGAGGCTGGCGCGACCCAGGCGGGCACCAGCAGCAGGCGGCAGCGGGTGGCCGCCGCACGCAGGGCCGTGGCGTAGGCATCGACATCCGCCAGAGGCTCGCCCGGGTCGCAGGTCTCGCCTGCCGCCAGGCGCGCAAAGGCGGGAGACACCGCCTGCGCCTGGCCCCAGGCGACGACGCAGTCGGGCGCCGTGCGCCAGGCAGCGTGTCCTCCGTCCGCGAGCACCCGGGTGAGCTGTCCGAATCCGCCATCTTCGATGTGCAGGTCCGCGCCGCGCGCATCGGCGGCCAGGTGGTTGGCCAGCGTTTCGATGTTGAAATCCGACAGCAGCAGGCAGCGCAGCTGCGGGACGTCCGGCATGCCCGGCACCGGTCGGCTCATCGCGCTTCGACCCGTCCGGCGAGCTCGCTCGCGAGCGCGTCGAGCGAGCGGAACGGGTTGTGTTCCAGCGGCAGGCCGAGCATGTCGGCCAGCGGCAGCTCCAGGTCGAACGCGTCCATCAGGCGATCCTCGATGTCGACCACCAGGCCCATCAGCGTCAGCGATTCGACTCCGCTCCCGGCGCCGACCAGCGCCTGGTCCGGGGACGTGCCGAGTCGGCGCGCGGCGGGCAGTTGCGCGTTGATGGCGTCGATGGACTGCCGCAGGACGGCCAGGACGGTGTCTCGGGTACTCATGTGGTTTCCAGTTCCGGGGAGAGGGGGGCTGCCGCAGGGGCGACGGTGCTGGCCTGCAGCAGCCGCGTCGAGAGGATCCCGACAAAGGCCTGGTTGTCGGCAAAGCCGGTGGCGCGGCCGGCGCGCGCCTTGGCGTAGAGGCGGCCCACGGCCTCGACGTCGAACAGGCCACTGGCGCGCAGCCCGTCGGGATCGAAGGCATCGGCGACGTAGTCCAGCGGTCGTCCATCGACGAAGAAGCTCTGGCTGTCGGGCGCGCGGTAGGGCTGCTTGGTCCGCTGCAGGATGTCCCGTGGCAGCAGGCCTGCCAGGGCCTTGCGCAGCACGTGCTTCTCCGACAGCCCGTGGATCTTCCACTGCGGCGGGAGCCGGTTGGCGAACTCGACCAGGGTGTGGTCGAGGAAGGGATAGCGACCCTCGATCGATGCCGCCATCGCGGCGCGGTCGCCCTGGCTCGCCAGCAGGTAGCCCGGCAGCAGGGTCTTCGCCTCCACGTACTGGTCGCGTGCCAGCGGCGCCCAGTCCATCACCCCGGGTGGCAGGCGCGATTCCACCAGCGCCAGGGGGTCGAAGCCGGCGACCTCCGCGCGCAGCGCCGGCGACAGGAAGGCTAGCGCACGCGCCGAGGTCGACCAGCGCGGCACGTGCGCGAACACGGGCCGGTCGAGGTGCTCCATGCCCTGGCCGAAAAACGCCTGCGCGAAGCCCGGATGGGCCGCGGGCGAGTTCGCCAGGTAGCCGTACAGCCGGCCAAGCAGCTTCGGCCGCGCGGTGGACGCGGGCTGGCGCGCCCAGAACCGCCGCACCTTGGCCTCCTTGAACAGGTCGTAGCCGGCAAACACTTCGTCGGCGCCTTCGCCGGTGAGCACCACCCGGTAGCCCTGGCGGCGCACCGCATCGGCCAGCAGCATCATCGGCACGCCGGCCGTGCGCAGCACCGGCGTCTCGGCGTGGGTGACGAAGCGGCGGAAGGCGTCACCGATCTCGCGCGCGCCGATGCGCAGCGTGTCGTGCTCGGTGCCGAGGTGGCGGACCATCGCCTGCTGGTGTGCGCTCTCGTCGAATTCGGGCTGGTCGAACGCGACCGAGAACGTGCGCACGGGCGTGCGCGTGGCGCTGCGGATGAGCGCGACGATGCCCGAGGAGTCCAGGCCGCCGCTCAGGTAGGCGCCCACCGGCACGTCCGCGCGCAGCTGCAGACGCACCGCGTCCACCAGGCGTTCGCGCAGCTCGCCGGCGGCGTGGTCGATGTCGCGCCACGGCAGCTGGCCGTCGCCGGCGTCGGGGAAGCTCCAGTCCCAGTACCGGCGCAGGTGTTCCCGACCGTCGGCCTCGACGGCCAGCACGTGCCCGGGCGGAAGGCTCGAGACGCCCTGCCAGGCCGTGTCGGGATCGAGTGGCGCCCAGAGGGTGAAGGCCTGCGCCAGGCCGAGCGGATCCAGCCGTGCGTGGTTGGGCAGCGCCGCGAACAGCGCCTTGGTTTCCGACGCGAACCACAGCGCGCCGCGGGCCCGCGCGTGGTACAGCGGGCGGATCCCGAGGCGGTCGCGCGCCAGCACCAGCCGCCGGCGCGCGGCGTCCCAGAGCGCGATCGCGAACTGGCCGTTGAGGTGCTCGACGAACGCGTCCCCGTGGCGCTGGTAGAGGTGGACGATCACCTCGGTGTCCGAACGCGTGCGGAACACATGGCCCTGCGACTCGAGCCGCGCGCGCAGCTCGATGAAGTTGAAGATCTCGCCGTTGAACACCGTCCAGACCGTGCGGTCCGGGCTGGACATCGGCTGGTCGCCGGTCGCCAGGTCGATGATCGACAGGCGCGCGTGGGCGAGGCCCACGCCCTGGTCGAGGTGGAAGCCGAAGCCGTCCGGCCCGCGGTGGGCGAGGGTGCCGATCATCCGACCGAGCAGGGCGCGTCCGTCTTCGCCCGCCGGGCGGGTACCGACATAGCCGGCCAGTCCGCACATGCTCAGGCCTCCCTGTACACGCGATCGCTGCCGGCGATGGCTGCCGGCGGACAGGCGGCCGCGCGGCGGTGGCGCGGCCTGTCCGCCAGCGCCACCGGCGTCCGCGCAGCGATGCGCAGCGGCCGCAGCGGCGAGCTGTACCAGTCGGCCAGTCGACCGCATTCGAAGCGCACCCAGGACGGACCGTAAATCCAGCGCGAATCGTCGCTGCTGCGCGCCACGGGCTCGCCGATCAGCGTGGCCACCGTGGCGCGATCCATGCCGAACTGGGCCATGCCCTGGGGCGGCGCCGCGTGGCGGTCCGGGGTGTCGACGGGCGCGTCGAAGCCGGCCGGCGGCGGTGCCGTCGCCGGCAGCCACAGCCAGGTCGCCACGACCAGCAGCAGGACCGGCAGCGTCAGCACGCGCAGCCCGCGCATGGACGGGACGCTTCGCGCCATGCCGGCTGCGGGCCTGGCTGGCGGGGTTGCCGCGGGTGCGGGCGAAGCACTGCCCGCCGGGCGTGCGGGCGGCGTCGCGGGCGCCGCGGATGCGCCCGGAAGCCGTCCGTAACCCCGATGGAACTCCAGGGCCGCGGCGTAGCCCAGGTTGAGGGCGACCAGCGCGTCCGGGTCGCGGCCGATGCTGGGCGGGCGGTCGGGATGCAGGCCGGCCACCCGCCGGCGATAGGCGTGCTTGAACGCGGCGAGTCCGCAGTCCGGGACCACCCCGAGCTCGGCATAGAGCTTGGCGAAGTCGATGCCGCCGGCGGTGGCGCGGGCCGTGCGGTTCACGCCGCGTCCCGCCTGCAGAACACCTGGGGCAGCTGCACCATGGCGCGGAAGAGTTCGGTTCCGATGTCCTCGACCACCGCCACGCGCTGCAGGTCCAGCGGCGCCGAACCCGGCTGCGCGACCCCGCCATAGAAGGAATAGGCCTGCTGCACCCCGGCCTCGTGCAGCAGCTGCATGGTCGCGGCGTCGAACGCGCGGCGGCTACCGACCGGGTAGGCGAAGTGCCGCATCCCGATCCCCAGCTCTTCGCGCAGCCGGGCCGCGCAGCCCTGGATCTCGGCGCGCTGCGCGTCCACCGGAAGGCTGGACAGCACCGGGTGGTTGACCGTGTGGCCACCGATGGTCATGCCGCCGCGCGCCATCTCGCGGATCATGTTCCAGTCCATCCATTCGCCCTCGACCGTTTCCGGCGGCTCGATCCCCGTCTCCGCCGCCAGCCGGGCGCGGAAGGGCGCGACCTGGGTGAAGTCGAGCCCCTTGTAGATGGAGAGCACAAGGCGGATCGACGGCTCGCGGTCGTCGCCCAGCGCCAGCGCGTCGGGCAGCCATGGCGCAAGGTCCAGCGAAGCGCGGACGGTCTCGCGCACCTGCATGGCGATCGCGTCCCACCAGGGCAGCGGCCTGGAATCGATGAAGCCGGTGGCGATGAAGAACGCCGCCGGCACGCCGTGGTGGCGCAGCACCGGGTAGGCGATGTCGTGGTTGTCCAGGTAGCCGTCGTCGAAGGTGATCGCGACGTGGCGGCCACGCTGGCCCAGCGCGTCCTGGACTTCGTCCAGCGCGATCACGTCGCAATTGGCCTTGAGGAAGGCGACCTGGGCGTCGAAGCCGTCGGCGGTCGCGCTCCACAGGCCGCGGTCGTAGCGCGAGGCACCGCTGTCGCCGACGCGGTGGTAGTTGAGCAGCACGACGCCGGTGCGCGGCGCGGCCGCGGCCACCAGCCTGCGCAGGCCGGGTGTCGCGAGTGCCTTTGCCGCCAGTTCCCTCTTCATCATCCCGCCGTCCCCCTGGGGCGGCCTCTCGCCGCCGAGATTCGCGTTGTCCATGTCAACGGAAAACCACGCCGCAACCAGCCATCGAGACAGGACCATCCATGCACCAGCTCCGAGCGCCGATACCCGACTCCATCGGCGCCAGTCGCGCCAAGGGGCGTCGCGCCAGCGTGGCCCTGGCCATCCTCATGCTCGCCGCCGCGGCACCGGTCCATGCGCGCGAATGGTTCGTCTCGACCGAGGGTGACGACCAGGGCGCCGGCAGCCTGCAGCGACCGTTCCGCACGGTCGGCCATGTGCTCGGGCTGGCGGAAGGCGGCGACACGATCACCCTGCGCGCGCCGCCCGGAAACCGCACCTACGAGGAATGCGACCTGCGGCTGCGCGTGCCCCTGGTGCTGCGCTCGCATCCCGGCGAGCGTGCGCACGTGCATTGCGCGATCAGCAAGGAAGACACCGTCGTCGTCAAGGTGGATCCGGGTGGTTCCGGGAGCCGCATCAGCAACCTGGAGCTGAGCGGCGGAAGCGTCTATGGCGTGATGCTGCACAGCCACTGGTACCAGGGGGCGCCGGCCAGCGAACACGGGGCACGCGACGTGGTGCTCGAGGACCTGCTGATCCGCGACACCGGCCGCGACGGCATCAAGATCACCCCGAAATCCGACAACGCCACCATCCGTCGGGTCGAGATCCGCAATACCGGCACGATCTATCCGCCGGGAACCCACGTCGACGACATGAACGCCGACGGCATCGACAACGTCAATGGCTCGGGCATGCGGGTCGAGGACAGCCACATCCACGACACCGCCACGACCGGGCTGTACTTCAAGGGCGGTGCTGCCGACGTGCTGGTCCAGCGCAACCGGATCGAGAACGCGGGCACGGCCGGCATCCTGGTCGGATTCGACACCAGTCCCGAGTACCTGGATCCCGAGGTGAACCCCGCGTGGCACGAGTCGGTGCGCGCCGTGGTGCGCAACAACGTGGTGCGCAACACCGGCTATGCGGGGATCGGCCTGTACGCGTCCAAGGACGCACTGGTCGCCAACAACACGATCATCGATGCCGCGCGCCAGGGCCATGCGGCGCTGTTCTTCGGCATCGCGCTGCAGGACTGGGACGACCGTGCCGGGCGGCCGCCGAGCGTGAACCCGCGCATCGTGAACAACCTGGTGGTGGGTGGCGGGCGCTGCATCGAGATCCGCCAGCTCAGCGAGCTTGGCGGGCTGGTCGGCCTCGACGGCGCGCCGGGCACGGACTACAACGCCTACCCGGAGGACTGCGGCTTCGTCGACCAGCGCACGGTGGCCGGTCGCCTGGTGCCGCGGCGGCTGGCGCAGTGGAAGCTGCAGGCCGGGGCCGATGCGCACAGCGTCTCCGGCGGCTTCCGCGTCGACGCGGCCGGGCGCCTGGCGGGCGGGTCCGCGGCTCCCGGGCCGGGCATCGCGGTGGCCGGGGTCGTGGATGACGTCACCGGCGCGTCGCGCTCGGGCGACATGGTCATCGGGGCGTACGGCACGTCCGGCGGGATGGGTGCGGTCGCGCCGCTGCCGGCGCCGCCCGCACCGGCGGCAGGCGCGACGGACGACGCACACGGTACGCCGGCCGCGGCCGACCTCCCAGAGGGCGCCGCCGCACTCGCGCTGGCCGTGCTGCCCCGTTCGCCCCTGGGGCAAGCTGCGCTGGCCCTGTTGTTCCTCGCGCTCGCCGGCACCGCCGCGATGGCCCGGCTGTTCCAGCGTCGCAACATGGGCGTGTGGCTGCTGTCCTGGCTGCGGCAGGACTGGCGCGCGCCGGTGCCCGAGGGCACGACGCGCCACCTGCTGTTCTGCTTCGTCGACCATTACGAGCCCGGCTGGGGCTCGCCGGGCCTGGCGCGCGAGCGCGCGCGCGTGGCCCGCTGGCGCCGAGACCTGCCCCTGCTGTGCGCCCGCCATCGCGATGCGGATGGCCGGCCGCCGGTGCATTCCTTTTTCTTTCCCGGCGACGAGTACCGCCCCGAACACCTCGACGCGCTGGTCGAGCTGTGCCGGATGGGCCTGGGCGAGATCGAGGTGCACCTGCACCATCAGGACGACACCGCGGCGACGCTGCGCGCCAAGCTCGCCGGCTTCACGGAGATCCTCGCGTCACGCCATGACGCGCTGCCGCGCGACCCGGTCAGCGGCCAGCCACGCTGGGCCTTCATCCACGGCGACTGGGCGCTGGACAACAGCCACCCGGGCGGCGGCCACTGCGGCGTCGACAACGAGCTCATCGTGCTGCGGGAGGAGGGCTGCTATGCCGACTTCACCTTCCCGGCGGCCCCCGATCCGTGCCAGCCGCGCACGATCAACCGCATCTACCGCGCCACCGACGATCCGCTGCGTCCCAAGTCGCACGACACCGGCGAGCGTGTGCGCGTGGGCGGGCACCGCGATGGCGACCTGATGATCATCCAGGGACCACTCGGGCTGAACTGGCGCAGCCGCAAGTTCGGCCTGCTGCCGCGGATCGAGAACGGCGACGTGCGCGCGGTGTCGCCGCCGCTGCCCGCGCGCATCGATGCCTGGGTGCGCACCGGCATCCATGTCGAAGGGCGTCCGGAATGGACCTTCGTCAAGGTCCATACCCACGGCGCCGAGGACTGCGACATGGACACGCTGCTGGGACCGGCCATGGACGAGGGCTTCAGTCACCTCGAGTCGCGCTACAACGATGGCACCCGGTGGAAGCTGCACTACGTCAGCGCGCGCGAGATGTACAACATCGCCCGCGCGGCCGAGGACGGGCTTGCCGGCGACCCCGACGCCTGGCGCGATTACGAGGTGCCGCGGCCGGGCTACCGGGAGCAGGAGGCGCCCTCCGCCAGGGCCACGCCGGCACCTGCCGCCGCGGTGGCTTCGTGACGGCGACGGCCAGGGACCCGGCAAGGCCAGGGGGCAGGTGATGCGGGTCGGAATCATCGGCTGCGGCAAGATCGCCGACGGCCATGCCGAGCAGCTGCGTGCGCTCGACGGCGTCGAGCTGGTCGCGGCCTGCGACCGCGAGCCGCTCATGGTCGGGCAGTTCATGGACCGCTGGCCCGGGATGACCGGCTACACCGAAGTCGCGGCCATGCTCGACGCCGGGCGGCTGGACGTGGTGCACGTGGCCACGCCGCCGGATTCGCACGTGGCCCTGGCCTGCGCCGCGCTCGACGCGGGCTGCCACGTCTTCGTCGAGAAGCCCTTCGCGCTCGATGCCGCCGGCGCGCGCGAGATCCTCGACTGCGCCGCGCGCAACGGGCGCAAGGCCTGCGTGAACTACCTCTACAACTTCGAGTCACCCGCGCTCGCCCTGCAGGAGCTGGTGGACCGCGACCGGCTGGGCGGGATCGTCCACATCGAGACCAGCTATGGCTACAACCTGTCCGGCGACTACGGCATCGCGGTCATGGGCGATCCGGCGCACTGGGTGCACCGCCTGCCCGGCAAGCTGTTCCACAACGTGATCGACCATGTGCTGGCCAAGGTGGTGCCCTTCCTCGAAGGCCCGGTCGAGGTGCATGCGCGTGCCTGGCGCAGGCGCGCGGCCAGCGGCAGCGCCCTGGTCGATGCGATGCCCGACGAGCTGCGCTTCCTGCTGGCCGATGCGGCCGGGGTGACGGTGTCCGGCATGGTGAGTTCGCACGCCAGGCCGGTGGCGCACGCGATGACCGTGCGCGGCACGCGCGACACGGTGGAGCTGGACTACGCCGCCCGGACGCTGGTACGCAGCCAGCGCCAGGAACAGCCGAGCGCGCTGGGGCGGCTGTTCCCGGCCTGGGTGCAGTCCGCGCGGTTCGCACGCGGTGGCCTGGGCAACGCGGCCGCGTTCGCACGCAGCGACTTCCACTATTTCCAGTGCATGCGGGTGCTGCTGGAGCGCTTCCATGCCGCGATCCGCGGCGTCGGCGCAGACCCGGTGCCACCCGCGCAGATCCTGATGGTGGCGACGCTGATCGACACCATCGTGGCGGCCGTGGAGCCGCGGCCATGACGGTGCTGGTCACGGGGGGCGCGGGCTTCCTCGGCAGGCACGTCGCGGCCAGCCTGCTGGAGCAGGGCGTCACGCGGCTGCGGCTGCACGTGCGCGCCCGCGCGCCCGAGGGCCTGTTGGACGACCTGCGCGCGCGCTTTCCGCAGGCGTCGATCGAAGTCGCGGCCGCCAACCTGCTGTACCGCCACGAGCTCGATGCGCTGGTCGACGGCGTGGACTGCGTGGTGCATGCGGCGGCCGGCATGCGCGGGGCCGCCGCCGACATGTTCGCCAACACCGTGGTCGGCACGCGCAACCTGCTCGACGCCGCGGTGGCCGCGGGCGTGCGCCGGGTGGTGCTGGTGAGTTCGTTCGCCGTCTACCGCACGGCGGCGCTGCCGACCGGCGGGCGCCACGACGAGGCGGTGCCGATCGAGGACATCGGCATCGCCAAGGGCGCCTATGCACACGCCAAGACCCGCCAGGAGCACCTGGTGGCGCAGTACCGCGCGGCGCACGGTCTGGAGACGGTCACGCTGCGTCCGGGCGTGATCTACGGTCCGGGGGGCGCCGGTCCCTCGTCGCGCGTCGGCATCCAGGCGATGGGCCTGTTCTTCAGCCTGGGTGGACGCGCGGAGCTGCCCCTGACCTATGTCGAGAACTGTGCCGACGCGATCGCGGTGGCGGCCCTGCGCGCGCCGGATGGCGCCGCCTACAGCGTGGTCGACGATGCGCTGCCGAGCTGCGCCGACTACCTGCGCGCCTACCGCCGCGGCCGCGGCGGCCTGCGCGTGCTGCCGGTGCCGTACTGGGCGCTGCTGCTCGGCTCGCGCGTGCTCGTGGCCTACCACCGTCGCTCGAAGGGCCAGCTGCCGGCGGTCTTCACGCCCTATGTGGTCCGCTCGGTCTACCGGCCGTTCAAACACTCGAATGCGGCGCTCAAGGCCCTCGGCTGGCAGCCCCGCGTCGACACGCGCGAGGGCATGGCGCGGACGTTCGCGACGCTGGCGGGCGCTGCGGAACGCTGACGCGCCGTCGAGGTTCAGGCCGTGCGGACCGGGCCGGGCGTCACGTCGTGCCGTGCGCCCGCGAGCGCATCCGCATACAGCCGGTCGTAGCTCAGACGCATCGCGTCGATCGACGCATGGGTCATGACCCACTCGCGCGCGGCCAGGCCCAGGGCGAGCCGGAGCGGCCGGTCGCCGAGGATGCGCAGAAGCGCCGCCCGGAGCGCGTCGCCGTCGTCGACGGGGACGAGCAGCCCCGTACGCCCATGGCGGACGATCTCGGGGTTGCCGCCCACGTCGCTGGCCACCACCGGCAGTCCCGCGGCGCAGGCCTCGAGCAGCGCGATGGACAGGCCCTCGGTGAGCGAGGGCAGGGCGAACACGTCGACGCCGGGCAGCAGCTTGGGCACGTCGCGTCGCGTGCCGGCGAACAGGACGCGCTCCGCGATCCCGAGCGCCTGCGCCTGGCGCTCGAGGGCCGCGCGCTCCGGCCCGTCGCCGAGCAGCACGACGTGCAGCCGCGGGAAGGTCGTTGCCAGCTCCGGCACCTGGCCGAGCAGAAGGCGGTGGTTCTTCAGCGCCACCAGGCGTCCGACGCACGCGACCACGAGGGCATCGGCCGGAAGGCCGAGCGCGGCGCGCGCCCGGCTGCGGGTCGCGGAGGTGGACGCCGGCGGCAGGGGCACGCCGTTGCGCACCGCGCTCACCCGCGCGGCTGGCGCCAGGCCACTTGCAACCAGATGCTCCGCCACCTGCCGACCCACCCCCGCCACGCGGGCGGTGCGGGTGAGCGACAGCCGGTACAGCAGGCGCAGCCTGGGCCGCGCAAGACGACCGCCCATGTTGTGGCAGGTGTTGACCAGCGCGGCGCGCGCGCGCAGCCGGGGCGCGAGTGCAAGCGCGGCCTGGTAGCTGGGCACGAAGTTGTGGCTGTGGACGATGTCGGCGCCGTGCGCGTCCATCGCCCCGCGCAGGCGCGACAGCAGGCCGAGATCCAATCCCGCCCGCTTGCCTCCGGCCATCACGGGGATGCCGGCCGCTTCGAGTTCCGGACCGAGGCCCGCGGTGTCGGTGAGGCTGAACACCGCGACCCTGTGTCCATGGTCGCGCTGCGCGATGGCGAGGTCGACCACCACCCGCTCGAGACCCCCGGTCTCCAGCGAATCCACCACGTGCAGGATCGAGTGGACGCGTCGGGTCATCGCGTCTGGCAGCGAGGCGTCCTGCATCACATGGCGTGGCCGCTGGACGACCGCGGCGGGAGCGTCCCCCGCGGACACGGCGGGCGCTCCGGCTTGCGCGCCAGGTAGTGGACCCAGGGGTCGGCGTGGCGCGGGGGATCGCGGCGGCCGCGGGCATCGAAGGTCACCGCGTCGACGAAGCCCGCAGCGGCCAGTGCCACGCGCTCGGCACCCGGGTCGACGTAAATGGTCAGCAGCGAGTGGTCGTACGAGGGGTCGTTCACCAGGGCGTGGTCGGCGGCGAAGTACTGGCGGCCGCCGAGTCGGCGGCGATTGACGCGGCAGCGCAGGCCGGCGGTCAGCCTGCGCGCGCCACGGACGAGCAGGCGCATCGGATCCACCGTCGGCACCAGCGGCGGTGGGCTGAGCGCGGGCGGGTGTCCACCGAGCACGGCAAGGTTGTGCGAGGAGTACACGAAGGCCCCGCCCGGGCGCAGGACTCGGTACACCGCCTCCAGGACCCGACGGCGATCGCCATGGTCGATGTAGTCGATGCCGTTGAAGGAGAACAGCACCAGGTCGTAGGCCGCGTCCGCGTGGCCGTCCAGCGTGCGCGCATCACCCGCGCACACGTCGGCCCCCGGATGCAGGGCGCGGCAGGCCTCGACCATGCGCTGACTGATGTCGAGCGCCCGGTAGCTGCGCGCGACGCCACGCAGGTAGCCGGTCGTGCGTCCCCCGCCGACCCCCACGTCGAGCAGGTCGCCGCGCACCAGCGGCCACACCTCGCCCAATGCGGCGACTTCCGCCGGCATCAGGTAGTCGCGCGATGCGAAATCCCGGACGATGTCGTCGCGGTCGTAGGCCTCGTAATGCATGGCTTGCGGCGGCGTTGCCAAAAGGTTCCCCCAGCGTCCCGCCGGTTGTCTCCAGGGCAACGCGAAAGCCCGCGCGCGCAGGCCAGCGCGACCCGACGAATGGCCGCTTTTGGTCGCGCTGCACGTTGATCGGGACAGCCGCCCTTCGCCCAGCGAACCTCCTTTGGCACTCCCGACGTCGAACCACCTTTTCAGCGGCGTGTCGGCCTTCCGCGGGGCGCTGATGATGACGGGCTCGACCTATGTCAGCTACGCGCTGGGCATGCTGGCGAGCATCGTCATCGCGCGCACGCTGGGACCCGACGACTTCGGCCGGTACTCCTACGTGGTGTGGCTGGCCGGATTGCTGGTCGTTCTGGCCAACAACGGCATCACCACCACCGCGATCCGCTTCGTGTCCGAAAGCCTTGGCCGCGGGGCCGGCGATGACGCCGCGCGCGTGCACGGCTGGCTGGCGCGGCGCCAGCTCGCCAGCGCGCTGCTGGTGGCCGCTGGCTTCCTCGCCCTGCTGCCCCAGTTCATGCCGACCGGCTGGGGCCACGACGGCATCGGCCTGCTCGCCACCGCCACGCTGACGGCCGGACTCTGCAAGGCCTGGTTCATCTTCGACGTGTCGATCGCCAAGGGCCACGGCCACTACGGCATCGAGGCGGGATCGACGGTGCTGATGAGCCTGCTCAGCATCGTCGCGGTCCTCGCGCTGGCGTGGATGGGCGCGGGACTGGAGACCTACGTGGTGCTGTTCGCGATCGTGGGTGTCGGCCATGCCGTGGCGGGCTGGACACTGCGGCGGCGCGCGGCGCTGCTGCCGGCCTACCGGCCGCTGGATCCGGCCCTGCTGCCCCGGGTGCGCACTCACCTGTGGTGGACGGTGCTGCTGGTGCTGGCCTGGGCGCTGGGCAACAAGTCGATCGAAACGTGGCTGCTCAACCGGACCGTGGGCGCCGCAGCGGTCGGTTACTTCGCCATCGCCGCCGCGCTCACCCGCGGCGGCATCGACATGCTGTCGTCCGGGCTCGGCACGGTGCTGATGCCGATGATGGCGCATGCCTACGGCGCGGGCGGCAGCGCGCGGGCCAACGTGATCGTCGCCGCAGCGGTGCGGTGCTACGCCGCGCTTGGACTGCTGCTGGCCGGCGCTGGCGCGCTGGCTGCGCGCCCGCTGGTGGCGCTGCTCTATGGCGACGCTTACGGCGAGGTCGTGCTGCCGCTGCAGGTCATGGTGGTGGTCGGCGGGCTGACGCTCATCGAGGCGGCCTTCGGCGCGCTGCTGTCGACCACCGACAACCAGAAGTTGCGGGTCGGCTTCGTGGTGCTGTCGCTCCTGGTCACCGCGACGCTGGCGATCTTCCTGGTCCCGCGCTACGGCCTGCACGGCGCGGTGCTGGCGCACGCAGCCTCGCGCCTGCTGGTCTTCGCCGTCACCTGGGCCGGTATCTCCCGCGTGCTGCAGCTGCGCATGCCCTGGTCGCAGCTGCTGCGCCTGGTCTCGGCGGCGGCCACGGCGCTGGTGCCCGCGCTGCTGCTCGAGCGCCTGTTGCCGGACCGCTGGGGCGGTCTCGCGGCGGCGGTCGCCTACGTGCTGGTGTACGTGGTGGCCAGCGTGGCGTTTCGCGCCTGGCGCAGCGAGGACGCCCAGGTGTTCGCGGGCCTGGCACGTCGCTTCCCGAGGCTCGGCGCGATCGCAGGCCGCTGCGCCGCGCGCCTGGCAGGCCGCGGTGGCCTGCCGTGACCCGCTCATGCCCGCGGTCCGCGGCGATGGACCCGGGCGCCCGCGCGACCCGCGTGCTGTCCGCGGTCGCCGCCGCCCGCCGTTCTCTGGAGGACGGAACTTGAGGGCGTGCACGTGATGGAACTGGTGTTCTGGGGATGCGCCGGCCTGCTGGCCATGGCGTTCGCAGGGTATCCGCTGCTCGTCCGGCTGCAGGCACGGCTGAGGCCCCGCCCCTGGCGGCGCGGTACATGGGAACCGCAGGTGAGTGCCGTGCTCGCCGCGCAGGTCGGAGGGCCCGCGCTCGCGGCACGGATCGACAACCTGCTGGCCCTCGACTGGCCCGCTGACGCGCTTGAAGTCGTGGTGTTCTGCGACGGCTGGGTGCCGGACGGCGTGGACGCGTGGGCGCTGCATCCCCGCGTGCGTTTCCTCTCGCACCCGTACCGGCGCGGCAAGGCGGCATGCCTCAATGACGCCGTGGCATCGGCCAGCGGCCAGGTCCTGCTGATGGTCGACGTTCGCCAGCGCATCGAGCCGGGCGCGGTGCGCGCGCTGGTGGCCTGCCTGGCCGATCCCGAGGTGGGCGCGGTGAGCGGCGAACTCTGCTTCGAGGATCCCGAGACCGGGTTCGCCCGCGGCGTGGACGCCTACTGGCGCTACGAAAAGGCGATCCGGCTGGCCGAAGCCCGGAGCGGATCGGTGGTGGGCGTGACCGGCGCGCTGTACGCCATGCGGCGCGAACTGTTCCGGCCGCTCCCCGAGGGCACCGTGCTCGACGACGTGCTGCTGCCGATGCAGGTGGTCGCCGCCGGCGCGCGCGTGGTGTTCGAACCCGGCGCGCGGGCCTGGGACCGGCCGTCGTCGTCGTCGCTCGAGGAGCGCGCGCGCAAGGTGCGGACGCTCGCGGGCAACCTCCAGCTCCTCCGGTTGGCCCCATGGCTGCTCGATCCGCGCGCCAATCCCGCCTGGTTCCGCTTCGCCTGCCACAAGCTGCTGCGCCTCGCGGCACCCTGGCTGACCGTCGGGCTCGCCGTTGCGACCGCGGTGCTGGCGCCGACGCATCCCTTCTACGCCCTCGCGCTGGCCTTGCTGCTGGCAGCGGCCGGGCTTCTGCTGGTTTCCGGCCTGTGGGCGCCGCTCGCGCGCTCGCGGCCGGTACGCCTGCTCGCCGCGTACTGGCACATGAACCTCTATGCGGCGCAGGCACCGTTCGCGTTCGCGCGCAATTCGCGGCTGCATCTCTGGTGAGCGCCATGCCCCAGCCTGAGCCTGCGCTGCGCGCGCCGGACCTGCCGCTGCAGATCCCGTCGCTGGACGGCATGCGCGCGGTGTCGATCATGCTCGTGCTGTTCGCTCATGCGGCCTCGACGCGCGGGTTCCCGGAGTTCTTCGACCGCGAAAGCTTCACGTCACTGGGCAACGTCGGCGTGCGCTTCTTCTTCGTGATCTCCGGCTTCCTGATCACCACGCTGCTGCTGCGCGACCTCGACCGTCACGGCCATGTGCGCCTGCCGCTGTTCTACAAGCGCCGGGCGCTGCGCATCCTTCCGGCGGCACTGGCGTACATCGGGGTGATCTGGGCCGCGTACATGGCCGGGCTGATCGACCTGCGCTACCAGCACCTGTCCGACACCCAGGCGACAAGCGCGGTGCCGGGGCTGCTGCACGCGCTCAGCTTCACCTACAACTACAAGCTCGACTACAACTGGTACTTCAACCACCTGTGGTCGCTGTCGGTCGAGGAACAGTTCTACCTGCTGTGGCCGTTCACCCTGGCGTGGCTGGGGCTGGCGCGCGGGGCAAGGGTCGCGCTTGCCGCGCTGCTGGTGGTGCCCTTCATCCGCCTGGGCATGCACCTGTCGGGCGAGTGGCCCGAGCTCGCGCTGAGCCGCAACTTCCAGGCCGTGTGCGATTCCATCGCGACCGGCTGCCTGGGGGCGATCTTCTTCAATGCCATGTCCACCCGGCGCGCGTTCGCCTGGCTCACCGGCTGGCCGGCGATCCCGATCGCGGGTGCCTGCATCGCCATCGGCTACGGCTCCGCGCTGTTCTCGCGGCCGATCGCCTATGTCGCCGGCCAGTCGCTGGCCAACCTCGGCATCCTGCTGCTGCTCCTGCACGTGATCACGCGCCCGCGGGATCTTGCGGGGCGGATCCTCAACACCGGGCCGATGGTCGCGATCGGGGTGCTGAGCTACTCGCTGTACCTGTGGCAGGAGCCGTTCCTCTACTTCCGCGGCACCGGCTGGGCGACGGCCTTCCCGCAGAACATCGTGCTGACCTTCATCGCCGCGTACGCCTGCCATCGCCTGGTCGAGAAGCCCTTCCTCGCCATCAAGCAGCGCCTCGGCACCAAGCCGGTGGCGCCGGCCACGCCAGACCCGGCGACACCGGCGTGATGTTCGCGCTCTACCTGATCATGCTGGTGCTGGTGCTGCTGAAGCCGGTCGAGGCCTTCGCGCCGGAACTGGCCGGCCTGCGGATCGCGATGGTGCTCTCGCTGCTGGTGTTCGCGCTGGCCCTCGGCTCGGCCATGCGCACGGGGGAAATGGCGATCCGGGGGCGCCACGTGCTGGTGCTCAGCGGGCTCACCGCGTCGGTGGTGATGTCGCAGGTGGCGCAGGGCTGGCTGGGCGGCGCCAGCCAGGCGTTCACCGACTTCATGCCCTCGGTGTTGCTGTTCCTCACCACGGTGATGGTGGTCACCACGATGTCGCGGCTCAAGGCGACCTGCACGCTGATCGTGCTGTGCATGGTGGCGCTGTCGATTGCCGGCATCGCCGCCTACCACTGGGGCTTCATGGTCCAGGACCTGGTGATCCGCGAAGGCAGCAGCAGCGCGGTTGACCATCTTGCCGTCTACGACGGCACGCTTGCCCCCGCGCACGACAGGACCGGAACCAGCCTGTGGCGCATTCGCAGCTGGGGATTCCTCAGTGATCCCAACGACCTCGCGCAGATGATCGTGGTCGCCCTGACCGTGATGTTCGGGGCGCGCATGGACGGGCAGGGCGTGCGCAACCTGCTGCGGATCTGGCTGCCGGCGGCGATCCTGGTGTACGCGCTGTGGCTGACGCGTTCGCGCGGCGGCATGCTCGGACTCGGCGTGGTCCTGGCTTACGCCATGCTGCAGCGGACGGGCCCGGTGCGCGCAGGCATCGTGGCCAGCCTGTTCGCGCTCGCGGCGATCGCCACCGGCGCCACCGGTGGCCGCGGCTATTCGGCGGACGAGGCTTCGGCCGGCGGGCGCATCGACGCCTGGAGCGAAGGTTTGACGATGCTGGGCCACAACCCTGTGTTCGGCGTCGGCTACGGCAACTTCACCCAGCACCACGCGTACACCGCGCACAACTCCTTTGTCCTGGCGTTCTCCGAACTCGGCCTGGTCGGCTACATGTTCTGGCTGGCGCTGCTGGTGCTGGCCTTCCGCGAGCTTGCGGTGGCCAGGCGGATGAGCGAGCCGGAAAGCGACGAGGCGCGCTGGGCGCGGCTGCTGCAGTTCTCGCTGGTCGGTTTCCTGGTGTGCGCGGTGTTCCTGTCGCGCAGCTTCGTGCCGACGCTGTATCTCCTCCTGGGGCTCTGCTACGCCTGCTGGCACTGCGCGGTGAAGGCCTCGCTCGCGCGCGACTGGGAGGCCCCGATCGAGGACGGCGCACCCGGGCCCACCCTCCTGGCCGAGGCACCGGTGCGCTGGGTCGGGCTCACGGTCGCGGCGCTTCCGGCCAGCATCCTGGTGCTGTATGCGGTGGTGCGCCTGCAGCACATGGGCGGAGGATGATCCGTTGATCGCGCAGCGGCCGCGCATCGCGCTGGTGACCCCCAACCTTCCCGTGCCGCACGACCTGGCCCGCGGTCGCTACATCCACGCCACGGCCATCGAGCTCTCGAAGCTGGCCGAGGTCCGGGTGTTCCTCCCACAGGTCCGCTACCCGCGCCTGCCCGCAGCCCTGGGCCCCCGCACATTCGTGCACGGGCTGGTCGCGGACGACTACCGGCTGCCGGGAATCGACCTGCAGGCCTATTCCTATCCCGCGGTGCCGGGCCTCTCGCGCGTGGGCAATGGCGTCGTCGGCGCGACGGCGCTGGCGCCGCGACTGCGTGCCTTCATGCCCGACCTGGTCCTCGCCTATTGGGTCTACCCCGACGGCGATGCGGCCGTGCGCGCAGCGCGTGCGATCGGCGTGCCCTGCATCGTCGGTGGGCGCGGATCCGACGTGCACCAGCGAAGCGGGCTCCTCCGATGGCTCACGCGCCGCACCCTGGCCAAGGCGGACTCCGTGCTGACCGTCAGCCAGGCCATGCGCCGCGCGGTGATCGACGCCTACGGCATCGCCCCTGCGCGCGTCGGCTGCATCGTCAACGGCATCGACACGGCAGTATTCCAGCCGGCGGACCGCAGCAGCGCACGGGCGGCGCTCGGCATCCGCCCGGACGCGCGGCTGGTGGCCTACGTCGGGCGGATGGTCGAAGCCAAGGGGCTTCGCGAGCTGATCGAGGCGTTCACCGCGCTTGCGGCCGCCGACCGGCAGGTGGAACTGGTGCTGGTCGGCCACGGCGTCATGCAAGCGGAGCTCCGTGCGCTGGCCGCTGCGACGGGACTGGGCGAGCGGATCCATTTCCCCGGCGGGATGGAGCCGCCCGACGTCGCCCGCTGGCTCGCGGCCTGCAACGTGCTGGCACTCCCGAGCTGGTCCGAGGGCTACCCCAACGTGCTGGTGGAAGCGATCGCCAGCGGGCGCCCGGTGGTGGCGAGCGACGTGGGCGGTGCGGCCGAGATCGTCGATGCCGGGAACGGTCTGCTGGTGCCGGCGCGCGACGCGCCGGCCTTCGCTGCAGCGCTTGCCGCGGCCCTGGACCGCGAGTGGGACGCGGCGGCGATGTCGCGCGCGATGTCGCGCGGCTGGGACCAGGTGGCGGCCGAGACGCTTGCCGCCTGCAGACAGGTCCTGGGGGCGGCCGCGGTGGGCGCCGTTGCCTGCACGTCGGTACCGGAGACCGGTGGTGGCTGAGATCCGTGGGCCGCTTCCGGGTGCCGTTCGCGTTACTGCGTAGGACGGAAAACCCCGGCGCCGATGCGCCCAGCGACGAGCCAGGCAGGGATATGGATACGGTCAACACGATGGATTTCAGGCACACGGTCAAGCCCTTCATCCTCGACAATTTTCTCTTCACCAGCGACGGCTCCGCGCTTGACGACCGCGCGTCGCTGATCCGCGGCGGCATCGTCGACTCCACCGGCGTGCTGGAGCTGATCGAGTTCCTGGAGGAGACCTACGGCATCCGCGTCGCCGCCGAGGAAATGGTTCCGGCCAACTTCGACTCGGTCGACACCATCTGCGCCTTCCTCTCGCGCAAGCTCGCGGCCTGACGCGATGCGCCCGCTGGCCCTCCGCCTGCTCGATACCGCCGCGTCGACGCCCGACGCGGTGGCGATCGTCGACGGCGCGCGCCGCACCACCTATGGCGCACTGGTGGCGCGCGCGCGCAGGTTCGCCTGCCTGTTGCGCGCGCGCGGGCTCGGACAGGGCGAGCGCGTGGCCCTGGTCCTGGCCAACGGCGTGGACGCGGCGGCGGCCTGGTATGGCTGCTGGCTGGCGGGCTGCATCGTGGTTCCGCTCGGCCCGCAGTCGACGGCGGCGGAACTGTCGGCCTGTTTCAGGCACTGCACGCCCTCGCTGGTACTGCACGGACTTGAACAGGCCGATGCGGTCACGGCCGCGATGGCCGAGGTGCCGGCGGCCATCGCCATGGTCTGCGAGGAGGACGCCGATCCCGCCTGGACCTCGGCGGAAGCCGGCGCGCAGCCGCAGCCGTGGCCGCAGGCCGCCATCCTGTACACCTCGGGCACCACCGGGGCTCCGAAGGGAGTGACCCTCGGGCACGCGAACTTCGCCGCCAACGTCGATGCCATCGTCGCCTACCTGGAGCTGCGACCCTCCGACCGCACGGTGCTGGTGCTGCCTTTCCACTACGCCTACGGCGCCTCGGTGCTGCACACCCACCTGGCGGTGGGCGCCAGCGTGGTGCTGGAGCCCAACCTGGTGTTCCCGCACGCCGTGGTGGACACCATCGAACGCACCCGCGCGACAGGCTTCTCGGGCGTGCCGTCGACCTTCACCCTGCTGCTCGAGCGCGGCGTGCTCGCGGGCCGCTGCCTCGACAGCCTGCGCTATCTCACCCAGGCTGGCGGAGCGATGACCGCGGCCACCGCCGACCGGCTGCGCGCGCAGCTGCCGGGCGCGCGGCTGTTCCTCATGTACGGGCAGACCGAGGCCACCGCGCGTCTCACCTACGTGCCGCCGGAGCGCCTGGACGACAAGCGCGGCTCCGTCGGGCGTCCGCTGCGCGGCGTGGCCATCGAGGTGCGCGACGAAGCCGGGAACGTGCAGCCCGCGGGTGCCGTCGGCGAAGTCTGGGCGCGCGGTCCCAACGTCATGACCGGCTACTGGAACGATCCCGCGGCCACCGCGCTGGTGCTGCGCGATGGCTGGCTGCGCACCGGCGACGTCGGCCACCTGGACGCGGACGGCTATCTGCACCTGCGCGGCCGCCGCAGCGACATCATCAAGAGCGGCGCGCACCGCGTGCATCCGCTGGAAGTCGAGGAAGCGCTGCTCGAACTGTCGTGGGTGCGCGAGGCGGCCGTTGCAGGCGTCGACGACGCCCTGCTCGGCCAGGTGGTCAAGGCCTGGCTGGTGGTCGACGGCGCGCGCGAGGCCAATGCCGTGCGCGCCCACTGCCGCGTCCGCCTCGCGCCGCACAAGGTGCCGCGCCAGGTCGAATTCGTCGATTCCCTCCCCCGGACCGCGTCCGGGAAGCTCCGCCGCGCCGCCCTGGTCGCGGCTCCCACAGTCGCCCTGGAGACACCGTGATCCGATCCGAATCCGCGACCTTCGACCGCAGCGTCCTCGATCTCGACCTCGAGGCCGAGGCCGACCGGATCGCCGCCGGCCTGCGCGAAACCACCGCGCACGTGCTGCACCGCCGTGGCCTGGTGGTCGCGATCTCCGGCGGCATCGATTCCTCCTGCTGCGCGGCGCTGGCAGTGCGCGCGCTCGGCGCCGGGCGGGTGCTCGGGCTGGTGCTGCCCGAGCGCGACTCCTCGGACGACAGCGCCGCGCGCGCGCATGCGCTCGCCACCCACCTCGGCATCGACGTGATCGAATTCGACATCGCGCCGGCGCTCGAGGCGATCGGCTGCTATGCCGCGCGCGACGCCGCCGTGCGTGAGGCGCTGCCAGCCTACGCCGACGGCTGGTCGTTCAAGATCGTCATCAGCGGCGGCACGCGGGGGCAGTTCAACACCTTCGGACTGGTGGCCCGTGATCCCGACGGCGGCATGCACGAGCGCAGGCTGGGCCGCGCCGAGTACCTGCAGATCGTCGCCGCCACCAACTACAAGCAGCGCATCCGCAAGACCATCGAGTACTTCCACGCCGACCGCCTGAACTACGCGGTGGTCGGCACGCCCAACCGGCTGGAGTACGACCAGGGCTTCTTCGTCAAGAACGGCGACGGCTCGGCCGACGTCAAGCCGATCGCCCACCTGTACAAGACCCAGGTCTACGCCATGGCGCGGCACCTGGGCCTGCCGGCGCGCATCTGCGCGGCGGTGCCGACAACCGACACCTACAGCCTCGAGCAGGGCCAGGACGAGTTCTACTTCGCGCTGCCCTATGCCGAGATGGACCTCGCGCTGTGGTCGGTCGAGCAGGGCCGGCCGGCCGCGGACCTGGCGCGCGCGCTCGGGCTGGACGAGGACCAGGCCGCCGCGGTGCAGGCCGACATCGGCAACAAGCGGCGCACCACCCGCTACCTGCACGAGCGTCCCGTTCTGCTGCACGCGCAGCCGCTGCGGGAGGAGATCCCGGCTTGAACGTGGAAACCGCAGCCGTCCGTGCGACGTACCGGATCTGCGAGGGTGGCGGCGACCCCGGTGACGCGCGCGCCGCGGCGATCCGCGCCTGGCGCGGCAGCCTGGGTGACGATGACCTCGTGCTCGGTGCGCGTTACGACGCCCTGTGCGTGCATGCGCCGAACGGCCCCGCCCTGCTGCGCTTCGTCGAGCATGGCGACGACGGGGTGGTGGGCTTCCTGGCCGTGGCCCCGCGCCGGATGCGCGCGGGCGGGCGCGAGCTGCGCGCCGGCGTGCTGTCCCACCTGGCCATCGCCCCTGCGCATCGTTCGCTGGGCCCGGCGCTGATGCTGCTGGACGCCGTGCTGGCCGCTTCGGCCGGGCGGTTCGACCTTGTCTACGGGATCCCCAACGCCAACGAAGGTGCCTCCGCCGCGCTCCGGCGCGCCGGAATGCAGCCGTGGACCATGCTCGAGCGCCGGGTGCGCATTGTCCGGCACGGCCCCTACCTGGACCGGCGCGCACCGCGCTGGCTCGCGCGGCCGGCTGGCCTGGCGCTGGATGCGCTGGACGCCACCGCCGGCGCCTGGCGGTTCCGCCGCCGGCCGCGGCTGCGCGGGCGCTGGGCCACGCGCTTCGAAGCCGCCATGGACGCGCCATGGGCGGCGGCGGCGGACCATCCCGCGATCACCGCCGTGCGCGACGAAACGATGCTGCGCTGGCGCTTCGATGCGGCCGTGGGCAATCCGGTGCGCTACTTCCTGGTCACCGACGAGGCGGATGCGGTTCGGGCCTGGTTCGCCTGCGTCGTCGAACCGCAGTGGCCACACGTCCTGGACGTGCATGATTTCTGGTCGCTCGACGGCTGTGGTGCGATCGACCGCGCGGCCCTGCACCTGCTGATGCGCGCCGCGCGGCGGGACGGGCGCGCGGCGGTCAGCCTGCGCGCCGCGATCGCGCGGGAGGCGGCGGAGCCGTGGTGCGCGAGCGGATTCCGGCCGCGCGGCGGGCAGCAGGTCTTCGTGCGCTGGCTCGACTCCCGCCTGGCTGCTTCGCCTCCGGCGGCGCATCTCACCTATATCGACCAGGACGGTTGACGATGGTCCTGGTCGCAACACCCGCGCTCGCCACGGCGACACACCAGGCGACGGCGCGTTCCGGGTTTCGCGCCGAGCTGCGGCCCATCGGGCAGCTGTCGGAGCTGGAGCGTGAGTGGACCGCACTCGAGGCGGTGATCGAGTGTGCCCCGTTTTTCAGCTGGTACTGGGTGTCGACCTGGCTGCGGGAATTGCCCGCGACCGTGCGGCCGCTGCTGTTCCGCGCGACGGGACCCGACGGCATCGTCGCGCTGGCGTTGCTGGTGGCCGCCCCGGAGCGCGGGCGGACGCGCTGGTTCGGGCGCCATTCCTGGCACATGCAGGAAACCGGCGATACGGAACTCGACGAGGTCACCGTCGAGTACGGCGGGCTGCTGGCGCGGCCTGGCGACCTGGTCGATGCGTGGAGTGCACTGGCCGGACTGCTCGAGGGCCTCCCGCGCGACTGGCGCCGCCTGCGCATCACCACCTCCGCGCAGGGCAGTGCGATCGCCCTGGCGCTGCCGTCGGGGATGCAGGCTGCCAGCGTGCGCGCGCGGCCCTGCTACCGGGTCGACCTGGAGGCTGTGCGGACTGCTGCGGGGGGCTACGTCGAAGTCCTGGGACGCAAGGCGCGCGGCGCGCTGCGCCAGACGCTCCGGGCCTACGCGGCACTCGGTCCGCTGCATGCGGAAACCGCGCCGGATGCCGGCACGGCGCTCGCCTGGTTCGATGCCTTCGAGCATCTGCACACGCGCCATTGGCAGCAGCGCGGGGCCGGGGGGTGCTTTTCCCGCCCCTTCTTCGGGCGCTTCCACCGTGCCCTGATCGCGCGCGCGACGGACGACGGGTTCGTGCGCATGACGCGGGTGAAGGCCGGTGACGTGCTGGTGGGCTACCTCTACAACCTGGGCTGGCAGGGCCGGGTCTACTACTACAACGCCGGGATGAACTACGGGATCCTCGGCCGCCACGACCGGCCGGGCATCGCCTCGCTGTACGCGGCGGTGGAGCAGGCCGCGGCCGAGGGCGCGCAGGTCTTCGACTTCCTCGCCGGCGAGCAGGAATACAAGCGCCGCCTGTCCACCGACGCGGTCACCCTGCATTCCATCGACGTGCGGCGCGCCGGCATGCGCGCCACCGCCGAGCGCATCGGGGCCGGCCTGGCAGGCCGCGACACACTCGGGGTTTCGCTGGCCGAAGCCCTGGCCACACCGTCCACGCAAGGGGATTGACCACCATGGACACCGTCAACGCCGCGGTCCGCGTGCGCAAGGTGCTGTACCACCACCGGACCCAGGGCAAGGCCGTGGAGGGCGTGCACATCCGCGGGATCACCGATGCGCTGCGCGCCGAGGGCGTCGAGGTCGAGGTGATCTCGCTGCCCGGCGCCGACCCGTATGCGTCGCCCGGGGCGATGTCGCCGACCCGCCAGGCGCGGCCATGGATGAAGCTGGTGACGCGGCTTCCGGAGCCGTTGTTCGAGCTGGCCGAGCTGGGCTACAACCTCGTCGCCGGCTGGCGCGTCGCCGCCTGGCTGCGGCGCAATCCCGACGTCGACTTCATCTACGAGCGCTATTCGCTCTTCATGTACGCCACGGTCTGGCTGGCGCGCCGACGCGGCATCCCGGTGATCCTGGAGGTCAACGACTCGGCCATCGTCGAGCGCGTGCGCCCGCTGTCGCTGAAGCGCCTGGCGATGGCGGTCGAGCGCCGCGCGTTCCGCGATGCGGACGGCCTGGTGTTCGTGTCCGGCGTGTTCCGCGACCGCGCGCGCGCGGCGCATCCGGACATGGCCCCCGCCATCGTCACGCCCAACGCCGCCAACATCGCCAAGTTCTCCTTCAGCGCCGCGCAGCGCGCCGAGACGCGCGAGCGGCTCGCGCTCGAGGGCCACGTGGTCTGTGGCTACCTCGGGGCCTTCGTGCCCTGGCATGCGATCGACGCCTTCGTGCACCGCATCGCCGGGCGCCTGGCGGGCGTGCCCAGGCTCAAGCTGCTGCTGGTTGGCGACGGTGCGACCTATGCGCCGCTGCGCGCCTTCGTCGAGGAGCGCGGGCTCTCGGGCCAGGTCGTGCTGACCGGACGCGTCGCCCACGACGAGGTGCCGGGCCTGCTGGCGGCCATGGACATGGCCATCCTGCCCAGCGCCGGCGACTACACCTCGCCGGTGAAGCTGTTCGAGTTCATGGCCTGCGCCGTGCCGCCGGTGGCACCGGATTTCGAGCCGATCCGCGAAGTGCTGGAGGAGGGCGAGACCGGCTGGATGTTCCCCGCAGGCCGCCTCGACGCCGCGGTCGACGCCGTCATCGCCCGCAGCCGTGATCCAGACGGCCTCGCGCGCGTGGGCGCGAATGCCCGGCGCCGGGTCGCCGAGCGCCACCAGTGGCGCAACAACATCCTGCAGCTGGTGGATTTCCACCACCGGCTGCAGGCGGACGGAGTCCGCACGTGAACGGTGAAGGCGCGCGCGTGGGGCTGCCTTCGTGGCCGGTGGACGAGGCCGGCGAGTTCCTGGTCGGCGGCCGGCCGCTGTCGCGCGTCGTCGCCGAGGTCGGGCGCACGCCCTGCTACCTCTATGACCGCGCGCGGATCGCCGAGAGGGCGCGCAGCCTCCGCGCCGCGCTGCCGGAGACGGTCCGGCTGCATTACGCGATGAAGGCCAACCCGATGCCGGCCCTGGTCGGCCACATGGTCGGCCTGGTCGACGGCATCGACGTCGCCTCGGCCGGCGAGCTGCGCGTGGCGCTTGATGCCGGCGCGACGCCGTCGGATGTGTCCTTTGCCGGCCCCGGCAAGACCGACGCCGAGCTGGCGCAGGCGCAGGCGGCCGGGGTGCTGGTCAACATCGAATCGACGCGCGAGATCGCCATCCTCGCCCGCGCCGGCGCCGCCACGGGCACGCCGGCGCGGGTGGCGTTGCGCGTGAACCTGCCGTTCGAGCTCAAGGCGTCGGGGATGAAGATGACCGGCGGCGCGCGCCAGTTCGGCATCGATGCCGAGGAGGTACCCGCCGCGCTGCGCGCGATCGGCGACGCCGGCCTGGCCTTCGAGGGCTTCCACATGTTCGCGGGCTCGCAGAACCTGCGCCCGGCGGCGATCGTCGAGGCCCAGGCACGCAGCTACGACCTCGCGATGGAGTGGGCCGGGCTGCTGCCCGCGCCGCTCAGGAGCCTGAACCTCGGCGGCGGCTTCGGGATCCCCTATGCGGCCAACGAGTCGGCGCTGGACCTCGCGCCGGTGGCCGCCAACCTGGCGGCGCTGGCGGCACGGCTGCGCGCCGACGCCCCGGAAGCACACCTGGTGGTCGAGCTCGGCCGCTACCTGGTCGGAGAAGCGGGGCTGTACGTCTCGCGCGTGGTCGACCGCAAGCTGTCGCGTGGCCAGGTGTTCCTGGTGGTGGATGGCGGCATGCACCACCACCTCGCGGCTTCGGGGAATTTCGGCCAGGTGATGCGGCGCAACTACCCGGTGGCGGTCAATGGCCGCAGCGCGGCGTTCGAGACCGCCAGCGTGGTCGGCCCGCTGTGCACGCCGCTGGACCTGCTGGGTGACCGCATGGCACTCGGGGTGGCGGCGCCCGGCGACCTGGTGGTGGTGTTCCAGTCGGGCGCCTATGGCCGCAGCGCCAGCCCGCGCGACTTCCTCGGCCATCCGGACGCGGCCGAAGCGCTGGTCTGAGGTGTCAGGCGGCGGCCGCGCTCGCCGTCGCGGCAGCGGCCCCGGGCGCCGCCTGTCCGACCATGCCGATGCGCCGCGCGGGATTGCCGGCGACGATGCTGTAGGGCGCGACCTTGCCCGAGACCACCGCATGGGCCGAGACGATCGCGCCTTCGCCGATCTCGGTGCCGGGCATCACCAGCGCCCCGGTCCCGATCCAGGCGTGGTCGTGCACGATGACCGGCTTGACGTCATCCGGGTCGGGTGCGCTGCCGAGCCGGCGGCGCTCCGGATCGGTCGGGTGCCCGCCGGAGTCGCGGAAGGTCACGCCGCCTGCGACCTGCACGTGGCGCCCGAGGCGGATCTCGCGCCCCACGACGAAGCGCGTCTCGTGCGCGATGTCGGAGTAGTCGCCGATCTCCAGGCGCGGCCGGCTGGTGAAGCTTGCCGCGTAGCTGATCGAGATCTTGCCGCTGACGCGCACATGGTCGCCGACCACGAGTTCACCGCTGCCCTGGACCCAGGGCACGTGGATGCCGGTGGTCACGCCTCGGCCCACGCGGGCGCAATAGGCCTTGAACAGCGGTTCGGCCACCAGCACCCGTCGGAGGAAGAACAGCGTGCCGCGCATCCCCAGGAACAGCCACAGGTAGGGGCGGACCAGGACGCGCGGCGCGGGCAGGGTGAACGCAAGCGCCGCACCCCGCGTGCGCCGGGCCACGGCCGCCGCCGGGTGCGGCGAGGTGCGGGCCCAGTGGCGCAGCGATGCGAGCGTGCTCACCGCGGACGGTTCCGGTACGACATCCACAGGTACCAGACGTTCTGCCGCACTTCGTTGTCGAGGACGCCGCTGTCGCGTTCGTAGCGGTAGTAGCTGAGCGAGGTGCTCCAGTGCCGGGTCCAGCTCTTTTCCAGCGACAGCCCGATGCGGCGGGCCTCGTCCTCGGCGCCGAGCTGGCGGTACTCGATCCACTCGAAATCGGCCCAGCCCGCGAGCGTCACGCTGGGCGCCAGGCGGTAGGTCAGCGCCAGCAGCAGCCCGCGGTCGTCCTCGTCGGGCACGAACGCGTCCACGTAGCGCAGGCGCTGGGCATAGGCCTCGGTGCGCAGGCCGAAGCGCTCGCCGGCGTGGTCCCAGGCCAGGGCCGCGCGCTGCAGGCGATAGACCGAGGGCACGATCGCGCCGCCGTCCACCAGCACGCCGCCGGGCACGGTCGCCTCCGGCCGGCCGGCGGCGCCGTCGACCAGCGCCTGGTCGGCGGCGTCGGAGAACTGGTAGGCCAGGGCCAGCGAGATCCGGTTGCGCTCACCCTGGCGCCAGCCGGCCTCGAGGCGGAGCAGGGGACTGTCGCGCGTTTCGCCATCGGCGTAGTCGAGCCAGGAATACCCGGCGTCGATCGCGTAGTCGATGTGCGCCTGCTGGCGCTCGAAACGGGCATAGACGTCGGTCCGCTGATGGTCGCGCGCGAGCAGCGGCTGGTCGTAGTCGGTATCGGTCCACTGCGCGTTGAAGCCCAGCCGGCTGCGGTCGTCGAACTCGCGGGTCAGGCGCAGGGCCGCGCCGACGCGGCTGGAATCGAATTCATCGGTGACCTCGGCCCGGGTGTCGATCCAGCGCGCCTCCAGGCGCCCGTGCAGGCTGCCCAGGTCGAACAGGAAGTTCGGCCCCGCCGACAGCACGTTGACCTGTTGCCGGTTGTCCGGCGCATCGGCGGCGTAGCGGTCGATCGCCTGCAGTTCGAGCTCGTCCTGCACGGTGAAGCTGAGCCGGTCCTGGAGCAGGACCCAGTTGAGGTAGGCCGAGAGCATGCCTTCGACGCCGTCATCGAGGCCGCCCTGGAAGTCGCGGTAGTCGGCGCGGCCGGCGACCGCGGCCTGCACGGCCGAACCGTCCTGGGTGACCAGGAAGCCCAGCCCTGCGCGCAGGATGCGCTGGCTGTCGGCGTCGACCGGCGTCAGTCGGACGTTGTCGTCGTGCTCGACGCCGGCGTCGACCGTGTAGTCGATGCGCGCCGCCTGCGCCGGCGCGGCGATGTGCACCGCCAGCGCGGCCGCGACCAGCGAGACGCGGATGCTGCAGCTTCCCATGGCGATCCCTTTCCGATGGCGGTCAGTGGTTGTCGTTGAAGACGATGCCCGCGAGCTTCGCCGGGTCGAAGTTGGCGGCGGCCTTGTCGATGGCCTCGAGCGTGACCTTGCCGTAGCCGGCCACCAGCACCACGACGTCGGCGAGGTCGGAAAGGATGCGCGCGTCGGGCGAGTTCAGGGCCGAGGGCGCATCCAGGATCACGTAGCGGTTGGGGTCGTCGGAGCGCAGCGAGTCGATCATCGTGCGTGCGCGGGTCGAGGTGAAGTATTCGCCCGCGATCTCGCGCACGCTGCCGTTGGGGATCAGCTGCAGCCGCGGGATTCCGGTGGCGTACTGGATGTCGCCGAGATCGTCGACGCTGCCGTCGAGGTAGTCCATCAGCCCGCAGTTGTCGCTGCCCGCGGCCAGCGCCAGGTGCTGGCTGGGATGCAGCGCGTCGCAGTCGACCAGGAGCGCGGTCTTGGCCTCGTCGAAGGCGAAGGCCAGCGCGAGGTTGCGCGCGACGAAGCTGCCGCCGCAGGCGCGGCCGACCGGCGCGACCAGGGTGATGAAGTTCTGGTTGCCGCGCAGGTTGAGCAGGCGCGTGCGCAGGTCGCGGAAGGCGTCGGCCTGCACCCGCACCGAGTCCTGGCGATGGATCAGCCGGCGCTCCTCGAGCGCGCGCGGCGACAGCGGCGGCGGCTGCACGCGGGCCAGCTGCCTGGACGCACCGGTGCGCGGTGCCGGCATTTCGGCGGCGATGTCGTGCGCGTCGCGCACGTGCTGCGGTTCGATCAGCGATGCGGAGCTCATGCGGCCACGATCCTGTAGGCGTAGGTGAGGACATAGACCAGCACCACCGAGCCGGCCATGGCGACGGCGAAGGCCATCGACGCGTACTCGCGCCTCCGCTCGCCCGGCGTGGGATAGGACGGCACGGTGGTGAGGAGCGGCAGGCTGGCGTGCTTGACGATCAGGTGCGGCGTGCGCACGCGCGGGTCGAAGCGCGCCACCAGGAACACCAGCGCCAGCGGAAGGGTGATGGCCAGCAGCAGTCCGGCCGCGGCGATGTGCAGGAAGCGCAGGCCGGATGGGCGCAGCGGCATGGTGGCCGGGTCCTGGATGCGGAGCGTCAGGCCCCGGTTCTCCTGGTCCAGTCCCATCGAGACGCGCGCGTTCTCGCGCCGGCGCAGCAGGTCCTGGTAGATCTCGCGGTTGACCTCGTAGTCGCGCGTCAGCTCGGCGAGCGCGCCTTCCGAGGCCGCGATGCGCCGGCTGCGGTCGAGTTCGTCGTCAAGCAGCGACTGCGCGATCGCCAGCCGCGAGCGGGTGGCCGCCGTCTCGCGCCGGGCCTGCGACAGCTGGCTGCGCAGTTCCTGGTACAGCGGGTTGGCCTGGGCCTCGTCCGACAGGGTGCCGGCGCTGCCGGGCGCCTCGCGGCGACCGCGCTCGTCGGCGAGCATGCGGTTGATGTCGTCGATCTGGTGGCGCAGGCGCATCACGTCGGGGTGCTGTTCGGTGTAGGCCAGCAGCAGGCGGTCACGCTCGGCCTGCAGCTCGATCAGGCGCGTGCGGTACAGGCTTTCGCGCGTCTGCACCGCGGTCACCGCGGACTCGCCCGACAGCTGGGCCTCAATCGAGGATTCGCGCGACTCCTGCTCCAGCAGCGCCATGCGCGTCTGCTCCAGCTGGGTGCGCAGGGCGCCGATGCGGGTGGTGGCGTCGGCGGCGCTGCCCGGCTGCGCGTCGACGTTGCGCGACTGGTAGTCCTGCAGGTTGCCTTCGGCGCCCGAGAGCTTGGCGTGGTAGGCCTGCACCTGGCTGTCGATGAACTCGTAGGCCTCGCGGCTCTCGCGCTGCTTGGTGGCCGCGGCCTCGCGCATGAACAGGTCGCCGAAGGCCTGGGTGATCTGGAACGCGCGCTCGGGGTCGCGGTCGCGGTAGCTGATCTGCACCAGGTCCGGGCGCGGGCTCTCGATCATCGTGCGGTTGCGGATCTCTTCCTTCAGCCGGTCGCGCGCGACCGCGCTCGGGCTGTCTTCGAGCCAGCCACCGATGGCCAGCGCCTCTTCCAGCACCTTGCGGCCGTAGATGATCTGCCGCGCCATGCCGGCGCGGTCCGCCACGCCCGTGGGGACCGCGCGGCCTTCCAGCAGCGGCTGGATGATGTCGCTGTCCTGCGCCAGGATGGTCACCGAGGCGGTGTAGTTGCGCGGGATCACGAACAGGCCGACCACCAGGGTCAGCAGCGCGATCGCGGTGAAGATCGCCACCAGCAGCACGATGCGCGAGCGTGCCTCGCGCAGCAGGATCGGCAGCAGTTCGTTGGGCGTGAGCTCGGGCGCGCGGGGCAGGGCGACGCCGGCGCGGCGCGGGGCGGCGAGTGCGTTGGAGGACATCAGAACGCGCGCTCCGGGATGGTGATGACGTCGCCGGGCGCGACGCGGTGGTTGGTGGTGAGGTCGCCGCGGTCGAGGATGCGGTCCAGGCGCACGGCGTAGGTGCTGGTGGTGGACTGGCCGTTGCGGCGGTAGAGCGCGGCACGGTCGGAGGCGGCGAATTCGTTCACCCCGCCCGCGGCCAACACCGCGTCGAGCACGGTCATGCCCTGGCGGAACGGGATCGAGACCGGCTGGCGCACGGCGCCGGTGACGCGCACCCGCGACAGGTATTCGTGGCTGCGCAGGTCGGTGAGGATCACCGCGACCTGGGGATCGCGCACATAGGCGGCGAGCTTCTCCTGGATGTCGGCTGCCACCGCCGAGGGCGTCAGGCCGCCGGCGACCACGTCACCCACCAGCGGCACCGAGATGCGGCCATCGGGGCGCACCGGCACGGTGATCCCCAGCTCCGGGTTGCGCCACACGGTGACCTGGACGATGTCGTCGACGCCAATCAGGTATTCGCCGACCGCCGCCTGCGGCTGGTCGGGGGGAACGTCGGCGATGCCGCCGGACGATGCGCAGGCCCCGAACAGGGCGGCAAGCGCGAAAGTGGCGAGCAGGCGGAACACGGTCATCGGAAGGCATCCACGGCAGCGGTTGCCAGAAAGAACGTCAAAGCACGCATCCTGCGGTCACCGGGCTTCGCCCGCGACGCACCCGCTTTGGCGTACCCTGCCGGCCCGAATGGACAGCCTGGGACACCCGATGCGCATCCTGGTCACCGGCGGTGCCGGCTACATCGGCAGCCACACCTGTACCGTGCTCGCCGCGCGCGGCCACCGGATCGTGGTCGCCGACAACTTCTGCAACAGTTCACCCCGCGTGCTCGAGCGGCTCGAGGCCATCTGCGGCAGCCGCCCGGACCTCGTGCAGGTCGACCTGCGCGAGCGCGAGGCGGTCGCGGCGCTGTTCGCCGGCGCCGGCTACGACGCGGTGATCCACTTCGCCGCGCTCAAGGCGGTGGGCGAGTCCTGCGAGCGTCCGTTGGACTATTTCGACAACAACATCGCCGGCACCATCCACCTGCTGCAGGCCATGCAGGCGCACGGCGTGCGGCGCCTGGTGTTCAGTTCCTCGGCCACGGTCTACGGCGATCCGGACTCGGTCCCGGTGCGCGAGGACGCGCCGCTGCGCGTCACCAATCCCTATGGCCGCACCAAGCTGGTCATGGAGCAGCTGATCGGCGACCTCTGCGACAGTGACCCGGGCTTCCATGCGGTGAACCTGCGCTACTTCAACCCGGTGGGCGCGCATCCCTCCGGCCTCATCGGCGAAGCCCCCGGCGGCGTGCCCAACAACCTGATGCCCTATGTCTGCCAGGTCGCGGTGGGCCAGCGCGAGCGGCTTGCGGTCTTCGGCGGCGACTGGCCGACGGCGGACGGCACCGGCGTGCGCGACTACATCCATGTCATGGACCTGGCGCGCGCGCATGCCGACGCGATCGACTTCCTCGCCCGCGAGGGCCGCAGCGCCAACATCAACCTCGGCACCGGGCGCGGCACCAGCGTGCTCGAGCTGGTGCAGGCCTTCGAACGCGCTTCGGGGCGCAGCGTGCCCTGCGACATCGTCGCGCGCCGCCCGGGCGACGTCGCCGAGGTCTATGCCGATGCTTCGCTGGCGCGCGAGCTGCTGGGCTGGAGCGCCGAGCACGACATCGACGCCATGTGCCGTGACGCCTGGCGCTGGCAGTCGGCCAATCCGCGCGGCTACGCCGACGGCTAGAGCGGCTGGAACCAGGCCGCGACGGGCGCTGGCGACTTCATCCAGGCGAAATGGTCGGCGCGCACGCCCAGCGCGGCGTCGTCGAGGATGGTGCCGGCGATCCGCGCCCGCGGGAACCTGGACGCCAGGTGCTGCAGCGACGTGGCGGGCGCGAGCCAGTCACGGGCGAAGAGCACCGTGCGCAGCTCCACCGCCGCCGTGGCCATGCGCGGCTCGAGGTCGCCCAGGCTCCCGGTCGCGTAGCGCCCGCTGAGCGCCGTGCCGGCCCAGTCGTGCATCACCCCGCGCGCCTCGTTGCCGCCGAAGCCGATGCGCCGGCCAGGCAGGCTGCCGGCCCGCGCCGCCAGCCAGGGCAGTGCGCGATACGCCAGCGGCAGCACGAGCCGCTGTGGACGCGGGAACGCGCGCCAGTAGGGCGCGCCGGAACCCGCCAGCCACAGTGCGTCGCACGCGGCCGGGTCCAGGCCCAGCCGGCACGCGGCGAGCTGGCCGCCGAGGCTGTGGCCACCGGCGATCCGCGGCAGCCCGGGCGTCGCCGCCGCGATCGCGGCCTCGCTGGCGGGCAGGTCGAGGGTGAGCAGCTCCCGGTAGCCCCAGTCGCAGTCGCGGCCGGCGCGCAGGCTGCTGCTGCCGTGTCCACGCCATTCGTGCAGGAACACCGCGACGCCGCGCGCCGCCAGCGCGTCCGCCAACGGCAGGTAATGACGTGCGGCGACCCCGAGGGCGGGGAGCCAGAGCAGGCTGCGTCGCGGCCGCTCGGGAATGCGGGTCAGGAGCTCGAAGCGGTGGCCGTCCGAGGCCTCGATGGCCATGGTGGACTGTGCGTGCGACGCCACCTCGCGCCCATGGTTGGATGCCACCGAAGCCCTGTAGGAGCGGCTATAGCCGCGATCGCCGGCCATCGCGCCTGTAGCCGCTCCTGCAGGACCGCTCATGCGTCGGGGCGCGCGGCGAAGTGGCCCAGCACCAGGACCTCGCTGCGCCCGGGACGGATGCCGGCGCGTAGCGCGCTTCGGATGTAGTCCACTCCGCGCGCGCAGGCTTCGGCCATCCCCAGGCCGAGGCACAGGTTGGCGGCGATCGCCGAGGCCAGGGTGCAGCCGGTGCCGTGCCCATCCACCTGCAGGCGCGGTCCGCGGAACGCGCGGCGCGTGGTGGCGTCGGCGTAGCGGTCGATGACGGTGTCGCCCTCGTCGAGGTGCCCGCCCTTGAGCAGGACGGCGCGCGCACCCAGCGCCAGCAGCGCGTCGAGCGCGGCTTCGGCATCGGCGGCATCGACGATGGAGCGGCCCAGCAGCAGTTCCGCCTCCGGGATGTTCGGGGTCACGATGCCGGAACCGGGCAGCAGCCGGGTCCGCAGCGCCGCCAGCGCGTCTTCTTCCAGCAGGCGCGCGCCGGAGGTGGCCACCATGACCGGGTCGACGACCAGCTGCGACGGACGGTGCGCCGCCAGCGCATCGGCCACGGCGTGGATCACTTCGGCCGAGGCCAGCATGCCGAGCTTCACCGCGCCGATGTCGAAGTCCTCGAAGCAGGCGTCGATCTGCGCGCGCAGGAACCCGACCGGGGGCACGTGCACCGCGGTCACGCCGCGCGTGTGCTGGGCGGTGAGGGCGGTGATCGCCGACAGCCCATGGACGCCGTGCGCGGCAAAGGTCTTCAGGTCGGCCTGGATGCCGGCGCCGCCGCCGGAGTCGGAGCCGGCGATGGTCAGTGCGGAGATCGTGCCGGGGTTCGCCATGGCCCCATTATGCCGGCGCGCGCCACTGCCCGAGCCGCGGTTGCCGGTTGCCGGTTGCCGGCGCGATTGGCGTTGGGCAGCAGAGACCGAGGGCGGTTCGTCCGGGTGGGGGCAGGGCACGCGATGCAAGGACACCTTCCGGGCCTGGACGGCCTGCGCGCGATCGCGGTCCTGATGGTCATCGTCGGACACGCGGCCGGCTTCCCCGGTTTCCCCGGCGCGGCGAGGTCACTGCTGGTGGTGAACATCGCCCACCTGGGGGTGGCCGTCTTCTTCGTGCTCTCGGGATTCCTGATCACCACCCTGCTCATCGGCGAGCGCGCCAGGACCGGGCGGGTCTCGCTGGGCGCGTTCTACGCGCGGCGGACCGTGCGGATCTTCCCCGCCGCCTATGCCTACATCGCGGTCGTGGCGCTCGCGGCCTGGGCAGGGCAGGTGCGACTGCTGCCGGGCGACCTGCTGCACGCGCTGACCTACACGATGAACTACCACCACGACCGCGGCTGGGCGCTGGGCCACCTGTGGTCGCTCGCGGTCGAGGAGCAGTTCTACCTGCTCTGGCCACTGGTGTTCGTGCGTTCCGGCCGACGCGCGCTGTCGGTGGCCCTGCTGGTGCTCGCGCTGGCCCCGGTCGTGCGCACGCTGTCCTGGATCCTGCTCCCGGCCACGCGCGACGGCATGGACGAGGAGTTCCAGTTCGTCTGCGACTCGCTGGCCACCGGCTGTGCGATGGCCCTGCTGGTCGACCGCGTCGGGCTGGCCAGGGCGGGCGCGTGGCTGCCGGCATGGACCGGGGTCGCGGCACCGCTGGCGACGCTGGTCGCGGCGCGGTTCATGGACTGGCCCTCGTTCCACCTGCCGCTCGGCGCCACCCTGGTCAACCTCGGCATCGCGACCACCGTCCTCTGGACAGTGACCCGTCCGTCCGGCCTGGCCGGACGCGTGCTCAATTCCCGCGCGGCCATGGTGCTCGGTTCGATGAGCTACTCGCTGTATCTCTGGCAGCAGCTGTTCCTGGATACCGAAGCCTGGCAGGGAATGCCGGCGCTGGTGCCGCGGCTGCTGCTGGTGCTGCTGGCGGCGGCCGCGAGCTACTACCTGCTCGAGCGGCCGCTGCTCGCGCTCCGGGCACGGCTGCGCCGCTGAGCGTTAGCATGGATCGATGATCGCCCTCTTTGAAGCGAAGCGCGCTGGGCTCCTGCGCGCCGCGAACTGGCCGCGCAACCTCTCCGCCGGCCTGATCGTCGGCGTGGTCGCGCTGCCGCTGGCGATGGCCTTCGCGATCGCGTCGGGTGTGAAGCCGGAGCAGGGCCTGTACACGGCGATCATCGCCGGCATCACGGTGTCGCTGTTCGGCGGCTCGCGGGTGCAGATCGCCGGCCCGACGGGCGCCTTCATCGTGATCCTGGCCGGCGTGGTCGCGCAGTTCGGCGTCGGCGGCCTGCTGGCGGCCACGCTGATGGCCGGCGTGATCCTGGTCGCGATGGGACTGGCGCGCTTGGGCGGGGTGATCCGGTTCATCCCGGATCCGGTGATCGTCGGCTTCACCGCCGGCATCGCCGTGATCATCTGGGTCGGGCAGTGGCCGTACTTCTTCGGCCTGCCATCGCCGGGCGAGGGTCCGTTCTACCTCAAGGCCTGGGGCCTGCTCGGCTCGTTCGGGCAGCTGCACGTGCCGACGGCGCTGCTCGGCCTGGGCAGCCTGGCGCTGGCGCTGGGCGGGCCGCGCATCCCGGGCCTGTCGAAAGTCCCCGGACCCCTGCTGGCGATGGTGGTGGCCACCGTGGTGGTCATGGCGTTCGACCTGCCCGGCGTCGCCACCATCGAGTCGACCTTCGGCGCGATCCCGCGCGCGCTGCCGGCATTCGCGGTGCCCGCGCTCAGCTTCGACGTGGTCCTGCTGCTGCTGCCCGCGGCCTTCACCATCGCCATGCTGGGCGCGATCGAGTCGCTGCTGTCGGCGGTGGTCGCCGACGGCATGGCGGGTACGAAGCACGACTCCAACCAGGAGCTGATCGGACAGGGCATCGCCAACATCGTCTCGCCGCTGTTTGGCGGCATCGCCGCGACCGGCGCGATCGCACGCACCGCCACCAACATCCGCAACGGTGGCAACGCGCCGATCGCCGGCGTCGTGCATGCGCTGGTGCTGGTCCTGATCCTGCTGGTGGTCGCGCCCTGGGCAGGCAAGGTGCCGCTGGCCGCGCTGGCGGCGATCCTGTTCGTGGTGGCGTGGAACATGAGCGAGGCGCCGCGCTTCATCCGCATGGTGCGCAGGGCGCCGACGGCCGACGCGGTGATCCTGCTGATCACCTTCGCGCTGACCATCCTCACCGACCTGGTGGTGGCGGTGAACATCGGCGTGATCCTGGCGATGCTGCAGTTCATGCGCCGCATGAGCGCGTCGGTCGACGTGGTGGAACAGGCGCCGGCGGGGCTGCGCGCGGAGCTGGCGAAGGCGGGCCTGGAAGCGCTGCCCGCCGACGTGGTGGTGTATTCCATCGACGGGCCGTTCTTCTTCGGCTCGGTCGATTCGCTGGAGCGCGCCCTGTCGTGGTCACGTCAGCCGCCGCGCTTCGTGGCGTTGCGCCTGGAGCGGGTGCCGTTCATCGATGCGACCGGGCTGAAGCGCCTGGAATCCACCATTAGTAACCTGCGCGCACGCGGTGTGCACGTGCTGCTCAACGGCGCGAACATGGCGGTGCTGCGCAAGCTGGTGCGCGCGGACGTCGTCAGCCGGGATATCCCCGGAAGCTATTTCACCGACCTGGCGGAGGCACTGCGCTACGTCGAAGGCCTGCGCGCCGCGGATGAGGACGCCCCCAGCTAGCAGACGGCGCCATCGTCTTCTGTAGGAGCGGCTACAGCCGCGATTCGACGCGGGGCCGATCGCGGCTGTAGCCGCTCCTACAGAGGCAAGCTACTACAGAGGCAAGCTCCGACGCAGGCAGGCCTCCCCGGAAGGTCGCTGCCCCTTGGGCCGTCAGAGCACCTCCGACGCGTAGTCGGCCAGCCGCGAGCGTTCACCGCGGCGCAGGGTGATGTGCGCGCTGTGCGCCCAGTGCTTGAAGCGGTCGACGGCGTAGGTGAGGCCCGAGGTGGTCTCGGTGAGGTAGGGCGTGTCGATCTGTTCGACGTTGCCGAGGCAGACGATCTTGGTGCCCGGACCGGCGCGCGTGATCAGCGTCTTCATCTGCTTGGGCGTCAGGTTCTGCGCCTCGTCGAGGATCAGCCAGCGGTCGAGCAGGGTGCGCCCGCGCATGAAGTTCATCGAACGGATCTTGATGCGCGAGGCCAGCAGGTCGTTGGTGGCCGCCCGGCCCCAGCTGCCGCCATCCTTGTTGCTGCTCGGCAGCAGCACTTCGAGGTTGTCGGTCAGCGCGCCCATCCAGGGCGTCATCTTTTCCTCCTCGGTGCCCGGCAGGAAGCCGATGTCCTCGCCGACGCTGATCGTCGCGCGGGTCATGATGATCTCGCGGTAGCGCTGCGCGTCCATGGTCTGCGCCAGGCCCGCGGCCAGCGCCAGCAGGGTCTTGCCGGTGCCGGCGGTGCCGAGCAGGGTGACGAAGTCGATCTCGGGATCCATCAGCGCGTTGAGCGCGAAGTTCTGTTCGCGGTTGCGGGCGACGATGCCCCAGACCGCATGCTGGTGGCTGCGGTAGTCGTCGACGATCTGCAGCACCGCGCGCTCGCCCTCGACGGCGGCCACGCGGAATTCGGCTTCCTCGTCGCCGGGCAGGTAGAGGTACTGGTTGGGATGCCAGTCGTCGTCCTCGCCGCGGCGCACCTCGTAGTACGTGCGGCCCTTGTCGGTCCAGGACCGGAGGTCCTTGCCGTGGCGCTGCCAGAAGTCTTCGGGCAGCGCGGTGGCGCCGGTGTACAGGAGGCTGAAATCGTCGAGCGCGCGATCGTTCTCGTAGTCCTCGCTGGCGATTCCGGCGATCGCGGCCTTGATGCGCAGGTTGATGTCCTTGGAGACGAACACCACCGGCAGGTCGGCGCCGTCGTCTGCGCGCAGCGCGAGGATCGCGCCGAGGATGCGGTTGTCCGGGGCCACCGCGCCGAACGAGGTCTTGTCCTCCTTCGGCACGGTGGTCTGGAAGCGCAGCAGGCCACTCGAGCCCGCCCCGCGCAGCTGCAGCCCGCCGGGTCGTTCAAGCTTCAGGCCCGAGGCGATTCGGTCGGCGCCGTGGGCCTCGATCAGCTCGTTGATGAAGCGGCTGACCTGGCGCGCGTTGCGGCTGGCCTCCGAAGTCCCCTTCTTGCCGTTGTCCAGCTCCTCGATCACCTGCATCGGCAGGTAGACGTCGTGCTCCTCGAACTTGAACAGCGCGGTGGGGTCGTGCATCAGCACGTTGGTGTCGAGTACGTAGATCCGCTTGCCGTGGTTCATCAAGGCCTCAGTCCGTGCGGGTGTGCGTGGCGAAGGGTGGCGCTGGAGCGTGTGTGTCCCACGCGAAGGCCGCCGCGGCCCGCGGGGCGGGGCGGCGCTGCGCGCGGGCAGGGCGGTGGATCACCGGGTGCGGGCTTCCTTCAGCGCCTCGAGCACGGCGTCGACGTGGCCCGGAACGCGCACCTTGCGCCATGCGCGCGCGATGCGTCCCTCGGGGTCGATCAGGAAGGTGCTGCGTTCGATGCCCAGCACCTTGCGGCCGTACATGTTCTTCTCGCGGATCACGTCGAACGCGCGGCACAGCGCCTCGTCCGCATCGCTCACCAGCGGGAACGCGAAGCCCTGCTTCGCGCAGAAGTTGTCGTGCGACTTCACCGAGTCGCGCGACACGCCCAGCACGCCGGCGTCGAGCGCTTCGAACTCCGGCAGCAGCGCGTTGAAGTCCAGGCCCTCGGTGGTGCAGCCGGGCGTGGAGTCCTTGGGATAGAAGTAGAGGACCAGCCAGCGGCCGGCGTGGTCGGCAAGCGTCGCGGTCGCGCCGCCGGACAGCTGCAGCGGAAGCGCGAGGGTGGTGCGGTCGAGCGTGTCGCCTTCGTTCATTCGTCCCTTCGCCTGCGGTCAGAACTTCATCGGGTCCATGATCGCGTCGAGATTGAGGTGGTCGCAGAACTCGAGGAAATCGTCGCGCAGCGCGGCGATGTGCATGTCCGCCGGCACGCCGATGGTGACCTGGGCCGAGAACATGTCGGCGCCGGTCTGCATGGCGCGGTAGCGCGAGCAGTGCAGGCTCTCGATGGTGATGCCCTGGCGATCGAAGAAGTCGGCCAGCTGGTACAGGATGCCGGGCTTGTCGGACGCCACGACCTCGACGATGTAGGGCAGCAGGTTGGACTGGATCGGCTTCGGACCGGTGCGGTACCAGACCAGCTTCAGGCCTTCCTCGCGCTCGAGCCGGGTCAGCATCGCCTCGAGCTTGGCCACCGCGTCCCAGGAACCGGTGGCCAGCGCCGTCACCGAGACGTCGCGGCCCACGGTCGACAGCCGCGTATCCACCAGGTTGCAGCCGCTGTCGGCGATGCGCCGCGACACCGCCAGCAGGGGCGAGCGCGGGTGCGTCGTGTAGGCGTTGATGAGGAGGTGGTTCTCGGTCGGCGCGGGCCGGGATGTATCGGTGTCGGTCAAAGCGGAGTCCACGGAGTGCGGTGGGGGCGCCGGTTGCCGGCTGCCGTGCGGCCCTGGACGCGGGCGCTGTCGCCGCCCTGAGGCTGCGGCCAGCATACTTGCCCGTGCTTCGAAGCCGCAAGTAAGATCACGGCAGCCGTGCGCCCGTCGCGCGGCACCCCCGCACGGCTTCCCAACGCAGGTCCAGCTTGCATCTTTCCGGCAGCATCACCGCGCTGGCGACGCCGTTCACGGCCGCCGGCGACCTCGACATCGACGCCTGGCTGCGCCTGGTCGACGCGCAGCTCGCGGGCGGTACCCAGGCGCTGGTCGTGGCCGGTTCCACCGGCGAGGCCGCCGCGCTCACGCCGCGCGAATACGAAACGCTGCTGCGTGCCGCGGTCGGGCGGGTGGCCGGGCGCGTGCCCGTGGCCGCCGGCACCGGGCAGTCGGGAACCGCTCACACCATCGAGCGCACGCGCCTGGCCGCCGCCTGTGGCGCCGACGCCGCCCTGGTGGTCACGCCGCCCTATGTGCGTCCGACCCAGGCCGGGCTGCTGGCGCATTACCGGGCGGTTGCGGACGACGGTGCGCTGCCGGTGATTCTCTACAACGTGCCGCCGCGCACCGGCTGCGACATGCAGCCCGGCACGGTTGCCGCGCTGGCCAACCACGACGCCATCATCGGCATCAAGGAGGCGGTGGCCGACGAGGCGCGGATGCAGGCACTGCTGGAGCTGGCGGGCCCGGGCTTCGCGATCCTCGGCGGAGACGACGCCACCGCCGGGCGCGCGATGCTCGCCGGCGCGGAGGGCCTGGTCTCGGTGGCCTCGAACGCCGCACCGGCCGCGTTCCGCCGCCTGTGCGACCTGGCGCGTGGTGGCGACGTCGATGGCTGCGCGGCCCACGCCGCGGCGATCACCGCGCTCGTGGAGTTCTGCGGCGTAGAATCCAATCCCATTCCAGTGAAGGCGCTGCTGGCGCGGCTCGGCTTCGGCCACGTCGACGGCATCCGCCTGCCGCTGCTGCCCCTGTCGGCGCAGCACGCGGCCACTGCCGACCGCATCGCCGGCGGCATCGCGGCACTCGAACAGACCTGCCGCGACGCACTCGCGGCCTGACCGATCCAGCAGGAGACAGCTATGCAGCCTTCCCGTTCCATGTTCCGCCCGGCGCTTGCCGTGGCCATCGCCGCGACCCTGGTCGCCACCGCCGGCTGCAGCTGGTTCCGCAAGGACACCGCGGTTTACGCCGCCGCCCCGCAGGACCGCCCGCTGGAAGTGCCGCCTGACCTCGACCGTCCGGACACCAGCTCGGCGATGGCCGTGCCCGCCACCGGCACCACCAGCGTGACCCGCTCGGGGATGACCGCGGCCGCCGCGACTCCGCAGGCGTCCAACGGCTTCACCGTGTCCGCGTCGCGCGACGAGACCTTCGGTCGCATCGAGCCGATCCTGGCCGGCATCGAAGGCGTGACCGTGGTCAGCAAGGCCCAGCTGCTGGGCACTTACGACGTCGACGCCGGCGACAGCAAGTTCCTGGTGCGCGTCAGCCAGACCGACTCCGGCAGCTACGTCTCGGCGGTCGACCCGCGCGGCGTCGCGGCGACCGGCGAGCACGCGGTGCGGGTGATCGAGGCGCTGCGCGCGGCGCTGGCGCAGTAATCCCGCTCCCCTGGAACGCGAAAGGCGCGGCCCTGGCCGCGCCTTTTGCATGTCCGGCCGGCCCGGAGCTGACGGCGTCTCAGCGCTCCAGCAGCGGCAGCTTGCCGGGCTTCCCGTCCCAGTCCTCGGCGCCGGGCAGCGGCTCCTGGCGGGTGGTGATCACCGGCCACTCCTTGGACAGCTCGGCGTTCAGGGCGACGAAGCCTTCCTGTCCGGCGGGCACGTCGTCCTCGGCATAGATCGCGTTGATCGGGCACTCGGGCTCGCACAGGGTGCAGTCGATGCACTCGTCGGGATCGATGACCAGGAAGTTCGGCCCTTCATGGAAGCAGTCCACCGGGCACACCTCGACGCAGTCGGTGTACTTGCACTTGATGCAGTTCTCGGTGACGACAAAGGGCATGGTTCGCTGGGCTCGCTGCGCGGGTTGTCCGGGGCGCGCATAGTGTAGCGCCGACGATGCGGATGATCCGCGCGGTCGTGGTCGCGGACCGACGGTCAGGGACTTGAGTCAGTGACCAGAACGGACAGGGCCCGCGACGTCGCCGGCGCGGGCCCTGGGGATATGGCGCTCCCTACGGGATTCGAACCCGTGTTTTAGCCTTGAGAGGGCCACGTCCTGGGCCTCTAGACGAAGGGAGCAGTGGAGCGTGCCGTGCTGCCCGGGGGACTCCCGGAAGCGCGGCGCCGGCTGGACAACCGGCCCGCAAAGGCCATGCAGCCCTGCGAGCTTGCTAGTATAGCAACGACAGGCTGCCGCTGGGCAACCCGAGCAGGTACTTTTTCGCAGATGCCCAACGACACTTCATCCCACGCACCGGTCCTGCGGGCGATCCCGCGCGAACAGCACACCATTTCCCGCAAGGACATCAGCCCCAACGCGCTCCGGGTGCTGTACCGCCTGCGTGAAGGCGGGCACGAGGCCTACCTGGTCGGCGGCGCCGTCCGCGACCTGCTGGCCGGTGGCCATCCCAAGGATTTCGACATCGCCACCGGCGCCACGCCGGAAGAGGTCCGGGCGCTGTTCCGCAACTGCCGGCTGATCGGCCGGCGCTTCCGCCTGGCGCACGTGGTCTTCGGCCGCGAGATCATCGAGGTCGCGACCTTCCGCGCCAACGTCGACGACGGCAGCGGCGACCGCGAGACACACGAGGGTGGCCGCCTGCTGCGCGACAACGTGTACGGAACGGTCGAGGACGACGCGGTGCGCCGCGACTTCACCGCCAACGCCCTGTACTACACCATCGAGGACTTCTCGGTCCGCGACTATGTCGGCGGCTTCGAGGACGTGCAGAACCGCGTGCTGAAGCTGATCGGCGATCCGGAGACCCGCTACCGCGAGGACCCGGTGCGCATGCTGCGCGCGGTGCGCCTGGCGGCGAAGCTCGACTTCGACATCGATCCGGCGACCGCGGCGCCGATCCGCGCGCTGGCGCCCCTGCTGTCGGAAGCCGCGCCCGCGCGGCTGTTCGAGGAGTGCCTGAAGATGTTCCTGTCCGGCCACGCCGCGGCCAGCTTCGAGGGTCTCGAGCGCCACGGCCTGCTGCCGGCGCTGCTGCCGGAAGCGGCCGCGGCGATGAAGGCCAACCGCAGCGGCGCGCTGCGCGCCGTGGTGCTCGAAGGCCTGCGCGGCACCGATGCACGGGTGGCCAGCGACGAGCCGGTGTCGCCGGCGTTCCTGTTCGCCCTGCTGCTGTGGCCGGCCTATTGCCGCACGCTGATGATGCTGCAGGCGCAGGACGTGCCGCCGGCCGATGCCCAGCGCCGGGCGGCCGACCGGGTCACCGTGCACGAACTGCAGGCGGTGGCGCTGCCGCGCCGGTTCTCGGTGCCGATGCAGGAGATCTGGCTGCTGCAGTCGCGCTTCGGCCTGCGCCAGCGCAAGCGGGTGATGCGCATGCTGGCCCATCCGCGCTTCCGCGCCGCCTTCGACTTCCTGCAGGTGCGCCAGGCCGGGTCGGACGAGCACGCCGACGACATCGCGTTCTGGCGCGAGGCCCAGCTCGATCCCGACATGGCGATCGCGCACACGCCGGCCGGCGACGACGATGACGCGGCGCGGACGCCGCGCCGGCGCCGGCGCCGTCCGACGACCGCCACCGCGGGATGAGCATGCCGCTCCGGGCCTGCATCGGCCTCGGCGGCAACATCGGGGAGGTTGGGGCGGTGCTGCAGGCGGCGCTGGTCGCGCTCGACGGCTTGCCCGGCACGCGCCTGCTGGCCGCCTCGCGCTTCTACCGCACGCCGGCCTGGGGCGTGGAGGCCCAGCCGGACTTCATCAATGCCGCTGCGCTGGTCGAGACCACGCTGGCGCCCCGCGACCTGCTCGACGCGCTGCTCGGGATCGAACGGGCACACGGACGCGAACGCGCGGGCGACGGCAGCCGCTGGGGCCCACGGACCCTCGACCTCGACCTGCTGCTGTACGGCGATGCCGTCATCGACGCACCGGGCCTGGTGGTGCCGCACCCGCAGCTGCACCGGCGTGCATTCGTGCTGGTGCCGCTGGCCGAGGTCGCGTCCGACCTTGAGGTGCCGGGTCTCGGTCGGGTTTCCGCCCTGCTCGAAGGCATCGATACGGGTGGCATCGTTCCGGCCTGAGCGGGATCGGTGCAGGGGCGCGGGCGAAAGATGGCGGGCGTAACATGGCGTGCCCAGCCCACACCCCCGGATGCATGACGCCATGAGCAAGACCGCCGACCAGGGACACGACGTCCGCCGCCCGATGACCGTACCCGGGCTGGCCGCCGCGCGCGCCGCGGGGCACCGGCTGTCGATGCTGACCGCCTACGACGCCGGCTTCGCGCGGGTGTTCGATGCCGCCGGTGTCGAGCTGATCCTGGTCGGCGATTCGCTCGGCATGGTGGTCCAGGGGCGCACGTCGACGCTGCCGGTGACGGTCGACGACATCGCCTACCACACCGCCTGCGTTGCCCGCGGACTGACCCACGCGCTGCTGGTGGCGGACCTGCCGTTCCAGGCCGACGCGACGCCCGCGCGCGCGCTCGACGCCTCGACCCGCTTCCTGCAGGCCGGCGCGCAGATGGTCAAACTGGAAGGCGCGGGTCCGAAGCTCGAGGTGATCCGTTTCCTGGTCGAGCGCGAGATCCCGGTCTGCGCGCACCTTGGCCTGACGCCGCAGTCGGTGCTGCGTTTCGGCGGCTTCAAGGTGCAGGGACGCGAGGACGCCGCGGCCGCGCGGCTGCGCGACGAGGCGCGCGCGGTGGCCGAAGCCGGCGCGACGCTGATCGTGCTCGAAGGCGTGCCGGCGCCGTTGGCGGCCACGATCACCCGCGACAGCGCGGTGCCGACCATCGGCATCGGCGCCGGTGCCGGCTGCGACGGCCAGGTGCTGGTGATGCACGACATGCTCGGACTCGACTCCGGCCACCGGCGGCCGAAGTTCGTCAGGGATTTCCTCGCCGAGGGCGGCTCGGTCGCCGGCGCGGCGCGTGCCTTCGTGGCCGCGGTGCGCGACGGCAGCTTCCCCGACGCCGCGCATTCCTACGCATGAGCGGGGCGATCGCGGTGGTGCGCAAGCCGGACGAACTGCGCGCGCGCATCGACGACTGGAAGCGCGAGGGCCTGCGCATCGGCTTCGTGCCGACCATGGGCAACCTGCATGACGGCCACTACAGCCTGGTGCGGCTGGCGCGCGCGCATGCCGACCGCGTGGTCGCGAGCGTCTTCGTCAATCCCACGCAGTTCGGTCCCGGCGAGGATTACGAGCAGTACCCGCGCACGCCGGAGGACGACGTCGCCGGCCTCGCGGCCGCCGGCTGCGACCTGGCCTGGATGCCGTCGTTGGACGCGATGTATCCGCTGGGCACGGCGCGCGCGGTCCGGGTGCAGGTGCCGGGCATCACCGGCGTGCTCGACGGCGCGCACCGCCCCGGGCATTTCGACGGCGTGTGCACGGTGGTCGCGCGCCTGTTCAACCAGGTGCGGCCCGATGTCGCGGTGTTCGGGCGCAAGGACTACCAGCAGCTGGCGGTGATCCGGCACATGGTCCGCGACCTTGCCTTCCCGATCGAGCTGCTGGGCGCCGACATCGTCCGCGAGGCCGACGGCCTGGCGCGCAGCTCGCGCAACCAGTACCTGTCGGCGGACGAGCGCGCGCAGGCACCGGAGATCCACCGCGCCCTGCTGGCGATGCGCGACGCGCTGCAGGCCGGGCAGGGCTGGCGCCAGGCCGAAGCCGACGCCACCGCGCGACTGCAGCAGGCCGGCTTCGCCGTCGACTACGCGGTGCTGCGCACGCCGCTGCTGGTGGAGCCGCCGGACGCGCCCGCGCCGGGCGACGACGGCCAGCGTGTGGCGCTTGTGGCAGCACGCCTTGGCCGCACGCGCCTGATCGACAACCTCGAATTCAGCGCGCACCCCAACCTGTAGGAGCGGCTGCAGCCGCAACCGTCCCTCCGCAGCGTCCGCCCCGTGAACCTGTAGGAGCGGCTACAGCCGCGATCACCCTGGCCGCAGCGTCCGGCCACTCGACCTGTAGGAGCGGCTATAGCCGCGATCGCGTTGGCCGCAGCGTCTGTGCAATCGCGGCTATAGCCGCTCCTACAGCGGGCGCGTGCTGGACGCGGCTGAATCGCGGCCAAGGGCATGGCCGTACGCTGCGCCTCGCGCCGCCGGGGCGGCGTGCGCCTTCCGGTAGAATCCGCGCCTGACGCCGGAGCGCCGGCAGCCAGCGGTCCCCCACGATGCTCCTGACACTCCTCAAAGCCAAGATCCACCGCGCCACCGTCACCCACGCCGAGCTGCACTACGAAGGCTCCTGCGCGATCGACGGCCGCCTGCTCGACCTGTCGGGCATCCGCGAGTACGAGCGCATCGAGATCTATAACATCAACAACGGCAAGCGTTTCGCGACCTATGCCATCCGCGGCGAAGCCGGCAGCGGGATCGTCTCGGTCAACGGCGCCGCCGCGCACCAGGCCGAACCCGGCGACCTCGTGATCATCTGCGCCTACGGCGCCTGCGACGAAGCCGAGGCGGCGAAGTTCAAGCCCAGCCTGGTCTACGTCGACCGCCAGAACCGGATGACCCACACCAACGACGCCATCCCGGCACAGGCCGCCTGAGGCATGGCCGGGGAAGCGCTGGTCCGGCAGTTCCTCGACCACGCGGAACGCCTCGCCGGCGCACGCATCCCCGATCTCGTCGCCGCCGACCCGTCGCGCGCTGGCGCGATGTCGCTGCGCGTGGGCCCGGTGTATGCGAACTTCGCGCGCCAGCGCCTGGACGCCGCCACGCTCGCCACCCTGGGCGAGCTCGCCGGGCACGTGCGCCTGTCGCTGGCGATGCGCGCGCTGGTCGACGGTGCCGAGGTCAACGCGTCCGAAGGGCGTCCGGCGTTGCATACGGCGCTGCGTTCGGACATTGGCCACGGCGGGGTGGCACGCGCCGCGCACGCTGAAGCACTGGCCGCGCGCGAACGCATGGCAGCCCTGGTCGACGGGCTGCGCGCGTCCGGCGTCACCGACATCATCAATATCGGCATCGGTGGCTCCGACCTGGGTCCGCGGCTGGCGGTCGACGCGCTGAAGGACTTCAACGACGGCCGCTTCCGCCTGCACTTCGTCAGCAACGTCGACGGCAGCGAGGTGCAGCACGCGCTGCGCGGGCTGGATCCCGCCCGCACCGCGGCGATCCTGGTGTCCAAGAGCTTCGGCACCCAGGAGACGCTGCTCAACGGCGCGCTGGTGCGCGACTGGCTGGGCGGGGGCGAGCGGCTGTACGCGGTCAGTGCCAACGTGCCGGCGGCGGAAGCCTTCGGCGTCGATTCCGCGCGCGTGCTGCCGATGTGGGACTGGATTGGCGGGCGCTATTCGCTGTGGTCGACGGTGGGCTTCGCGATCGCGCTGGCGATCGGCATGGAGGGCTTCGCGGCGCTGCTGGCCGGCGCGGCGGAGATGGATGCGCACGCCGTCGAAGCGCCACTGGAAGCCAATCTGCCGATCCTGCACGCGCTGGTGGCGGTGTGGAACCGCAATGCGCTGGACCTGCCGACGCAGGCGGTGCTGCCCTACGACCAGCGCCTGGCGCGCTTGCCGGACTACCTGCAGCAGCTGGTGATGGAAAGCCTGGGGAAATCGGTGCGCAGCGACGGCCGCGTCCCCGGCGTGGCCACCGTTCCTGTGGTCTGGGGCGGCGCCGGTACCGGCGCCCAGCACAGCTTCTTCCAGGCCCTGCATCAGGGCAGCGACGTGGTGCCCGCCGACTTCATCGGCGTGGTGCGCCCGGCGCATGGCCACCGTGGCAACCACGAGGCGCTGCTGGCCAATCTGCTGGCCCAGGCGGAAGCGCTGGGCAATGGCCATGCCGCCGAGGATCCGCAGAAGGCCTATCCCGGCAACCGTCCCTCGACCCTGTTCCTGCTCGACGCGCTGACGCCGCATTCGCTCGGCGCCCTGCTCGCGATGTACGAACACAGCGTCTACGCCCAGTCGGTGCTGTGGGGCATCAATGCCTTCGACCAGTGGGGCGTGGAGCTCGGCAAGCGCATCGCGGGCGAACTGCTGCCGGCCGTGCGCGGGGAAGCCGATGCCGGCGACGCGGTGACCCGCACGCTGATCGACGAGATCCGCGCGCGGAGCTGACGCGCGGCCGGCATCGCCCTGTAGGAGCGGCTACAGCCGCGATCACGCTGGCCGCAGCTCCTGCGCCATCGCGGCTGTAGCCGCTCCTACAGGTGGTCCCGAGCAGGTGGTCGCGATCGAGTGGTTCCGATCAGCTGGCCGCGATCGAGTGGTCGCGATCGAGTGGTCGCGATCGAGTGATCCCGATCTGGTCGTCGCGATCAGCGGCCCCGGTGGCGCGACAGCGCCCATCCGACGTGTTCGCGGATCACCGGATCCGGATGGTCGCGGCGCGTCTCCAGCGCGGCGATGACATCGGGCGTGGTCGGCGCGTTGCCCAGCGCCACGGCGATGTTGCGCAGCCAGCGTGCGTGGCCGCTGCGGCGCAGCGCGGTGCCCTCGGTGCGGCGCAGGAACTCGTCTTCCTCCCAGGCGAACAGGTCGGCGAGGCTCGCGGTGTCGAGGTCGTTGCGCGCGCGGAAGTCCGGCTCGTCGCTGCGCCGCGCGAACTTGTTCCAGGGACAGGCCAGCTGGCAGTCGTCGCAGCCGAAGATGCGGTTCCCCATCAGCGGCCGCAGCGCCTCGTCGATCGCGCCCTCGTGCTCGATGGTGAGGTAGCTGATGCAGCGGCGCGCATCCAGCACGTTCGGCCCGAGGATGGCCTGCGTGGGGCAGACCTCGATGCAGCGCCGGCAGCTGCCGCAATGTGCGGTTGCGGGCGGGTCGGGCGGCAGGGGGACGTCGAGGTAGATCTCGCCGAGGAAGAACCAGGAGCCACCGTCGCGGTCGATCAGGCAGGTGTGCTTGCCGATCCAGCCCAGCCCGGCGTTGCGCGCCAGCGCGCGTTCGAGCACCGGCGCCGAGTCGACGAAGACGCGGTGGCCGAATGGCCCGATTTCGCCGGCGATGCGATCGGCCAGCTTCTGCAGGCGGTTGCGCATGAGCTTGTGGTAGTCGCGTCCGAGCGCATAGCGGGCGACGTATGCGCGCTCGCCGTCGGCCAGCGTCTCCCAGGCTTCGACGTCGTCGCGCCGCCCGTAGTCGAGTCCCACCGAGAGCACGCTGATGGTGCCGGGCACGAGCTCCTGCGGCCGCGAGCGCTTGTCGCCGTGCCGCGCCATCCAGTCCATCGAACCGTGGAAGCCACGCGCCAGCCACGCGCGCAGGTGTCCTTCGTCGTCGCCCAGGTCGATCCCGGTGATGCCGCAGCGCTGGAAGCCGGCCTCCCTCACCAGCTCGCGGATCCGCGCGGCCAGCGCGGCGGGGTCGGGAGTCGCCGTGCGCAGCGCGCCCGGGGGCGCGACACCGGCATCGTCGGAAGGCGGGTACATGCCTGAAGTATAGAATCCGCGCATGTACGCCTCCCGCGCCGACGCCGCCACGCCGCTGTACGACATCGCCGGGGTCCGCCGGGTGGAGGCGCAGGCGATCGCGCTGCTGGATGGCGACGGCGACGAGCTGATGCGACGCGCCGGCGCGGCGGCCTGGCGCTGCCTGCTCGGGCACTGGCCGCAGGCGCGGCGCATCGTCGTGGCCTGCGGCCCTGGCAACAACGGCGGAGACGGCTATGTCCTCGCGCTGCATGCGCTGCAGGCCGGTCGCGACGTCACGGCCCTGCATCCCGCCGGCCATGCGCCGCGCAGCGCGCTGGCACGTCGCGCCTGCGCGGCGTTCGTGGAGGCCGGCGGCATGGCGCTCGCCGCGCCGGACGCGCTGCCGGAAGCGGACCTGGTGGTCGACGCGCTGTTCGGCATCGGCTTCGACGGGCGCACGGATGCCGGCATCGACGCGCTGGTGGCCGCGATCGCAGGCTCCGGCACCGACGTGCTGGCGCTCGACGTCCCCACCGGTGTTTCGGCCGGCGGTGGCGGGGTGCCGGGCGCCGCGCTGCGCGCCACGCGCACGCTGCAGTTCATCGCCAACCATGTCGGACTCTCGACCGGTCCCGCGCTCGACCACGTCGGCGCGCTGGACATGGCGGCGCTCGACCTGCCCGAGGGCAGCTTCGACGGCGTCAGTCCGGCCGCCTGGCGCCTGCAAGCCGGGGCGCTGCAGGCCCTGTTGCCGGTACGCGAGCGCACTGCACACAAGGGCCGCGCCGGCCACGTGCTGGTGGCCGGTGGCAACCACGGCATGGGCGGCGCGGCGCTGCTGGCGGCCGAAGCGGCACTGCGCGCAGGCGCCGGCCTGGTCAGCGTCGCCACCCGCGCCGCCCACGTGGCGCCATTGCTGGCGCGGACCCCGGAAGCAATGGCGCATGCCATCGAGGAGCCGGAAGACCTGGTGCGGCTGTCGGCCAGCGCCGACGTCTGCGCCATCGGTCCCGGACTCGGGCGTGACGCGTGGGCCGTCGGCATGCTGCGCGCGGCGCTCAACGGCGCGCACGCCCTGGTCGTGGACGCCGACGCGCTCAACCTGCTGGCGGCCAGCCCGCGCAGCCTGCCAGCGGACACCGTGCTCACCCCGCATCCGGGCGAGGCCGCGCGCCTGCTCGGCAAGTCGGTCGCGGAGGTCCAGCACGACCGCCTCGCCGCCGCGCATGCGCTGTGTACCCGCTTCGGCTGCGTGGCGGTCCTGAAGGGCGCGGGCACCGTGGTTGCCGCGCCCGGCGAAATCGCGTGGATCATCGACGCCGGCAACCCCGGCATGGCCGTCGGCGGCATGGGCGACGCGCTGACCGGCGTGATCGCCGCGCTCCGTGCGCAGGGCCTGGCGGCGGCCGATGCGGCGGTGGCGGGCGCGCTTCAGCACGCGGTGGCCGGCGATCGGGCCGCCGGCGCAGGCGGCTCCCGCGGCCTGCTGCCCAGCGACCTGATCTCGGCGCTGCGCCACGTGGAGGCGACGCCGTGAGCACGACCCGCCATCTGTCCCTGGTCGATGCGGAGGCGACGGGCGCGCTGGGCGCCGCGCTCGCGTCGACCCAGCCCGCCATGGCCGTCGTGCACCTGCATGGCGACCTCGGCGCCGGCAAGTCGACGCTCGCGCGGGCCTGGCTGCGCGCCCTCGGCGTGACCGGTCCGGTGCGCAGTCCCACCTACACCCTGGTCGAGCGCTATCCGCTGGCCGGCGGCGGGGAGGCGCTGCACCTCGACCTGTACCGCATCGGGGATGCGGGGGAGCTCGAATTCCTGGGCCTGGACGACGCCGACGCCCGCCTGTGGCTCGTCGAATGGCCCGACCGCGGCCTGGGCGCGCTGCCGGCCCCCGACCTGCAGGTCGAGCTGGAGGTCAGCGGCACCGGTCGCGGCTGCCGACTGTCCTTCAACGGCGATGCGGGCGGCCGCTGGCTGGCCGCGTTCGAAGATGCCTGTCGTTTGCGGCGGCTTCCTGAACCGTAGCCAGAGGAATGGACGGCAGGTGACGGATTCCTAAAGGAAAACGTGTTGCAAAGATCGTCGCGGGGTGCTTCACTTCAGCCCATGCGCGTACGGGGAATCCACCTCCAGCAACTCCTGCTCGGTGCGGCCTTGTTGGCCGCCCTCGTCTGGAATCTGGCCAGGGCGTCTGAAATCAACGAGTTGCGGCTCAGCGCCGGGCCGACCGGCACGCGCGCGGAGCTGAAGCTCGATGCCGAAGCCGAGTACAGGCTGATTCCGCTCTCCGGCCCCGATCGCCTCGTGGTCGATTTCCCCGGCAGCCGACTGGCGCAACGGGTTTCGCCTCCAGCCGGCGCCGGCGTGGTCACGTCGGTCCGCACCGGCCAGCCTGCGCCGGGCACCACGCGCATCGTCTTCGACCTCGCCATGCCGGTGGTCGCGCTCAAGCCGCGCTTCGAGTCGGGCGCTGATGGCGTCCGCCTGGTGCTGGAGTGGCCGGGAGACCATGGTCCGGCGACGGCCGGCGCGACCGCCGCGCCCGCGGGCCGCGCCGCAGCGGCGGGTGCCGGCACTACTCCCGCCGACCCGATCGCGCGCATCGCCGCCGCGAGCCAGTCCAGCGCCATAGCCGTCGAGCCCGCCCCCACGCCGGAGGCCGCCGCGCGGGCGTCCGCCGACGCCACCTCGCGCCTGATCGCAAGCCTTCCCGCCGCAGGCGCCAGTGCGCCCGCGGCCACGTCCACGGCATCGCCGCAGCGGCCGCAGCCATCGGGCGACCCGTCGCCGCGGCAGGCGGTGCCGACCACCGTTGCCACTGGCGTCCCCGCGCCGGTCCAGCGCGAGCCCGCCGCGCAGCCCGTCCCGCCGCCGCGCAGCAGCGCCGCGCAGGCCGCGGCCGCCCGCAGCGCGCGGCCCCTGGTGATCGCCATCGACGCCGGCCATGGCGGCCAGGATCCCGGCGCGGTCGGCCCCACCGGCAAGCGCGAAAAGGACATCACTCTGGCGATCGCCCGAGAGCTGGCGCGCCAGGTCAACGCCACGCCCGGCCTCAAGGCGCACCTGGTCCGCGACGCCGACGTCTTCATCCCGCTCAACCGCCGCGCGCAGCTGGCGCGCGGAGCCGGCGCGGACATGTTCATCTCGATCCACGCGGACGCGGCCGAGAACCGCAACGCCAAGGGTTCCTCGGTCTACGTGCTGTCGCTCAAGGGCGCCTCGTCGCAGCGCGCGCGCTGGCTCGCCGACAAGGAGAACGCGGCCGACCTGATCGGCGGCGGCAAGGTCGCGACCTCGGACAGCACGCTGACCAACGTCCTGCTGGACCTGACCCAGAGCGGCCAGATGAAGGCCTCCGAGGATGCCGGCAACCACATCCTGGCGGGGCTCAAGCGCATCGGAAACAACCACAAGCCGCATATCGAGCGGGCGAACTTCGCCGTGCTGCGCACCTCGGACATGCCGGCGATGCTGGTCGAGACCGCGTTCCTGTCGAATCCGGAAGAAGAACGCCGGCTGATCGACCCGACCTTCCAGGCGAACGTCGCGCGCGCGGTGCTCGACGGCGTCAAGACCTACTTCACCAGCCAGCCGCCGCCCGGCACGCTGTTCGCGGTGGGCGCGGGGTCGGGCGGCGCATCGTCCACCGGTGCCAGCGGCGGCAGCCGCTGAGGGCACGCGCCTCGCTTATCATCGGGGTTGGCCCATACCGGCCCGGCGCACCTGCCGGGTGATCGCAGTTCCTTGAGCATCCGCCAGCTTCCCGACACCCTCGTCAACCAGATCGCCGCCGGCGAGGTCATCGAACGCCCTGCGTCGGTGGTCAAGGAACTGGTCGAGAACGCGCTCGACGCCGGTGCCCGCCGCGTCGACATCGACCTGGAGGAGGGCGGCGTGCGCCTGGTGCGCGTCCGCGACGACGGGCTCGGCATTCCGCCCGACGAGCTGCCGCTCGCGGTCTCGCGCCACGCCACCAGCAAGATCGCCTCGCTCGACGATCTCGAGGTGGTGGCCACGCTCGGCTTCCGCGGCGAGGCGCTGCCGTCGATCGCGTCGGTCAGCCGCTTCGCCCTCAGCTCGCGCCGCACCGGCGCCGGACATGGCGCGACCCTGCAGGTCGACGGTGGCCGCGTCGGCGAGGTCACGCCCAGCGCGCATCCGCAGGGCACGACGGTCGAGGTGCGCGACCTGTTCTACAACGTGCCGGCGCGGCGCAAGTTCCTGCGCGCCGAGCGCACCGAGCTCGGGCACATCGAGGAATGGCTGCGCTCGCTGGCGCTGGCGCGACCCGACGTCGAGCTGCGCGTCGCGCACAACGGCAAGCCGTCGCGCCGCTACCGCGGGGGCGGCGAGGAACGGCTGGATTTCGACGATGGCGCCACGCGCCTGGTGGAAACCCTGGGCGAGGCGTTCGCACAGTCGGCGCTGCGCGTGCAGCACGCCACCACGTCGCGTCCCGCCGACGACGGCCGCGAGGCCGCGCCCGCGCTGCGCCTGCACGGCTGGATCGCGCAGCCCACGTACTCGCGCGCCAGCGCCGACCAGCAGTATCTCTATGTCAACGGCCGCGCGGTGCGCGACCGCAGCATCGCGCACGCGGTGAAGCAGGCCTATGCCGACGTGCTGTTCCACGGCCGCCAGCCGGCCTACGTGCTGTTCCTCGAACTGGACCCGGCGCGGGTGGACGTCAACGTGCATCCGGCCAAGCACGAGGTCCGCTTCCGCGACGCGCGCATGGTCCACGACTTCGTCTACCGCGCGCTGCACGACGCGCTGTCGGCCACGCGCGCAGGCAATGCGCCGCTGGTGGCCGCGGTCAGCACGCAGGCGCAGGTGGGCCGCGAGCTCGCCGCGCGGGTGGCCGGCCAGCCGGGCCTGTCGCTGCGCGACGACGCCACCCGCGACGCGATGGCGATGCTCTATGGCGCAGGGACTCCCGGCGCCTTCGGACAGGCCGCGGCGGGAGCGGACGCGATGCCGGGCACGACGGCCATGCCCGCGACCGGCGACGACGGCATTCCGCCGCTGGGCTTCGCGGTCGCGCAGCTGCACGGCATCTTCATCCTGGCCGAGGCCGCCGACGGCATGGTCGTGGTGGACATGCACGCCGCGCACGAGCGCATCGGCTACGAGCGGCTGAAGAACGCGCATGACGGCGCCGGCCTGCGCCTGCAGCCGCTGCTGGTGCCGCAGGCGGTGGCGGTCAGCGAGCGCGAGGCCGACATCGCCGAGCGCGAGGCGGCGACGCTGGCCGAACTCGGCTTCGAGGTCACCCGCACCGGACCGCAGTCGCTGCTGCTGCGCGGCGTGCCCGCGCTGCTCGCGCAGGGCGACACCGAAGCCCTGCTGCGCGACGTGCTCGCCGACCTGCGCGAGCACGGCGAAAGCCGGCGCGTGCGCGCGGCCCGCGACGAACTGCTTTCGACCATGGCCTGCCACGGCGCGGTGCGCGCCAACCGCCGCCTGACGATTGCCGAAATGAACGCCCTGCTGCGCGACATGGAGGCCACCGAGCGCTCCGGGCAGTGCAACCACGGCCGTCCGACCTGGACGCGCATCCCGCTTGCCGATATCGACCGCTGGTTCCTGAGGGGACGCTGATGACCCGATCCATCCCGCGCGCGGCCTGCGCCGCGGCCGGCCTGCTCATGGCCCTGGCCTCCCTTGCTTCCTGCGGCGGCGAGACGTCCGATACCGGCTCCGACGCCAACGCCAACGCCGACGCCGCCGCCGCCGGCGCAGCGCCGCAGGCCAGCGCCGCCTTCGCCGCCTCCGAAGCGGAGTGGCGGCAGGCCCGGCGGGCCGGGCTGCTGGCCGAGGATGGCTGGACCAGCCTGGTCGGCCTCCACTGGCTGGAGCTGCGCGCCCACTACGTCGGCAGCAGTGCGACCAGCGGAATCCGGTTGGCCCTGGGCCCGGAAAAGCTTGGCCTGGTGCAGCGCGAAGCTGGCCGGGTGTACTTCACGCCGGAGCGCGGCGTGGCGGTCAGCGCCGGGGAGCAGCCGGTGAAGGGCCGCATCGAACTGCACGACGACCGCGCCGACGAGCCGTCCGAGCTGCGCTTCGACGACGGGCGCGGGCGCCTGTCGCTGATCCGTCGCGGCGAGCGTCACGCCCTGCGGGTGAAGCACGCCGACGCGCCGGCGCGCACCGGCTTCGGCGCGATCGAACACTGGCCGATCGACGCCGGCTGGGTGCTGGAAGGCCGGTTCACGCCGCACCCCGCGGGCCGCACGATCGAAATCGCCAACATCGTCGGCGGCGTGGACGCGATGCCCAATCCCGGCGCGGTCGAGTTCACGCGCGACGGCCGCGACTACCGCCTGGAAGCGCTCGAAGGCAGCGAAGGCGGCCTGTTCCTGGTGCTCGCCGACCGCACCAGCGGCCAGGGCAGCTACGGCGCCGGTCGCTACCTGGATACCGCTGCGCCCGACGCCCAGGGCCGGGTGATGCTCAACTTCAACCGCGCCTACAACCCGCCCTGCGCGTTCACCGCCTTCGCCACCTGTCCGCTGCCACCGCCGGACAACCGCCTGGACCTGGCGGTGACCGCCGGCGAGCGCGCCTACGCCAAGCCCGCCACCTGATCCGCCCGGCGTGGCCAGCCGACCCGTCGACCACTGAAAGGAAGCCCATGACCGACACCCGCACGCGCACCCCGTCTTCCGTCCTCGCCGCCGCGCTCGCCGCTTCGGTGGCGCTCTGCACCGCCGCCGCACTGGCCAGCCCGCAGGCCCCGGGCTCCCGGTCCGCAGCCGGCAGCGCCCCCGCGACGACGCCGGTGCTCCCCGCGGCCGCCACGGCGCCGCCGGTGCCGCTGCTGTGGAAGGTGTCCGACGCGGACAACTCGCTGTACCTGCTCGGGTCCTTCCACCTGCTGCTGCCTGGCGACTATCCGCTGTCGCGCGACGTCGACATGGCCTTCGCCGACGCGGAGAAGCTGGTGTTCGAGATGGCGCCCGAGGAAATGGCCTCGCCGCAGCTCGGCCTGCAGATGGCCCAGGCCGCGATGCGCACCGACGGCAGCACGCTGGACCAGCAGCTGGGCCCCGAGCTCGCCGCCAAGCTCGCCAGCTGGGGCCGGGACAACGCCGCGCAGCTGGCGGCCACCGGCATGACGGTCGAGGTGCTGCAGCGCTTCGAGCCCTGGTTCGTCGGCATGATGGTGACCATCAGCCAGATGATGGGCATCGGCTTCGACCCCGCGCTTGGCCTCGACGCGCACATGGGCGGGCTGGCGCACCAGGCGCAGAAGCCGGCGACCGGGCTGGAAACCGGGGCACAGCAGATCGCCTTCCTCGACGGCATGGACGACGGGGAGCAACTGCAGATGCTGGAGCAGGCCTTGGACCAGGCTGAAGCCGGCGCCGACCAGACCCTGGCGCTGCACGCCGCCTGGCGCGCCGGCGACGTCGAGGCGATCCTCGCCGGCACCGTGGCCGAGCTGCGCCGCGACTTCCCCGAGCTCTATCGCGCGATCAACGTCGAGCGCAACGATGCCTGGCTGCCGAAGCTGGAGGCGCGCCTGCACGAGGACGGCGAGGACGACACCCTGGTCGTCGTCGGCGCCATGCACCTGCTGGGCGACGACGGCGTGGTCGAGAAGCTGCGCGCGAAGGGCTACGCGGTCGAGCGCGTGTGCTCGGCCTGCGCCACGCCCTGAGGCGCGGCCGGCAGCATCACGATGCAGTCCACCGGGCAGGCTGGCACGCACAGCCTGCACCCGGTGCACAGCGGTTCCAGCACCACGTGCATGCGCTTGCTGGCGCCGATGATGGCGTCGACCGGGCAGGCCTGGATGCACTTGGTGCAGCCGATGCAGTCGGCTTCCACCACCAGCGCGACCTCGGGCGGGCGGTGCTCGCCCAGGGCGCGGTCATAGGGCAGGGGCGGCGCGCCGAGCAGGCGCGCCAGCGCGCGGGCGCCGGCATCGCCGCCGGGCGGACAGCGGTCGACCTGCGCCGCGCCGGCGGCCATCGCCTCGGCATAGGGACGGCAGCCCGCGTAGCCGCACTGGCCGCACTGGGTCTGCGGCAGCAGGCGGTCGAGGCGTTCGACCAGGGCGTCGATGTCGCGCGCGCCCATCCGGGGCTCAGCGCACCGGCATCCCGGGCGCGGCGCCGTCGTCGGCGCCCAGCAGGGCGAGCGCGCCGCCGTCGAAGCCCGCCGACAGGATCATCCCTTCGCTCAGGCCGAAGCGCATCTTGCGCGGCGCGAGGTTGGCGATGAACACGACGCTGCGCCCGACGAGCGCGGACGGATCGCCGTAGCTGGCGCGGATGCCGGAAAAGATCTGGCGTGTGCCGAGCTCGCCGGCGTCGAGTTCGAAGCGCAGCAGCTTGTCGGAGCCGTCCACGAATTCGCAGGCGAGCACCCGGCCGATGCGCAGGTCGAGCCTGGCGAAGTCGTCGATGCCGATGGTGGCGACGCCACCGGCAGCGGGAGCGGTGCCGGTCTTGCCCGCAGAAGCGGCCGGGGCCGCACTGGCCGGCGCCGGCGCTGGCGCCTGCGCCGCGGTCGTGGTGGGCTTCAGGTCATCCCTGCTGGCGTCGATCATGGCGGTGACCTGCCTCGGGTCGATGCGGGTGAACAGCGGCTGGTAGCTGGCGATGCGGTGCGCGAGCAGCGGCGCGTCGAGGTCTTCCCACTGCGCCAGCGGCGCGCCGAGGAAGGCTTCCACCTGCGTCGCCATCTCCGGCAGCACCGGCCGCAGCGCACCCGCCAGCACGCGGAACAGGTTGAGCCCCTGGGTGCAGACCGCCTGCAGCTCGGCCTCGGCGCCGTCCTGCTTCGCGATCACCCAGGGCTTGCGTTCGTCGATGTAGCGGTTGGCCTCGTCGGCCAGCGCCATCACCTGGCGCAGCACGCTGGCCGGCTCGTTGCGCTCGTAGGCCACGCGGACCGGTGCCAGGGCGGCGACGAAGCGTGCGTACATTTCGGGCTCCGGCAGCTCGGCCGCCAGCAGGCCGTCGAAGCGCTTGCCGACGAAGCCGGCGCAGCGGCTGGCGAGGTTGACGAACTTGCCGACGATGTCGGAGTTCACCCGCGCCACGAAGTCGGCGAGGTTGAGGTCGATGTCCTCGACGCCGCCGCCCGACTTGGCCGCGAAGTAGTAGCGCAGCGCCTCGGCGGGAAGCCCCGCTTCGAGCCAGGTCCGCGCCATCACGAAGGTGCCGCGCGACTTCGACATCTTGGCGCCGTCGACCGTCAGGTAGCCGTTGACGTGCAGGCGCGTCGGCACGCGATGGCCGCTGCCCTGCAGCACCGCCGGCCAGAACAGGCCGTGGAAGTTGACGATGTCCTTGCCGATGAAGTGGTGCATCTCGGCCGTGCTGCCCGGCGCGGTGAACGCGGCGTAGTCCAGGCCCTCGCGCTCGCACAGCGCCTGGAAACTCGCCAGGTAGCCGATCGGCGCGTCGATCCAGACGTAGAGGTACTTTCCGGGGTGGCCCGGGATCTCGAAGCCGAAGTAGGGCGCGTCGCGCGAGATGTCCCAGGCGCGCAGGCCGCCTTCGCCGTCGACCCACTCGAGCAGCTTGGCCTTGACCCCCGGCACGGCCACGTCGCCGGCCAGCCAGTCGCGCAGGAAGGCCTCGAAGTGCGCCAGCTCGAAGAAGAAGTGCTCGCTCTCGCGCAGCTCCGGCGTCGCACCGCTGACCACCGAATACGGCTGCAGCAGCTCGGTCGGGGAATAGGTGGCGCCGCAGTGTTCGCAGTTGTCGCCGTACTGGTCGGCGGTGCCGCAGCGCGGGCAGTTGCCCTTGACGTAGCGGTCGGGCAGGAACATGCCCTTGACCGGGTCGTAGAGCTGGGCCACCGAGCGCCGGCTGACGTGTCCGGCGGCCTCGAGGCGGCGGTAGATGTCCTCGGTCAGCGCCCGGTTGCGTGCGGAGTGGGTCGAGTCGTAGTTGTCGAAGGCGACGCCGAAGTCGGCGAAGTCGCGCTCGTGCCCGGCCTGGATGCCGGCGACGAAGGCCTCCGGCGTGGTCCCGGCCTTTTCCGCGGCCAGCATGATCGGCGTGCCGTGGGTGTCGTCGGCGCAGACGTAGTGCACGGTGCCGCCGGCCATCCGCCGCGCGCGCACCCAGATGTCGGCCTGCACGTAGCCGACCAGATGGCCGATGTGCAGGGGACCGTTGGCATAGGGCAGGGCGTTGGTGACGAGCGCGGGGCGGGGCATGGCAGGACTGCGTGCGGAAGGCCGGGGATTATCGCATGGGCCGGCAAGGCGCCCGGAGCGCGCCGGAAGCCGGGAAGGCCTGCCGCAAACAAAGAAGGCCCGGCTTTCGCCGGGCCTTCCCGTGGACGTGGTGCGGGTGATCAGAACTTGTAGGTCGCGCCCACGTAGATGAAGCGACCGATGTTGTCGTACAGCGCGCTCGGGATGTCGGCGCCGAAGTAGTTCAGCGGCGGATCCTTGTCGAACACGTTGTCGACGCCCAGGTACAGGTCAAGCCCGCTGTCGGCGAACTTGTAGCCCACCTGCATGTTGTGATAGACCCACGAACCGTTGCGGATCGGGCTCGTGGAACCCGGGTTGGAGCTGTAGCTCGCCGGGGTCACGCGGAGGTTGCCGTCCACGTAGTTCAGGTCCCACGACCCGCGCCAGTTGCCACGGCGGTAGGTGCCGTTGAGCTGCGCGCGCCAGCGGGGATCCTGCACGTAGGTCACGTACTCGAGGAACTCGTCCGGGAAGTCCTGGAACGCCCACTCGCGCGACTGGATCAGGCGCGTGCCGACGAAGCGGAGCGTGCTGTTGCCGCCGAACGCCTCGAAGCGGTAGTCGACCTCGAGGTCGACGCCGACGCGGCGGGACTTGGCCAGGTTCTCGTTGAGCGCGATCCAGTTGGTGATGCTGTACGCCGGGAAGTCCCGCCCCTGCGGATCGGTGTAGCCGCCGGCCGGTGCGCGGGTGATGAAGCTGCAGAACTTGTTGTCGATGCCGCCGGGCGAGTCCACGCAGCGGGTCGCGTTGGTCTGCGCGGTGACGGCGCCGATCGCGTCGTGCAGGGTGATGCGCCAGTAGTCGACCGAGACGCCCAGGCCTTCGACGAACTCCGGCTGCCAGACGAAGCCGAACGACACCGACTCCGCCTCTTCCTCGGCCAGGTTCGGGTTGCCGCCGCTCACGCCGGGGCGGTTCGCCGAGTAGGTGTCGACCCAGCCCACCGGGATGCCCAGCGCCGTGCAGTTGGCCTGGCGCAGTGCCACGTCAGGCGCCGTGTTCGGGCGGTTGGAGTTGGTGGTCAGGTAGTTGCAGGGGTCGTTGATGGTCGCGAAGTTCTGCGACTGCGGGTTGAACAGCTCGCCGATGCTCGGCGCGCGGACCGCCTGCGCGTGGGTGGCGCGGAAGCGCAGCGACGGGATGATCGTCCAGTCGAGGCCCACGTTCCAGGTCACCGCCGAACCGATGGTGCTGTAGTCCGAGTAGCGGCCGGCCAGGTCGATCGCCAGGCGCTCGACGCCCGGGAGGTCGGCCAGCACCGGGATCGTGGTCTCGGCGAACAGCTCGGTCACGTCGTACTCGCCGCCGCGGCTCGGGATGGCGTTGAGGAAGGTCAGGCCCAGGGCCGCCAGCGGATCGGTGTTCTCCTGGCTGCGTTCCTTGCGGTACTCGACGCCGCCGGCGAAGCCGACGTCACCGGCCGGCAGCGTGAACAGCGCGCTGTTGGACACCGACGCGGTCAGCACCTGCTGCTCGAGCTTGGAGGTGTTGAGCGAGTCCGTGTTGAACCACGCCGCGGCTTCGGGGCTGATCGCGCCGTTGCCGAAGGTGCTGAAGGGCACGCAGCCGGTGCGGGCGAAGGTGGAGTAGACCGTGCCGGTATGCGGGTTCAGCGCATTCGGGTTGAGGGTGGTGCGGCAGACGATGTTGCCGGTCGCCGGGTCGCGAACCGCGTCCATGCCGGCGTGCCAGCGCTCGTTGATGCGGTTGTTGACGTTGAGGCGCGAGATGGTGGTCTGGCCGTAGTTGGCCGAGGTCTCGTAGCTCCAGTTCTCGCCGAAGAAGCCTTCCAGGCCGATGACCGCGCGCGTGGTCTGGCGCTCCACGTCCTCGCCGCGGCGGCCCGCGTCGACGTTGAAGCGCGACACCTGCAGGATCTTCTGCCCGTCGAGCGTCGGGATCGCCGACGCGTCCATCAGCGCGCCCAGTTCGGGCGAGATGTAGGCGTTGTCGCGGCGGATGCGGATCGGCTGGTCGAATGACGGCTGGCCGAAGAACTGCGACTCGGTCTTGCTGTACTTGCCTTCGAAGAACAGCCGGTGGTTGTCGTTGATGTCGAAGTTGATCGCCGTGTTGAAGCTGAAGCGGTCGAATGCCGGCTGCAGGTCGGCCACGGCATTGAGGTCGGCGAAGTCGCAGTCGACGCAGGAGCTGGCGCTGACGACGGTGCCGTCGTAGCGGTTCCGGCGGAAGCTGCCGTCGGTGTCGAAGATGTAGCGGTTGGCCCAGGTCGCCGGGTTGGCCGGGTTGAAGCTGCCGATCGTGAAGGTGCCGCCGTAGGAAATGGCGTGGTTGCCACCCGGGCCCGAAATCACGGTCTGCGGGTTGCTCGGGCTGGGCGGCTGCGACGGATCGAAGTTCGGGTTGGGCACCGAGACGCGGTACTCGCGGCCGATGCTCCGGTCGCCGCGGCCGAAGCGGTCCTGCTTGCTGTATTCAAGCGAGAACGCCGCCGAGCCGCGGCCTTCGGCGAAGTCGCTGCCGCCGGAGAAGCTCAGGAACGAGCGGTCGAAGCCGCCCTCGGAGGCCTGGCCGGTCTGGCCGCGCAGCTCGAAGCCGTCGAAGGACCGCTTGAGGATGAAGTTCACCACGCCTGCGACGGCGTCCGCACCGTAGACCGCCGACGCGCCGCCGGTGATCACTTCCACGCGCTCGATCCACTCGGTGGGGATCGTGTTGACGTCGACCGCGGTCGAGCCCGGGCTGGAGCCGACGTGGCGGCGGCCGTTGACGAGGACCAGGGTCCGCGCCGTGCCCATTCCGCGCAGGTCGAGCAGGCCAAGGCCCGCGGTGCCGATGAAGCGCGTCGAGTTGCCCAGGGTGTAGTTGGGCGACAGCGCAGGCAGCTTGGTCATCAGGTCGCCGATGTTCACCGCGCCGGTGGTGCGGATCTCTTCGGCGGTGATCGCGGTGACCGGTGACGGGGTCACGAAACCGGCGCGCGAAATACGCGAACCCGTGACCGTGACGCGGTCGAGGTCGGTCGCGGACTCGGCGGCGGCCTCGTTGGCGGGCGCCTCCTGCTCAGCATCCTGCGCGAATGCGATTCCGGTGGCAGGCAGTGCGATGGCGGCGAACAAGGCCGCGCTCAGGCGGCTGCGCCTGAAAGTGGTGCGGTTGGACATGCTGACTCCCCTGGTGGTGATCTGTTGGGATCCGGACGCGCTACCCCAGCGCGCCCGAACCCCGACCCTATCACCCGGGAACTCGTTGTTAAAGTGGGGTGACGATTCCGTTACGGAGCCTGCCGCGCGGCGGGTTGGCGTTCCCACAGCTGCGACTTGCAGATGAAGGCGACGCAGCCGGACACCTTGAGCTTGGCACCGTTCTCCACCAGCTCCATCTTCGACTTGTACACCTTGCCCTCGTCGGGCTTGAGGATGGTGCCGCCGGACCAGGCCGCGCCATCGACCTTCATGCCGCGGATGATCTCCATCCCGGTGATCGGCTTGTCCTTGCGGTCGTCCTTGCACTTGTCGCAGGTCGGGTTCGGCCGGCTCGGATCGAGCAGTTCGACGATGCGGCCCGTAAGCGTGCCGTTCGCGGCCTGGGTGATCTCGACGATCGACTTCGCCTTGCCGGTCTGGTCGTCGATGGTCTTCCAGCGCCCGGTGGCGCCGTTCGCCTGTGCGCTGGCGCCGGAAGTGGCCAGGATGGCAACGGCGAGCAGGGCACCGCAAAGGAAGGTCTTGCGCATCGGTCACTCCAATAGGGTCGTAGGGTCCGCGCCCTCGGCGCTCCGCCCTTATACGCGCTGCCGCGGCGGAAAAGAACAACGGCGGCACAACGCGCCGCTCGCAGCGATCGCGGCTTTGGCGCAAGCTTGCAGGCCCGATGTCGACGCCGGAGTGCCGTGTTGTCCACCAGTAACCCGTCCGCCAGGGGAGCCCCCCGCATCCCCGCCCATGCCGTGCAGGCGAGCCTCAAGCCCCTGCCGCGGATCCGCAACATCATCGCCGTGGGATCCGGCAAGGGCGGCGTCGGCAAGTCGACCACCGCGGTCAACCTGGCGCTCGCGCTCGCGGCCGATGGCACGCGCGTGGGCATCCTCGATGCCGACGTCTACGGCCCCAGTATCCCGACCATGCTCGGCCTGTCGGGCCGCCCGGAAAGCCCGGACAACAAGTCGATCCTGCCGATGCGCGCGCACGGCATCGAGGCGATGTCGATCGGGCTGCTGGTGGAGCAGGACACGCCGATGATCTGGCGCGGTCCAATGGCCACCTCGGCGCTCACCCAGCTGCTCAACGACACGCTGTGGGGCGGCGAGGAGGGCCTCGACTACCTCATCGTCGACCTGCCTCCGGGCACCGGCGACATCCAGCTGACGCTCGCGCAGAAGATTCCTGTCGCCGGCGCGATCATCGTCACCACGCCCCAGGACGTGGCCACGCTGGACGCGCGCAAGGGCCTGAAGATGTTCGAGAAGGTCGAGGTCGCGGTGCTGGGCCTGGTGGAGAACATGGCCGTGCACGTCTGTACGCAGTGCGGCCACGCCGAGCACGTCTTCGGCGAAGGCGGCGGCGCGCGCATGGCCGAACAGTACGGCGTGCCACTGCTGGGCTCGCTGCCGCTGGAGCGCAGCATCCGCGAGCAGGGCGATGCCGGCACGCCGGTGGTCCTGGCGGCGCCGGATTCCCCTGCCGCCGCGGCCTACCGGCAGCTGGCCGCCAACGTCGCCGCGGAGCTTGCGAAGCGTCCGCGCGCGCCCGCGGCGATCTCCGCGTCGCTGCTGTAGCAGGGCGCGTCCCGGCCCGGGGTGCCGCCCCGGCCACCATTCCCTACAATCGCCGGTCCTGCCCCGGGGCGCGCGCCGCCGCCGGGGCGCCGCACCCGGGAGCCGCATGAGCATCAAGTCCGACCGCTGGATCCGCCGCATGGTCGAGGAGCAGGGCATGATCGAGCCCTTCGAGCCCGGCCAGGTCAAGTTCTCCGACAAGGGCGGCGCCGGCGGCGAGCGCATCGTCAGCTACGGCACCTCGAGCTACGGCTACGACGTGCGCTGCTCGCGCGAGTTCAAGATCTTCACCAACATCAACTCGACGATCGTCGACCCCAAGCACTTCGACCCCAAGAGCTTCGTCGACATCGAGGCGGACGAATGCATCATCCCGCCGAACTCGTTCGCGCTGGCGCGCACGGTCGAGTACTTCCGCATCCCGCGCGACACCCTGGTGGTGTGCCTGGGCAAGAGCACGTACGCGCGCTGCGGGATCATCGTCAACGTGACCCCGCTCGAGCCCGAGTGGGAAGGCCACGTGACGCTGGAGTTCAGCAACACTACGCCGCTGCCCGCGCGCATCTACGCCAACGAGGGCGTTGCGCAGATGCTGTTCTTCCAGTCCGATGCCGACGACGTCTGCGAGACCTCGTACCGCGACCGCGGCGGCAAGTACCAGGGCCAGACCGGCGTCACCCTGCCGCGCACCTGAGCCTCAGTCCTGCAGGAGCGCCGCCTGCAGGTCACGCACCCGCGCCACCAGCGCCTCGGGGGCATAGGGTCGCGAGGCGACGCGGCCCCAGACCGGCGCCGGCCAGGCCGGATCGTGTTCGAAGCGCGCGATCACGTGCACGTGCAGCTGCGGCACCAGGTTGCCGAGCGCGGCGACGTTGAGCTTGTGCGGCTGGACCACGTCGAGCAGCAACTGCTCGCAGCGCGCGATCTCCTCCATCAGCGTGGCGCGCTGGGCGGGGTCGAGGTCGGTGAGCTCACGCGCGCCGGGCACGCGCGGCACCAGCACCAGCCACGGATAGTTGTCGTCGTCCATCAGCTGCAGGTCGCACAGCGCCAGGGTCGCGACCGGATGGCTGTCGGCGGCGAGCTGGGGATGCATCGCGTGCGGTTCGGATGGCTGCTGCTTGCGCCTGGGCATGGGGGTCTCCCGGTCAATGGCCTGCGCCGGGCCGGAAGGCCCGCTGCAGGAAGTCGAGGGTGCGGACGTGGGCGAGGCGGGCCGATGCCGGATCGTGGTGGCGCGGGTCGACGTCGCGGTTGAAGCCGTGGCCGGCATCGTAGACATGCAGCTCCGCCTGCGGATGCGCGCGACGGTGGGCCTCGATGTCCGCCGGCGGAATGCTGTGGTCGCGGGCGCCGAAGTGGAACAGCATCGGCGCGCGCAGCGGTTCGTCCAGGACGGGCAGGGTGCGCGCGCCGTAGTAGCTGACCGCGGGCAGGCCGAGGCGGGTATTGGCCAGGAACGCCACGCTGCCGCCCCAGCAGAAGCCCACGGCGGCCACGCGCCGGTCGGCCGCTTCACCGGGCTCGGGGCTGGCCTGGACCCTGGTCGCGGGCGCCGGGCGGCCCCCAGGGGGCGCCAGCAGCATGGACAGCGTCGAGGCCGCCGCCCCCGCCACGGCCACCGCGCGGTCGAAGCCCAGGGCGGCGGCCAGGGCGCGCCCGCCCTCGAAGCCGGCTTCGTCGTAGGTGAGCTCGGCGTCGCGCTCCACCGGATCGAACAGGGCGGGGGCCAGGGCCAGCAGGCCCTCGCGCGCATAGCGGTCGGTGACCGCGCGCATGTGTGCGTTCACCCCGAAGATCTCCTGCAGGACGACCACGCCGCCCTGCGGCGGGCCCTCGGGCCGCGCCAGCCAGCCGCCGACCTCGCCGATTCCGGGGACCTGCAGCTTCACCCGTGCGCCCATCGTCGCCTCCAGGCCCGGCCGTGGGGTCCGGCCTCCGGCGGATTCTAGCCCGCCGGTATAATCGCCGCCGGCCCCTCCCGGCCACGCCCTCACGCATCCCCCGCAAACCCGCCCCACCGGCGGTCCACACCGCCGAGCCGCCGCAGCGCATGAACGACACCGCCACCCCGACCGCCCCCCGCGTGGGCTTCGTCAGCCTCGGCTGCCCGAAGGCCCTGGTCGACTCCGAGCGCATCCTCACCCAGCTGCGGGTCGAGGGCTACGACCTGTCGGCCAGCTATGACGACGCCGACGTGGTGGTGGTCAACACCTGCGGCTTCATCGACTCCGCGGTGGCCGAATCTCTGGATGCGATCGGCGAGGCCATGGCGGAGAACGGCAAGGTCATCGTGACCGGCTGCCTGGGCAAGCGCGCGGAGCTGATCCGCGAGGCGCATCCCGGCGTGCTGTCGATCAGCGGGCCGCAGGACTACGGCAGCGTGATGCAGGCGGTGCACGCCGCGCTGCCGCCGCGCCACGATCCCTTCGTCGACCTGATGCCGGCCCCGCGCGTGCTCGGCGGCGAGGACTATGCCGCCGGTATCAAGCTCACCCCCAAGCACTACGCCTACCTGAAGATTTCCGAGGGCTGCAACCACCGCTGCAGCTTCTGCATCATCCCCTCGATGCGCGGCGACCTGGTGTCGCGCCCGGTGGACGAGGTGCTGCGCGAAGCCGAGCGCCTGGTGCATGGCGGCGTTCGCGAGCTGCTGGTGGTGTCGCAGGACACCTCGGCCTATGGCGTCGACCTGCGCTACGCCGAACGCACCTGGCGCGGCCGCGCGTACCAGACGCGCATGAAGGCGCTGTGCGAAGGCCTGTCGGAACTCGACGCCTGGGTGCGCCTGCACTACGTGTATCCGTACCCGCACGTGGACACCATCATCGAGCTGATGACCCAGCACAAGGCCGACGGGACCCCGCGCCTGCTGCCCTACCTCGACATCCCCTTCCAGCACGCCAGCCCGCGCATCCTCAAGCTGATGAAGCGTCCGGGCGCCGTGGAGCGCACCCTGGAGCGCGTGCAGTCCTGGCGCGCGGCCTGCCCGGAGCTGACCGTGCGCTCGACCTTCATCGTCGGCTTCCCCGGCGAGACCGAGGCCGAGTTCGAGGCGCTGCTGGAGTTCCTCGACGCCGCCCAGCTCGACCGCGTCGGCGCCTTCGCCTACTCGCCGGTCACCGGCGCCGCGGCCAACCTGCTGCCGGACCCGGTGCCGGAAGCGGTCAAGCAGGAGCGCCTCGCGCGCTTCATGGAGCGCCAGGCGGAGATCTCCGCGCAGCGGCTGGAGGCGAAGGTGGGCACGGTGCAGCGCTGCATCGTCGATGCCATCGACGGCGACCTCGCGATCGCGCGCTCGATGGCCGACGCACCCGAGATCGACGGCCTGGTGCAGGTGCAGGACGGCCGCGAGGCCGGCCTGCGTGCCGGCGAGTTCGTCGACGTGCGGATCATGGGCAGCGACGAGCACGACCTCTACGGTGAGGTCGAGTACGCCGGGGAGCCCCTTGGCTAGCCCGCTGGGCATGCTCACCCGCACATTCCCCAGCGTCGGTACCCACATGGCCGCGCTGGATGGCCTGCGCGGGCTCGCGCTGCTGCTGGTGGTGGCGAGCCACGGCAGCAACATGGGCCTGCACCTCGTCCCGGGCGTGGACATGTCCGGCACCGGCAAGACCGGCGTCTGGCTGTTCTTCGTGCTCAGCGCCTTCCTGCTCATGCACCAGTTCCTGCACCTGGATGCGCTGGGACGCCTGGACGCGGGCGAATGGTGGCGCTACGCCTGGCGCCGCGTGCTGCGGATCTATCCGCTGTACACCGTGTTCCTGCTCGCCTGCTGGCTGCTGCCGCTGCAGCACCAGATGCCGCCGATGTCGGCGCGCGAGGTCTGGGACCACCTCACGCTGCAGCGCGCGTTCTGGCTCACCTGGTCGATCGCGGTCGAATTCAAGTACTACCTGGTGCTGCCGCTGCTGGTGCTGGCCTGGATCCACGTGGCGCGGCGCAGCTTCTGGGCCGCGACCGTGCTGGCCGCGGCGGCGATCGCCGCGCGCGAGTGGCTGGCCCCGGAGTTCCACGTCTTCCAGCTGCGGACCTATATCGCGATCTTCCTGGTCGGCTCGTGGGTGGCCGTCGCCCACCACCACCTGTCGCGCCGGCCCGGATGGCAGGCAGGCCTGCGTGGCCCGGCCGCCGTCGTCGCGTGCGCGCTCTTCGCCCTGGCGATCGCGATGACGCCCAGCCTGTGGAGCCTGCTGCGCGGGGCGCCGGTGGCGGTCAACCACTGGCACCAGTCGTACACGCTGTACGGGCTGATCTGGGGTGGGTTCATGCTGGCCCTGCTGCAGGCCCCGGCATGGCTGCAGGCCGGCTTCGGCTGGCTGCCGCTGCGGGTGTTCGGCGTGGTCAGCTTCAGCGGCTACCTCTGGCACGCGATCGTGCTGGAGAACCTGGGCTGGCTGCCGTTTCCGGTGGGCAGCCCGGCCGCCGCGGCGACGGTGCTGGCGGTCGTGGTCGTGGTCTCGGTGGCCAGCTACCTGGTGATCGAGCAGCCGTTCCTGCGCCTGGGGCGCCGCCGGCGCGCCGCGGGAGACCGCGGGCCGCTGCCGCCGGTGGCTCAGTCGGCGGGATAGTCGACCGCGACCACGGCGAAGCGGCGCTTTCCGCCGGGCAGTTCCACGTCGACCTCGTCATCCACGCGCTTCTTCAGGAGCGCCCTGGCCAGCGGCGAGTCGATGCTGATCCAGCCGAGCGCCGCGTCGGTCTCGTCGGGGCCGACGATGCGGTAGCGCGCGCAGTCGCCGCTGGCGACGTCCTCGACCTCGAGCAGCGCGCCGAAGTAGATCGCGTCGGGATCGCTTGGCCGGGTGTCGACCACGCGCAGATCCTGCAGGCGCCTGGACAGGTAGCGCACGCGGCGGTCGATTTCGCCCAGCTGCTTCTTGCGGTAGGTGTACTCGGCGTTTTCCGAACGGTCGCCTTCGGCCGCGGCCGCGGCCAGCGCGCGCACCACTTCAGGGCGGCGGACGCGCCACAGGTCGTCGAGTTCGGCCTTCAGCCGCGCATGGCCTTCGGCGGTGACCAGGGCGGTGGATTTCTCCGCGGGCGGGCGCCAGCGCGACATCGTTGTCTCAGCGCGCCATGTCGCGCGTCGTGCCGCGCGCACGGTGAGCCAGGGCGGCGCTCACTTGCGCCCCGTGATGCCGCCGAAGATCCCGCGCAGGATCTGGCGGCCGATCTGGTTGCCGACCGTGCGCGCGGTCTGCTTGGCCATGGTTTCGACCATGCCCTGGCGGCGCTTCGTGCCGAACACGGCATCCTTGACCGCCTGGGCGAAGCCGCCACCGGCCTCCTCCTCGTCCTGCTTCGCGGTGCGCGCCTGCGGAGCGCCGGCCTGCGCCGCCAGGCCTTCGGCCTTCTTCGCCAGCAGCTCGAACGCGGACTCCCGGTCGACCGCGGCGTCGTACTTCGCGCCCACCGGGCTGCCGGCGCGCACCTGCGCGCGCTCGGCGTCGGTGATCGCGCCCATGCGGCAGCGCGGCGGCGCCACCAGGGTCTGCTCGACCGGCATCGGCGCGCCCTTGCCCTGCAGCGTGGACACCAGCGCCTCGCCGGTGCCGAGCTGGCCGATCGCCTTGGCCACGTCCAGGCCCGGGTTGGACACGAAGGTCTCGGCCGCGGTGCGCACCGCCTTCTGGTCGCGCGGGGTGTAGGCGCGCAGCGCGTGCTGCACGCGGTTGCCGAGCTGGCCCAGCACGTTGTCGGGCACGTCGTCGGGGAACTGCGAGCAGAAGTACACGCCCACGCCCTTAGAGCGGATGAGCCGCACGACCTGTTCGATGCGCTGCAGCAGCGCCGGCGGTGCGTCGGCGAACAGCAGGTGGGCCTCGTCGAAGATGAAGGCGAGCTTCGGCTTGTCGAGGTCGCCAACCTCCGGCAGGGTCTCGAACAGCTCCGACAGCAACCACAGCAGGAAGCTGGAATACAGCCGCGGCTTCAGGATCAGGCGGTCGGCGGCCATGATGCTGACCACGCCGCGGCCGTCGGTGGTGGTGCGCATGATGTCGGCCAGCTCCAGGGCGGGCTCGCCGAAGAAGGCCTCGCCGCCGTCCGACTCCAGGCGCAGCAGTGCGCGCTGGATGGCGCCGATCGACGGCGTGCTGACCAGGCCGTACTGCGTCGACACCGCCTTGCGCTCTTCGGCCACCAGGCCGAGCAGGGCGCGCAGGTCGGCAAGGTCGAGCAGCAGCAGGCCGCGGTCGTCGGCGAGCTTGAACACGATGTCGAGCACGCCGGACTGGGTGTCGTTCAATTCGAGCATGCGCGCCAGCAGCGTCGGACCGATCTCGCTGACCGTGGTGCGCACGGGGTGCCCGAGCTTGCCGTAGATGTCCCAGAAGATGACCGGGCTGGCTTCGGCGTCGTAGCCGTCGACGCCGATCATCGCCGCGCGCTCGCGGAGCCTGTCGTCGATGTCGCCCGGGACCGCGAGACCGGCGACGTCGCCCTTGACGTCGGCCATGAACACCGGCACGCCGATCCGCGAGAACCCCTCGGCCAGGGTCATCAGGGTGACCGTCTTGCCGGTGCCGGTGGCGCCGGCGACCAGGCCGTGGCGGTTGCCGAACTTCGGCTGCAGGAAGACGCGGCCACCGGTTTCGGGCAGCGAGTCGGGCGCGGTGACGGCCTTGCCGACGAGGATCGGGTCCATGGGAGCTCCTGGGGTGATGCCGCGATTCTAGCCAAATGCCCTGACCGTCCCGGCGAACCGGAAACCCGTGGCGCGCGGGCTTTGCGCTTGCAGCGGGGCCTCGTTACCCTGCGGTTCGCGTTTTCGCAGTCCCCGGTTGTCGCATGCCCCCATATTCCGCAGTCCTGCGTCGGCTCGTGCTCGCCACGGCCGTCGTCGTTTCGCTCTCCCACGTTCCCGAGGCCTCCGCCCAGTCCCGGCGCGACCGGGCCGCCACGGCCGATCTGGCCGAACGCATGGCCGCCGCCGAGGCGCGCTACCGCGAGTCGCTGGTCAAGGCCGCCAACGCCGATCCCGAGGCGCTCGCCCAGGGCGACGCCGCGCTGGAGGACGTGGAGGACGTGCTGCTGGCCTGCGAGAAGCAGCGCGGCTGCGAGCTTTCGGCGCTGCTCCCGGGCGTGAAGCGCCTGCTGAAGGCGCAGGCCGACGATGTCGGGGGCGCCGACGGCGTCGAGACCGACGACATCGGCGACATCGGCGACGACGGCATGCCCACCGGCGACGTTCCCGAGGCGGCCACCGCCGCGGCGCTGCTGAGCGAAGACGGCCAGCGCTTCGTGCGCATGGTGCAGTTCAATCCGGCGGTGCAGGAGGGCATCCGCCGCTGGCTGACCGACATGCGCGTGTCGCTGGTCACCAGCCACGAGAACTACCAGTACATGCGCCATCTGATGGCCCCGGCTTTCGAGAAGCGTGGCCTGCCCGAGGCGCTGCTGTTCGGGATCATGGCCAAGGAATCCAACGGCCGCGTGCATGCGGGTTCGCGCGCAGGCGCGGTGGGGCCGCTGCAGTTCATGCCCGCGACCGGGCGCCGCTTCGGCCTGGGGCCGGACGGCAGCGGCTTCGACACCCGCTACGATCCCGCGCAGTCCGCGGACGCGGCGGCGAGCTACCTGTCCGAGCGCTTCGCCGAGTTCGGCAACGAGGTCGAGAAGTGGCTGGCGGCCTACAACGGCGGCGAAGGCCGCGCGCGGCGCATCCATGACGCCAGTGGCGGCCGCGCCTTCTGGGAAGCCGACGTCTACAGCCAGTTCCCGGCGGAGACCCGCGACTACGTGCCGATGGTGATCGCGGCGGCGTGGCTGTACCTGCATCCCAGGGAATACGGGCTGAGCTTCCCGAAGATCGACGTGCGACCAACGCACTTCGCGCTGTCGCGGCCGGCGTCGATCTACGAGCTGACCATCTGCATGGGCGACAGCGGCAGCCGCCACGGCTACATGCGCCAGCTGCGCAACCTCAACCCGCGCTTCGAGGCCGACCAGGTCATTCCCGCCGGCGCCGTGCTCCAGGGCACCACGCGCATGGCCGCGCTGTACAAGCGCTGGTGCGCCCAGGGCCGGCGCGCCGACCTGGCCCAGCAGCTGATGGGCAGCCGGGTGGACGCGGCGCTGGTGCGCACCGGGCCGATCGAGGTCGTGCGCCCCGAAGGCACGACCGTGGCCACCGGCGTGCCCACGCCGGCGTCCGCGCCGCGCGAGCACCGCGTGGCCCGTGGTGAAACCCTGGTCGGCATCGCCCGGCAGTACGGCTGCGAGGCGCGCGAGCTGGCCCAGGCCAACCGCCTGCAGGCGCCGTCCTACGCGATCCGCGTGGGGCAGCGGCTGCGCCTGGAAGGCTGCAGCGGCTGACCCGCACGTCGCGTTCGCGCGCCGCTGACGATACTGCGCGCATGCGACTCGACTTCGACAACGCGTTCCTGCGCGAGCTGCCGGGCGACCCGGTCGAGGGGCCCGGCCTGCGCCAGGTCCAGGCCGCCTGGTCGCGGGTGTCGCCGACCGCGGTGCGGTCCCCGCGCCTGGTCGCACATGCGGCGGAGGTCGCCGACATGCTGGGGCTGGGGGCGCCCGATGTCGCGTCGCCCGTCTTCGCCGCAGTGTTTGGCGGCAATGCGCGGCTGGACGGCATGGATCCCTGGGCCGCGAACTACGGCGGGCACCAGTTCGGCCACTGGGCCGGCCAGCTCGGCGACGGGCGTGCGATCAGCCTCGGCGAGGCCGTGGGTGCCGACGGACGACGCCACGAGCTGCAGCTGAAGGGTGCGGGCGCCACGCCGTATTCGCGCGGCGCCGATGGCCGCGCCGTTCTGCGCTCCTCGATCCGCGAGTTCATCTGCAGCGAGGCCATGCACCACCTTGGCGTGCCGACCACGCGTGCCCTGTCACTGGTGGCCACCGGCGAGCCGGTGGTCCGCGACATGTTCTACGACGGTCATCCGCGGCCCGAGCCCGGCGCGGTCGTGTGCCGCGTTTCACCCTCGTTCATCCGCTTCGGCACCTTCGAGCTTCCGGCCTCCCGCGGTGATCCCGAGCTGCTGCGCGCGCTGGCGGAGTTCTGCGTGTGGCGCGATTTTCCGTGGCTGCTGCACGCGCCGGGCGGCGCCGCCGATGCGGCAGGGGCCGGATCCAGCGGCGTCGGCCTGCCGGCGACCGGGCCGGGCTCGCTCGCCGACCTGCGCGCGGCGGGGGCCTTCGACGAGGCCCTGTTCGCCCGCTGGTTCCACGAGGTCTGCGTGCGCACCGCGCGCCTGGTCGGCCACTGGATGCGGGTGGGCTTCGTCCACGGCGTGCTCAATACCGACAACATGTCGATCCTCGGGCTGACCATCGATTACGGGCCCTACGGCTGGATCGACGACTACGACCCCGACTGGACGCCCAACACCACCGATGTGCAGCACCGGCGCTACCGCTTCGGCTGGCAGCCGCGGGTGGCGCACTGGAACCTCGGGCGGCTGGCGCAGGCGCTGGCGCCGCTGTTCGCCGACGCCGCGCCGCTGCAGGCGGGCCTCGACGCCTACGCCGCGACCTGGGCCGGCTGCGAGCGCGACAACGCCTGCGCCAAGCTGGGCCTGGAGCGCTGCACGGACGGCGACCTCGCGCTGATGCGTGAGCTGCAGGCGCTCATGCACCGCGCCGGTGCCGACATGACGCGGTTCTTCCGCGCGCTGGCCGATGTCGACATCGATGCCCCGCAGACCTCGCTCGAACCGCTGCGGGGCGCGTTCTACGACGAGCAGCGACTGGCAGGGGAGGCTGCAGGGTTCGAGGCCTGGCTGACGCGCTACGCCGCCCGCTGCCGCGCCGACGGCCTGCCACGCGAGGCGCGGGTCGCGCACATGAACGCGGCCAATCCCCGCTACGTGCCGCGCAACTACCTGGCCCAGCAGGCCATCGACCGCGCCGAGGCGGGTGACGAGGCGGGAATCGCCGAGCTGCTGGACGTGCTGCGCGATCCCTACGGCGAGCAGCCCGGGCGCGAAGCCTTTGCCGCGCTGCGCCCGGACTGGGCGATGGACCGCGCCGGCTGCTCGATGCTGTCCTGCAGTTCCTGAGCCGCCGGCCGCCGCGCGCGGGCCGGTAGAATGGGCGGATGCCTCTCATCACCCTGAATGCCGTCGACTACAGCGTCGGCGGCCCGCTCCTGCTCGAGAAAGTCGAGCTGGCCATCGAAACCGGCGAGCGGATCGCCCTGATCGGCCGCAACGGCGCCGGCAAGTCCACCCTGATGCGCCTGCTCTCGGGCGAGATCAGGCCCGACGACGGTGACATCCGCCGCGACGGCGGCGTGCGCGTGGCGCGGCTGGAGCAGGAAGTGCCGGCCGGCGCCTCGGGCACGGTGTTCGACGTGGTGGCCGAGGGCATGGGCGAGCTTGGCGCCTGGCTGGCCGAGTTCCACCACCTGAGCCACGGCGACCATTACGACGCCGACGCGATGTCGGCGGTGCAGGCGAAGATCGACGCAGCCGACGGCTGGGCGGCCGACCAGCGCGTCGAGGAAACCCTGCAGAAGCTCGGCCTCGACGGCGAACTGGCGTTCTCGCGCCTCTCCGGCGGCATGAAGCGGCGGGTGCTGCTGGCGCGCGCGCTGGTGTCGGCCCCGGACCTGCTGCTGCTCGACGAACCCACCAACCACCTCGACATCGAGGCGATCGACTGGCTCGAAGGCTTTTTGAAGGCCTGGTCCGGCGCGCTGGTGTTCGTGACCCATGACCGCCGCTTCCTGCGCGCGCTGGCCACGCGCATCGTCGAGATCGACCGCGGGCAGGTGACCAGCTGGCCCGGCGACTGGGCCAACTACCTGCGGCGCAAGGAAGAGCGGCTCAACGCCGAGGCGCAGGAGAACGCGCGCTTCGACAAGCTCCTGGCGCAGGAAGAGGTCTGGATCCGCCAGGGCATCAAGGCCCGCCGCACCCGTGACGAGGGCCGCGTGCGCCGGCTGAAGGCGATGCGCAACGAACGCGCCGCCCGGCGCGAGCAGGTCGGCACCGTGCGCATGGATACCGCGCAGGCCGGAGCTTCCGGCAAGAAGGTGATCGAGGCCAAGGATGTGTCGTTCGCGTTCGGCGACCGGGTGATGGTCCGCGACCTGTCCACCACCATCCTGCGCGGCGACCGGATCGGCCTCATCGGCGCCAACGGCAGCGGCAAGACCACCCTGCTCAAGCTGATGCTCGGCGAGCTGGAGCCCCAGGCCGGCGAGATCCGCATCGGCACCCAGCTGCAGGTCGCCTATTTCGACCAGTACCGCGCCACCCTGCGCGAGGACTGGAACGCGCTGGAAAACGTGGCCGAGGGCCAGGACTTCGTCGAGGTCGGCGGCAAGCGCAAGCACGTCATCGGCTACCTGCAGGACTTCCTGTTCACGCCCGAACGCGCGCGCGCGCCGATCACCCGCCTGTCCGGCGGCGAGCGCAACCGGCTGCTGCTGGCCAAGCTGTTCGCGCAGCCGTCCAACCTGCTGGTGATGGACGAACCGACCAACGACCTCGACGTCGAGACCCTGGAGCTGCTGGAAGAACTGCTGGCCGACTACCCGGGCACCCTGCTGCTGGTCAGCCACGACCGCGAGTTCCTCGACAACGTGGTGACTTCGACCCTGGTCATGGAGGGCGACGGCCGCGTCGGCGAGTACGTCGGCGGCTACAGTGACTGGCTTCGTCAAAGCCAGTCGTGGCTGCGCGAGAGCCGGTCGGGGCCTGGCCAGTCGGGCCCGGGGCTGCCGCAGGCAAACGTGCGTCCGGAGCAGCAGGGGGCATCGGCCGCGGTCGCGTCGGCCGGCGCACCCGCTCCGGCGCCGGGGCGCGCGAAGCTGTCATTCAAGGACGCGCGCGAGCTGGAACAGCTGCCGGCGCGCATCGAGGCGCTGGAAACGCGGCTCGCCGGCATGGCGGCCGCGCTGTCGGACCCGGACTTCTTCCGTGCCGATGCCGCCGCCATCACCGCGCACAACGCGGCGATGGCCCAGGCGCAGGCCGAACTCGACGCCGCCTACGCGCGCTGGGAGGCGCTCGACGCGGCGTCTGGCTGAGCGCGCGGGCCTCGCGGATCCGGAGCTCCGGCGCGGCGCGCTGACAAACGTGACGGCGTTCCGTTGTTGGCGCCGCTGAAGGGCGGAAACGCTTGCCGGAGCCGCCGATCGCCGCCACTCTGCGCGCATGCACCCGACCGACGACGAACCCGTCCGCCAGCGCGAACTGCGTTTCGCCCGGCGCGTCCACCATGTCCGCACGCTCGGCGCAGCGCTGTCCGCGCTGCTGGTCGCCTCGGTGCTCGCACGCGACGGCGCGCCGGCCTGGACCTGGACGCTGTGGGCGTTCAACGGGTTCCTGTGGCCGCTGCTCGCCCATTCGCTGACCCTGCGCTCGTCCGAGCCCGCGCAAAGCGCGCAGCGCTTCCTGGTCTTCGACTCCGCGGCCGCCGGCATGTGGATCGCGATCATGCAGTTCAACCTGGTGCCCAGTGCGGTGCTGCTGGCGATGGTGTCGATGGACAAGATCGCCGTGGGCGGCTGGCGCTTCCTCGGGCGCACCACGCTGCCACTGCTGGCGGCCTGCGCGCTGACCTCGACCGCGCTCGGGTTCGCGGTGCGGCTGGAGAGCAGCATGTCGAACGTGCTGGCGACGCTGCCGTTCCTGTTCGTCTATCCGATCGCGCTGGCCACCCTCACCTACGGCCTGGGCCGCAGCGTGGCGCTCAAGAACCGCCAGCTCGAACGCCTCAACCGGGTCGACGTGGTCACCGGCCTGCTCAACCGGCGCGGCTGGAACGAGACGCTGGGCGCCGAGCTCGCGCGGCATGCGCGCACCCGCCGGCCGGCGGTGCTGATGCTGGTCGACGTCGACGGCTTCAAGGCCGTCAACGAGCGGCACGGGCACCTGGCCGGCGACGCCGTGCTGCGCAGCGTGTCGTCGGTGCTGCGTGCCTGCACGCGCGAGATCGATGCCCCCGCGCGCTACGGCGGCGACAAGTTCGGCGTGCTGCTGGCCGAGACCAGCCAGGCCGGGGCCGTGCGCGTGGCCGAGCGGGTGCGGACCGCGTTCCTGGCCGAGCGCACGGCGGAGGCCGCGGCCGAGGGCTGCACCCTCAGCATCGGCCTGGCCCAGGCCGACCTGTCGGTGGTGACCACCGACGAGTGGCTCACGCGCGCCGATACCGCGATGTACCGCGCCAAGGCCGGCGGGCGGAACCGGGTCGAGCCCGACGGCACGCTGGCCGGACAGCTGTACTGAGCCGTGCGCGGCCCGCTCAGGGCGGGGTGACGGCGGTGCGGAAGACCGGATAGAGGCCCAGCCGCTCGTCCCAGCTCGCATGCCGGCGATGGAACCATTCGAGCCGCGCCGACGCACTGGCCGCGAACGCCGCGTCCTCCGCGAGCCTTCGTTCGAACGCGGCGCGGACCGCCGGGTCGCGGAGCATGTCGCGCGCCACGTCCTCGGCGACGTAGGCCTCCATGTACTCCTTGCGCTCGAAGGCGTTGTTGAACTCGCCCCAGGCCAGCATCGAGTCCGGCGCCTGCGGCTCCAGGATCGCCATCGCCAGCCGCGCGCGCGGCTGTGCGACCGGGACGAAGAGCGCGCCCGCGGCCACGTCGCGTGTCTCCGGCGCCCAGTCGCCCTCGAGCTCCAGCCGCTGGCGACCTTCGCTCGAGGCCGCCGCAGCCCGCCATTCGCTGGCGCGGAAGACCTCGAGGCGGGCCGCCGGCAGGGCGTGGGCGAGGCGCCGGTAGCCGATCCCGTGCAGGTCCAGCCAGCGCGCCGCCGCCGCCGCATGCGCGGGCGGCACCAGGTAGCCGGCGCCGGCTACCGGCACGCGGCGGCCGGGCACGATCTCGTCGCGCAGCGGCATTTTCCACAGCTGCGGCGTGGTTTCGTCATAGCGGGTCGCGAGGGTGCCGGAGACTTCGGATGGCGTCCGCGTCCAGGCGTAGCCGCGGAAATCCACGGTGCGCACGCGGTCGGTGGCGACCCACTCGAGCGGCACCGTGGTGCCGGCCAGCGTCGCCGCGCGCGCGTCGGCGGCGGCCGCGGCAGCCAGCCAGTCGCGGCCATGCCGCGCGGTCTGCTCCAGCATGCCCACCACCAGGTTGCGCGTGATGCGCACCCGGACCGGGTACTCCTTCCACGAGTGCGTCTCCACCAGGATCCCGAAGCGGTTGCGCAGCGCGAAGTAGCCATGCGAGAAGCGCGGCGGCGCCACGCCGTCGACGATGCCCGAGGACGGGTCGTCGTGGACTTCGAAGGAGGGATAGAAGGGCAGCGGCAGCGAACCCTGTTCCGCGAGCCCGGCGAGCAGCGCCTCGCGCAGCGCCAGGCCCGCGCGTGCGAGGCCGGCGTCCCCGGAGTGCAACGGCTCGATCTGGACCGAGATGTCGTGTTCGAACTGCGCGCCGTTGGTGGCATGCAGGTCGACGTAGGCGATCGGGTCCCAGGCCTGCACCAGGCCCAGCATCGCGCGCATCTCGGGCGCATCGGCCTTCACGTAGTCGCGGTTGAGGTTGTAGTTCTGCGCGGTCGTGCGCCAGCCCATCTCCTCCGGGCCGCGCTGGTTGGGCCGGTTCCACCGCCCGAAGCGCTCGTGGCCATCGGCGTTGAACACCGGCACGAAGACCAGCACCACGTCGTCGAGCGCCCCCGGGGCGGCCTCGCCGGCCAGCAGCTCGCGCAGCGCCAGGAAGCCGGCGTCCTTGCCGTCGACTTCACCGGCGTGGATCCCGCCCTGCACCAGCAGCACCGGCAGGCCACGCGACCGCGCGGCCCCGGGCGTGAGCGCGCCGCTGCGCGAGGCGACCAGGGCCTTCATCGGCCGGCCCTCGGGCGTGGTGCCGAACTCGATGCAGCGCACCGCCTGCGGGTAGCGGGCGGCGAAGGCGTCGCACAGGGCCAGGACCTCGGCATAGCGGCCAGTGCGCTGGAAGCCGGAGCGTTCGGCTTCGGTCACCAGCGATGCGACGGCCGAGGTGCGTGTGGCCGTGGTGGCTGCAGGCGCCGCCGTGGCGGGCGCGAGGCCCAGCAGCAGGGCGAGTGCGAGGCTGGCGGGCAGGGCGGGCGAGGGACGGGTCATCGGGCGGGCGGCCGGGCTGGGAAGACCCGGCCATGATGACGGTACATGACCTTTCGGCCAAAGCGTCGCGGCGTCCGATGCGCTAGCCTTCGTGCTTCCGCCCGCAAGACGCCAAGCCGCATGAGCACAGCCCCCGTTGCCACCGACGCCGGCAGGATGCCGCGCCAGATCCCCTTCATCATCGGCAACGAGGCCTGCGAGCGCTTCAGCTTCTACGGCATGAGGAACATCCTCATCCCGTTCCTGATCAGCTCGATGCTGCTGGCCTACCTCCCGGCCGGCCCCGAGCGCGAGGGCGCGGCGAAGGACATCTTCCATACCTTCGTCATCGGCGTGTACTTCTTCCCGCTGCTGGGCGGATGGCTGTCCGACCGCTACTTCGGCAAGTACAACACCGTCCTCTGGTTCTCGCTCATCTACTGCGCCGGCCACGCCTGCCTGGCGCTGTTCGAGGACAGCCGCAACGGCTTCTATGCCGGCCTGTTCCTGATCGCGCTGGGTTCGGGCGGCATCAAGCCGCTGGTGGTCTCGTTCTGCGGCGACCAGTTCGACCAGACCAACAAGTCCAAGGCCAAGATCGTCTTCGACGCGTTCTACTGGATCATCAACTTCGGCTCGTTCTTCGCCTCGCTGCTGGCGCCGCTGCTGCTGCGCAGCTACGGGCCCGCGGTGGCGTTCGGCGTGCCGGGCGTGCTGATGTTCATCGCCACGTTCGTGTTCTGGCTGGGCCGCAAGCAGTACGTCAACGTGCCGCCGTCGGGACACGACCCCGATTCCTTCCTCAACGTGGTCCGCACTGCGCTGCGCGAGCGCCGCGAAGGGCAGGGCAACGCCGGCTCGCTGGTGGCCTGGACGGGCATCTCGGTTGCGGTGCTGATGCTGGCGCTGTGGGCGCTCAAGGCCGCGGGCGTGGCCCTGCCGTGGTGGCCGGATTCGTTCGGCTTCGTCATCACCGCCTGCCTGGCGCTCGGCGTGCTGATCGCCGCCGGCGGCTGGGGCGCTTCGCTGCAATTGGAACGCGCGCGCGGCCGGCATCCCGACGCCGCCGTCGACGGCGTGCGCGCGGTACTGCGGATCCTGATCGTGTTCGCGCTGGTCACCCCGTTCTGGTCGCTGTTCGACCAGAAGGCGTCCACCTGGATCATCCAGGGCAATGCGATGGTGATGCCGCACGACCAGTGGTGGTGGCCGAGCTGGCTGGTCAAGGAGCCGGCGCAGATGCAGGCGCTCAATCCGCTGCTGGTGATGCTGCTGATCCCGTTCAACAACCTGGTGCTGTACCCGGCGCTGCGGCGCATGGGCTTCCAGGTCACGGCGCTGCGCCGCATGGGCTGGGGCATCGCGATCTCCGGCCTGTCCTGGGTCGTGGCCGGCATGCTGCAGCTGTGGCTCGACGGCGGCAGCGAGGTCTCGCTGGCCTGGCAGGGCCTGCCCTACCTGCTGCTGACCTTCGGCGAGGTGCTGGTCTCGGCCACCGCGCTGGAGTTCGCCTACAGCCAGGCGCCGCAGGCCATGAAGGGCGTGATCATGGCCTTCTGGTACCTCACCAGCACCTTCGGCAGCCTCTGGGTGCTGCTGACCAATGCCGGCGTGCGCAACGACGCGGTCACCGCCGCCATCGCCAACACCGGCCTCAGCGAGAACGCCTTCCTGATGTTCTTCTTCGCGGGGTTCGCCTTCGTGGCGGCGGCGGCGTTCGCGGCCTATGCACGGCGCTATCCGATGCAGGACAACTACCGCGTGGCGGGCGTCGCCTGATGGACGGGATGGTGACGCTGGCGATCCTCGCGGTCACCGTGCTGGTCTCCTGGCAGGCGTTCGGCAACCGGCGCCTGCTGGAGCGGCTGCTGCTGTGGCCGCCGGCGGTGGAGCGCCAGCGCCAGTACGACCGGCTGGTCACCCACGGCTTCGTGCATGCGGACTGGCAGCACCTGCTGTTCAACATGATCACGCTGTACTTCTTCGGCCGGCACGTCGAGGCGCTGTTCACGACGTACATCGGCGCGCTGGGCTTCGCGCTGTTCTACCTGTCGGCGATCCTGGTCGCGATCCTGCCGACGTACCTGCGCCATCGCCGCGATCCGTCCTACCGCAGCCTCGGTGCCTCGGGCGCGGTGTCGGCCGTGCTGTTCGCCTTCATCCTCGTGCAGCCGTGGACGCTGATCTTCGTCTTCTTCATCCCGGTGCCGGCGATCGTCTACGCCGTGCTCTACATCGGCTACTCGATCTGGATGGACCGTCGCGGCGGCGACAACGTCAACCACAGCGCCCATCTCTGGGGCGCCGGCTATGGCGTGCTGTTCACGGTGATGATGGAGCCGCGGGTGTTCGAGGTGTTCCTCGCGCGGCTGGCCTCGCCGTCCTTCTGAGTCAGGAGATCGACTCGCTGGCGCCGTCGTTGCCGGCCCGGTCGCCATCGTAGGTTTCGAGCAGGCGCGAATACACCAGCGAATCGAGCTGGCTGAACTCGACGTTGTCGACCGCGCCGGCCCGGGAGAGGTCGAACAGGCGGGTGACGGCGTCGTGCCCGGCGCTGGTATCGAGGATCGCGTGCATGGCGGAGCTCCACGGTGGTCGGTCTGCCGAAGGCTGACGCATCAAGCGTGCCAATCGCGCGCGCCGCCCAGCGCTTTGGTGGGCAGGTGACGCTGAGCGGCAGTCGCGGTTCGGTCCCGGCGGCCTGTGACGCGGGCAGGCCCTGCTCACCCGGCCTGAATCCCGTGCGTGTTAAGCATTGGCCGTTCCCATCCGCAGGAGATCGCCCATGCCGTTCACTCGCGCCCAGGCCACCGCGCTGCTCAACAAGTCCGAGATGCAGCTTTTCGACGACAGCCGGGCCAACGCGCTCCGGGGCTTCGATCGCACGGCGCTGGCCGGACGGGTCGAGCGCGCGCGTGCCTCGCGCGACCGCGCCCGCGACCTCCTGAAGCGGCAGCGGCTGGCAGCGCGCAAGCGCGGCGAAGGCCGGGACGAGGGCATCGCCGGAAGGACGGCTCGCAAGGAGGCGCTGCTGGTGGAGATCCTGCAGCGTTTCAGCGAGGCCCGCCGGAATGCCCCGGCGCAGCCGGTTGTCCGGAAGGCCACGAAGGGTGCCGCTGCGAAGAAGACGGCTGCGAAGAAGGCCGTCGGGCGGAAGACGACGGCCAGGACGGTCGGGAAGGCCGCAGCCGAGAAGACCGCGGCGAAGACGACTGCGAAGACTGCGGCAACGAAGATACCGGCAACCAAGACAGCAGCAAAGAAAGCCGCGGCAAAAAAAACCGAGGCAAAGAAGACCGAGGCAACGAAGACCTCGGGCAGGAGGTCCGCGGCGGGGAAGTCCGAAGCACGGAAGTCGGTGGCGAACAAAACTGCGGCCAAGCCAGCCGAGGGGACGGTCGGCGAGCCGGGTCCATCCCGAACCAGGCGGTCCGCCCCGGCGAACGCCCAGCCCCGCAAGCGCGTTTCGCGCGCACGCGCGCTCGAAAACACCCGCCGCCTGCTCGAGGAGCAGCAGCAGCGCGCCCGCGCCACCCTGCCGTGGCACGCGCTGGATCCGGTCGTCGACCATGCACCGCAGCCCGGCTACCAGTCGCAGGAGGCGGCCGGCAAGGCGCTCAAGCTGCATGCCGGCGAGTCGAGGATGGCGTCCATCCAGGGCAGCAGCTCGACGCGCGACCGCCGCAGCCAGGGCAAGCGCGACCACCGCGGCGACACCGAATAGGACCCGGCCATGTCCGATCTCGACATCACACACCACCGCATCCCCGGGCGCTTCGTGACCGGGGTCGACGGCCACGTCGCCAACGTCGACTACGAAATGGCCGACGGAGTCATGCACATCACCCACACCCGGGTGCCCGAGGCGATCGGAGGGCGGGGGATCGCCGGCAAGCTGGTCGAGGCGGCGTTCCACCACGCCCGTGTCGAGGGCTGGAAGGTCCGGCCGCTGTGCGAGTACGCCGCGACCTGGGTCCGCCGCCACCCCGAGTACGCCGACCTGGTCCGTTGAGGGCGGCCGGTCACGGGTAACCGCCCGCGGCCGCCCGCGATCTGCCAGACTTGCGCCCCTTTCACGCGGGGCCGCCTGTGTCGATTCGCCTCAACAAGCACATCAGCGAGACCGGGGCCTGCTCGCGCCGTGAAGCCGACCGGCTGATCGGCGAAGGCCGGGTCACGGTCAACGGGATCCGGGCCCGGGTCGGCGCCGAGGTGGGCGAGGGCGACGAGGTGCTCGTCGACGGACGCCCGCTGCGCGCGCGCAGCGCCGCGCCGGGCAAGCGCCGGCACGTCTATATCGCCCTGTACAAGCCCACCGGCGTCACCTGCACCACCGAAACCGGGGTCGCCGGCAATATCGTCGACTTCGTCGGGCATCAGGAGCGCATCTTCCCCATTGGCCGGCTGGACAAGGACTCCGAGGGCCTGATCCTGCTCACCAGCAACGGCGACATCGTCAACGCCGTGCTGCGCGCCGAGAACAAGCTCGAGAAGGAATACCTGGTGGGGGTCAACAACCCGGTCACCGACGACTTCCTGCGCGGGATGGCCCGCGGGGTCCCGATCCACGGCGAGGTGACCCTGCCATGTCGCACCGGGAAGCTCGGACGCTACGGATTCCGCGTCACCCTGGTCCAGGGCCTGAACCGCCAGATCCGCCTGATGGCCGCGCACTTCGGCTATCGGGTGAAGCGCCTGGTGCGGGTGCGCATCGGGCCGGTGCAGATCGGCCACCTGAAGCCGGGGCGCTGGCGCAACCTCAGCGAAGCCGAGCTGGCGGCGCTGTTGCCTGGCCAGGACGCCTGGTGACCGGGCCATCCGGGTCCCCGGGATGACGGGTGGTGCCGGGCATTCACATTTGCGGTCGAAAGTGCGGTATGGTGCGTCCACTGTTCAAAGCGGGATCACGGTACATCGTGGCTCCGGTGCGGTAGATCCAAGGTTTCAAGGCCGGTCAACGGCCGGGTCCTGACGATCCGCTCCATCGTTCCTGTGTTACCCCTTGCTTCGCAGTCTCGGATCCGTTCGCGGACCGTGCCAATTCCAAAACGTTTCAAGGAGTAACACCATGTCCGATCGTCAGACCGGCACCGTCAAGTGGTTCAACGACGCCAAGGGCTTCGGCTTCATCACCCCCGAGAGCGGCCAGGACCTCTTCGTCCACTTCCGTTCCATCCAGGGCACCGGCTTCAAGTCGCTGCAGGAAGGACAGAAGGTCTCGTTCAAGGTCGTGCAGGGCCAGAAGGGTCTGCAGGCTGACGAGGTGCAGGCCGTCTAAGGCCCGCGTCTCGCGACACCAGAAGGCCCCGGGCGGAAACGCCCGGGGCTTTTCGTTTGTGCGCTGGTTCTGGATTGGCCACAGGCGGGACGCGTGGCGGTGCTGCGGCGCCATGCGTCAAAGCGCCGCGGCGCTGCCAGGTCGTGATCGCCGGCATCACGCGCGGCGGGCTAGCCTTTTTGCATTGCTGATTGGGACAGGGGAACAGGATGTATCGCACGACACGCGGGCTCGCGACCAGTGGACTGCTGCTGGCGCTGGCGCTGGCCGGATGCCGTCAGGAGGCCGAGGTGCCCGGGGGCACCGCCGGGCCGGATGCTTCCGTGACGCCTGCGGCGGCCGACACGGCCGCGGCCGCACCGGTGGCGCTCGAGGACGTGATGGAGACCGATCCGCGCTACATCGTCGGCATCAGCTATCCGCCGGGCATGGATCGCTACCCGGGGCTGGCGGCGGAGCTCAGGCGCTACGCAGACGCCGCGCGCGCCGACCTGATGGAAGCGGTCGAGGCGCACGACCCGGCCGAGGGCGGCGAGCGCATCCCCTACGACCTGACCCTGGCCTACGACGTCCTGATGGAGACCCCGACCATCGTCGCGGTCCAGGCCTGGGGCACGCTCTATACCGGTGGCGCCCACGGCAACCCGCTGGTGGCGCGCTTCGTCTGGCTGCCGCAGCGCAAGGAGATGCTGCGCGCGGAGAAGCTGGTGGCCGGCGAGGACGGCTGGCGCGAGGTCTCGGCCTTCTGCCGCGAGTCCCTGCACGCGGCGCTGTCGCAGCGGCTGGACGCCGACGACGTCGCGCCGGCCGACCGCGTGAAGCTCATGCGCAGCGGCAGCGAGATGATCGACGACGGGACCGGTTCGCTGGCGGAGAATTTCGGCCAGTTCGAACCGCTGCCGGGTGAAGGCGGCCGGCTTCGCGGGCTGCGCTTCGTGTTCCCGCCCTACCAGGTGGGGCCGTATTCCGACGGCATGCAGACCGTCGAGGTGCCGGCGTCCGTGCTGCTGCCGCATCTTGCCCCGGAATACCGCGACCTGTTCGCGGCCGGCTGAGCCGGGCCGCGGGCCGAGCCCGGCCCACGCTGGCGGCTCGAGGCCCGGAAAGAACTTCCCCCGCCGGAGCGGGGGAAGTGGTTCAACTCAGTCCTGCTGCGCTGCCCCGGCCGGCGGTGCGCCGTCCTCGACCGCGCCGTCCAGGCCGCGCTTGACCAGGAGCGGGCGGATGTCGGGCTCCTTGCCCGAGAAGTCACGGAACAGCTGCAGCGCGTCCTTGCTGCCGCCCTGCGACAGCAGGGTCGCGCGGAAGCGGTCGCCGTTGGCGCGGGTCAGGCCGCCGTTTTCCTCGATCCAGGCCACGGTGTTGGCGTCCAGCACCTCGGACCAGATGTAGGCGTAGTAGCCGGCCGCGTAGCCGCCCATGATGTGGCTGAAGTACGTGGTGCGGTAGCGCGGCGGCACCGCGGCGAAGTCCAGGCCGGCGGCCTTGAGCGCGGCGGCCTCGGTGGCGAGGATGTCGCCCTTTGCCGGCAGCCTGTCGGCCGGCAGCTGGTGCAGGTACTGGTCGAGCATCGCCGCGCCCAGGTACTCGGTGGTGGCGAAGCCCTGGTTGAACTTGGCGGTCTCGACCACCTTGTCCAGCAGCGCCTGCGGCATCGGCTCGCCGGTCTGGTGGTGCTTGGCGTAGTTGGCGAGGATCGACGGCCAGTCGGCCCACATCTCGTTGACCTGCGAGGGGAACTCGACGAAGTCGCGCGGGACGCTGGTGCCGGAGAAGTAGGGGTATTCCACGTCCGAGAACATGCCGTGCAGCGCATGGCCGAACTCGTGGAACATGGTCGTCACTTCGTCCCAGGTCAGCAGGGTCGGCTTGCCGGTTTCCGGCTTGGGGATGTTCTGGTGGTTGGCCACCACCGGCTTGGTGTCCTCGAGGCCCGACTGGGTGACGTAGGAACTCATCCAGGCGCCGCCGCGCTTCGAGTCGCGCGCATAGGGGTCGAAAATGAAGAACGCGAGCTGGCTGCCGTCGGCGTTGGAGACCTCGTACACCCAGGTGTCGGGGTGGTACTTCGGCAGGTCGGTGCGCGGCTTGAAGGTGATGCCGTACAGCTGGGTGGCGGCGTGGAAGACGCCGTTTTCCAGCACGTTCTTCATTTCCAGGTAGGGCTTGAGCTGGGCCTCGTCGAAGTCGTACTCGGCCTTGCGCACCTTCTCGGTGTAGTAGGCCCAGTCCCAGGGCGCGAGCTGGAAGGTCGGCTCGCCCTTGGCCTTCTGCTCGGCGTCGATCATCGCCTGCAGCTTGCCGGCCTCGCGACGCGCGTTGGCGACGGCGGCCGGGGCCAGCTGGCCCAGCATGGCGTTGACCGCCTCGGTGGTCTTGGCGGTTTCTCCGTCGAGCACGTAGTCGGCATAGGTGTCGAAGCCGAGCATCTTCGCGCGCTCGGCGCGCAGCTTCAGCACCTGGGCCACCAGGCCGGTGTTGTCCCACTGGTTGCCGCGCGCGCCGCGGACCACGGAGGCCTTGTGGATGCGCTCGCGCAGCTCGCGGTTGGCCAGCTGCGACAGCGGCGGCTGGCCGGTGGTGTTGAGCAGGGTGACGACGTACTTGCCCTCGTGGCCGCGCGACTTCGCGGCGTTGGCGGCGGCCTGGATCTGCTCCGGGGTCAGCCCCTCGAGCTCGGCGGCGGTATCGACCACCACGGCGGAGTCGTTCACCTCGGCCAGCACGTTCTGGCTGAAGGTGGTGCCCAGCGTCGCCAGTTCGGAGTTGATCTGCTTCAGGCGGGCCTTCTGGGTTTCATCCAGGGCGGCGCCGGCGCGCACGAGGTCCTTGTAGTACTCCTCGACCAGGCGCACGCCCTCGGCGTCGAGGCCGAGCCCGGCGCGGTTGTCATGCAGGGTCTTGATGCGCGCGAACAGCTTCGGGTCGAGCGCGATCGCGTCGCGGTGCGCGGCGAACTTCGCCGAGTAGTCGGCCTGCAGCTTCTTGCGCGCGTCGTTGGTGTCGGTACCGACCAGGTTGAAGAACACGCGCATCGCGCGGCCGAGGGTCTCGCCGTTGGTTTCCAGCGCGAGGATGGTGTTCTCGACGGTCGGCGGTTCCGGGTTGTCGGCGATCGCGCGCACTTCGGCGAGCTGCTCGGCCATGCCGGCGTCGAAGGCCGGCGCGAAGTGCTCATCGCGGATCCGGTCGAAATGCGGGTACTGCAGCGGCAGGGTGCTGCGTGCCGCGAACGGGTTGCCCTTCAGGGCCTCGGCGCTGGCGGCCATGGTGGACTCCGCGTCGGCGGTGGACTGGGCGAGGGCGGGCGACATGCCGGCCCCGGCGAGGGCGATGGCCAGGGCGAGCGACAGCGGATGCTTCATCGGGTGGTTCCTTGCGCGACTGAGTTCCCTAGGGTACCCGGTCAGGGCGGAGGCCCAACGTGACTAAAGCCATGGTCGGTGAAGGCCCGGCTGCAGCCGCTCCCGCGGGGTGGCGACGGCCCGGCTCAGCGGACGATGGTGACGGGGATGTCGGTCTGCGCGATGACCTTGCTGGAGACCGAGCCCAGCAGGATGCCCTTGACCGAACCGCGGCCGTGGGAGCCCATGACCAGCAGGTCGACCTTGTTGTCGCGCGCGGCGGCGAGGATCGCGTCGGCGGGCTCGCCCACCACCGCGAGTTCGCGCACCTCGGCCTTGCTGCGGGCCAGCGCGCGGCGCACCGGGGCCAGCATGCGCTCATGGTTTTCCGCATGGATCCGCTCCATCGCCTCGCGGCCGATCTTGCTCACCACGCCCGGGAACGGGGCGGCGTCCACGGCGACCAGGACGATCCTGGCGGGCTTGGCGAGGCGCTTGGCCAGGGCGTTGGCGTGCTTCGCGGCGCGGACGCTGATATCGCTGCCGTCGACGGCGACCAGGATCTTCATGCGGGGTTTCCTTCGGCTTGTGCGTGTTGGGTCGGGATTCTACGCCGGTGGCCAGCGGCGGGTGCCGGGGCTACTTCTCGACGAAGGCCCGTTCGAAGACATAGTCGCCGATGGCGCCGATGCGCATCGAGGGCTTGAAGCCGCGGCCGTCGAGCAGCGCGCGGAAATCAGCCAGCATCCCCGGGCTGCCGCAGATCATCGCGCGGTCCTTCGCCGGGTCCAGCGCATCGAGCCCCAGGTCGGACATCATCTGGCCGGTGGCCATCAGGTCGGTCAGGCGGCCACGCTGCTGGCGGCCGTCGAAGGTGAAGTCGGCGCGGGTCACCGCCGGGTAATAGACCAGGCGCTCGCGCAGGATGTCGCCCAGCAGTTCGTGCTGCGGCAGTTCCCTGACGATGTAGTCGCGGTAGCAGAGGTCGGCCTCGTGGCGGACGCCATGGCACAGCACCACGCGCTCGAAGCGCTCGTAGGTCGCCGGATCCTTGATGACCGACATCCACGGCGCCAGCCCGGTCCCCGTGCCCAGCAGGTACAGGTTGCGGCCGGGGTGGAGATCGCTGATCAGCAGGGTGCCGGTCGGCTTGCGGCCGATCAGCACCTCGTCGCCGGGCTGGATGTGCTGCAGGCGCGAGGTCAGCGGACCATCCGGCACCTTGATGCTGAAGAATTCGAGCTGCTCCTCCCAGTTCGCGCTGGCGATCGAGTACGCGCGCATCAGCGGCTTGCTGCCGCCGCCCGGCTGTTCCACCGGCAGGCCGATCATCACGAACTGCCCGTTCTCGAAACGGAAGCCGTCGTCGCGGGTCGTGGTGAAGCTGAAGTAGTCGTCCGTCCAGTGACGGACGTCCAGCACCGTCTCGGTGCCAAACGCGGAAGACATGCGGATATGGGCCGGAGGGGAGGGAAACCGGCCCATTGTACGCCGCTGCCGCGGCCCGTCAGCGGTAGCCCGCGGCCTGCAGTTCGAACAGCTCGGCGTAGCGGCCGCCCTCGGCCATCAGCTGGTCGTGGGTGCCGCTGGCCTCGATGCGGCCATCGCCCATCACCAGGATCCGGTCGGCCATGCGCACGCTGGAGAAGCGGTGCGAGATCAGCACCGTGGTGCGGTTGTCGGACAGCTCGCGGAAGCGCTGGAAGACCTCGTATTCGCTGCGCGCGTCGAGCGCCGCGGTCGGCTCGTCGAGGATCATCACCTGGGCGTCGCGCATGTACGCGCGGGCGATCGCGATCTTCTGCCACTGGCCGCCGGAGAGGTCCACGCCCGTCTTGAAACGGCGACCGATCACCTGCTCGTAGCCACGCGGCAGGCCCGCGATGACCTCGTCGGCCATGGCGCGGCGCGCGGCCGCCTCGATGCGCGGGCGGTCGTCCATCGCGTCGATCTGGCCGACGCCGATGTTCTCGGCCGCGGTCATGTGGAAGCGCACGAAGTCCTGGAAGATCACCCCGATGTTGGCGCGCAGGTCGTCCAGGTCGTAGTCGCGCAGGTCGCGGCCGTCGAGCAGGATGCGGCCCTCGTCGGGGTCGTACAGGCGCGCCAGCAGCTTGACCAGGGTGGTCTTGCCGGCGCCGTTCTCGCCGACCAGGGCCAGCACCTCGCCCGCGCGCAGCTCGAGGTCCACGTGGCGCAGCGCCCAGCGCGTGGCCTCGGGGTAGCGGAAACCGACGTCCTCGAAGACGAAGCCCGTGGCAACCGGCCGCGGGATCGCGGATGCACCGGGCCTGGACACGATCTCCGGCTCGATCTCGAAGAAGGAATACAGGTCATCCAGGTACATGGCCTGGCCGGCCACCTGCGAGAAGCCCACCAGCAGGCCTTCCAGCAGCTGGCGCAGGCGGCGGAAGCTGCCGGCGAGGAAGGTCAGGTCGCCGATGGTGAAGTCGCCGCGGACCGTCCGCCAGGCGATATAGGCATAGGCGACGTAGTAGCCCAGGGTCCCCAGCGCCGCGAGCAGGGTGCCCCAGACGGCGCGCCGCCGCGCCAGGCGGCGGTTCGCGACCAGGAAGGCCTGCGACAGCGTGCGGAAGCGCTCCACCAGGAAGTGGTGCAGCCCGAAGATCTTCACTTCCTTGGCGGTGTCGACGCTGGCGCCGGTCTGGCGCAGGTATTCGAGCTGGCGGCGCTCGGCCGTCCACTGGAAGTTGAGCGAATAGTTCAGCGCGTTGAAGTGCGATTCGCCGATGAAGGCGGGGATCAGGGCCACCGCCAGCAGCAGGATCAGCCATGGCGCGTAGACCAGCAGCCCGGCGGCGAAGCTGATGATGGTGATGATGTCCTGCACCTGGCCGAACAGCTGGCCCATCAGGTTCATCCGGCCCATGGTCTGGCGCCGCGCGCGGTCGAGCTTGTCCTGCAGCTCCGGATCCTCGAAGTCCTCGAGGTCGAGCGTGGCCGCATGCTCCATCAGGCGCACGCTCGCGGCGTTGGTGAACATCTCCGACAGCACCTGGTCGCAGTACGACACCCCGCGGCCGAGCAGGTCGGACAGGATCGCCAGGCCGAATTCGGCGGCCAGCAGCACGGCCAGCGGATCGAGCACGCCGCTGCGCCATGCCTCGGCGATGCCGCCATCGATGGCGCCCGTGCCCACCAGGCCGATCGCCTCGTCGATGATCAGCTTGCCCAGGTAGAGCATCGCCACCGGCAGCAGCGCCCGCAGCAGGCGCAGCGTCATGGTGGCGATGGTCAGCGGGCGGCTGGTGCGCCAGATCTCGCGCAGGAAGGGCGGAAGGTTCCCCAGTGCGTCGACCCGCTCGCGGAACGAGGGGCGTCCGGCCTGGGGATCGGGTGCGGGCGTGGTGCGGGCGGCGGCACCGGGGGCTGGGGTCGACATCGGCCCATGATGCCGCCTGCCGCGTGAGCGCGGGAAGGACGCCGCGCGGCGGCGCTTACTCCATCACCAGGCGCACGTCGCCGGAGAAGGTCTCGACCGCGATCGAGGCGTCACCCGTGCCGTAGCGGTGCTCGAGGCTCGCGCCCGGGCCGTAGCGCTTGCGCACCACGTTGGCACCCGGAGCGTCGATGTCGCCGCTGAAGGTGGAGGCCTCGACCCGCGCCGAGGCACTGGCCGGGAGCGCCAGGCGCAGGTCGCCGCTGACCGATTCGAAGCGGAAGCGGCCGGCGTCGGCGATGCCGCTGCGCACGCTGGCGTCGCCCGACACCGTGCTCAGCTCCAGCCGCGCAAGGCGCTCGCCGCGGGTGTCCACGTCGATGTTGCCCGACACCGTTTCCACGTCCACGGTGCCGGCGATGCGGCCACGCAGCAGGAGCTTGCCGCTGACGCTGTCGACCTCGACGTCGCGGCTGTTGAGGTTGAGCCGCAGGTCGCCGCTCACGCTCTCGATCGAGGCCTTGCGCGGCGCGCCCACCGCGACCACGGTGCCGCTGACGCTGTCGACCTCCAGTTCGTCGCCGGCGATGCCCTGCACGTCGACGTCCGCGGCCACCGAGTCGACGTCGAGGCTCGCCTGGCGCGGGATCTCCAGCACCAGGGTGGTCGGCTCGCTGTTGTGGCTGTTGCGCGGGTAGCGCACGCGCACCGCGAGCTTGCGGCCGCTGCCGTCGATCTCCAGGCGCTCGACGCCGTCACCGAGGCTGCCGCTGATGCGCACTTCGTTGCGCTCCCAGGTGCGGACCTCGATCCGCCCCTTGAGGTTGGTCACTTCGACTTCGCCGCGTGCGTCGAGCGGCCGGGTTTCGTTGATCGGCGTGGCCGCGAAGGCGGGGCGCACGAGGCCAGCGGAGGCAAGGGCACCGAGGGCAAGGCCCGCGAGGGCGAGGCCGGCAAGGGATCGGGTCATGGGACTCTCCTGGGTCAGGCCTGGCGCAGGCTGAGCGCGAGGCGGTGGGCGTAGATGCGCTGCAGCCGGTGGAGCAGGTGCAGGGCGTCGGGATCACGGGCGAGGGCGGCGCGGACTTCGGTGGCGCTGCGCGCGAGCTCGGCGTCCAGGCCGGCGGCGGCCAACGGCGGGCCGCTCGTGCCCGCGTCGGCGACCAGGCCGGCGCTGCCGGCCGCGACCTCGCGCAGCGCGCCCTGGTACTCGCGCGCCAGCGCATCGGCGGCGCGCAGCAGGGGCGCGTCGGCGTCGGCGACCGGGCCTGTCGCCACGATGGCCTCCGGCGCCGGTGGCGGCGCCTGCGGCGCGACCGCCCCGGGCCAAAGCTGCCAGCCGATGCCGGTCGCGAGCACCACCGCGGCGGCTGCGGCGTAGCGGGCGTTGCGCAGCGCGAAGGCCGGGCGGCGCCCGACGAGTCGCGGCACCCGCATGGGCGCGTGCCCTGGCGCCTGCGTGGCCGGGCCACGCGGCTGCAGCCGGCCAGCGATGCCGGGCCACAGGTCGCGCCCCGGTGCCGCGTCCACGCGCAGGCCGCGCAGGCCGCATGCAAGGGTTTCGGGCAAGGGTCCGGTCTCGTTCTTCAGCTCGTTCGGGCCGGTGTTCATGCTGTGTCTCCAAGGCGTGCGCGGAGCAGCCCGCGGGCGCGGTGCAGCTGGGATTTGGAACTGCCGGTCGCCATGTCGAGGGCCGCGCCGATTTCGCCGTGGGTCCAGCCTTCGATGTCGTGGAGCACCAGCACGGCGCGGGCGCGCGGCGGAAGGGTGGCGACCGCACGCGCGAGATCGATGGCGAGCGACCCGCCGTGGCCCGGGGATCCGGCCGCCGGCAGGGCGTCGAGCGCGGCGGCGTCGTCACCGTCGAGCGCAGGCCGGACACGCCTGGCGCGCAGGTCCATCAGCGCGACGTTGACCGCCAGGCGGTGCAGCCAGGTGCCGAAGGCCGCGTCGCCGCGCCAGCCGGGCAGGGCCTGCCAGGCGCGCAGGAAGGCCTCCTGGACCAGGTCTTCGGCCCGCGCGCGCTGCCAGCCGGCCAGGCGCAGCACCACGCCGTGGACGCGTGCGCTGTGGCGGCGGTAGAGCGCCTCGAACGCCGCCGTATCGCCGGCCGCGGCGGCCAGCGCCAGGGCGTGGTCGCCGTCCCCGGCGTCGGTCGCCGGGGCTTGCGGGCTTTCGGTCATGGCGGCATCGAGCATACCCAGTCGGATGCAGCGTCGCGGCGAAAGGTTCAAGCCCCGGGGGCGGCCGGCTTAAAATGGGCGTCCAAGCACGCCATCCGAGCCCGCCGTGACCCAGATCCGCCAGGAAGACTTCATCCAGAGCGTCGCCGACGCCCTGCAGTACATCAGCTACTACCACCCGGTGGACTACATCCGGAACCTGGCGGCCGCGTACGAGCGCGAGGAGTCCCCGGCGGCCAAGGACGCGATGGCGCAGATCCTGATCAACTCGCGCATGTGCGCCGAGGGCCACCGGCCGATCTGCCAGGACACCGGGATCGTCACCGTGTTCCTGGAGATCGGCATGGAGGTGACGTGGCCGGACGCCACGATGGGCGTGGAAGAGATGGTCAACGCGGGCGTGCGCCGCGCCTACAACCTGCCCGAAAACAAGCTGCGTGCCTCGGTGCTGGCGGACCCGGCCGGCGCGCGCCGCAACACCGGCGACAACACCCCGGCGATCGTCAACTTCAAGGTGGTGCCCGGCGGCAAGGTCGACGTGATCGTGGCCGCCAAGGGCGGTGGTTCGGAGGCGAAGTCGAAGTTCGCCATGCTCAATCCTTCCGACTCCGTCGTCGACTGGGTGCTGAAGACGGTGCCGACCATGGGCGCCGGCTGGTGCCCGCCGGGCATGCTCGGCATCGGCATCGGCGGCACCGCCGAGAAGGCGATGCTGCTGGCCAAGGAAGCGCTGATGGAGCCGATCGACATCGTCGACCTCAAGGCCCGCGGCGCGTCGACCCGCCTGGAGGAGATGCGCCTGGAGATCTTCGACAAGGTCAACGCACTCGGCATCGGCGCGCAGGGCCTGGGCGGCCTGACCACCGTGCTCGACATCAAGATCAGGGACTACCCGACCCACGCGGCCAACCTGCCGGTGGCGATGATCCCCAACTGCGCGGCCACCCGGCACGCGCACTTCAGCCTCGACGGCAGCGGACCGGTGATGCTGGATCCGCCGTCGCTGGAGGACTGGCCGAAGATCACCTGGGACGCGTCCAAGGGCCGCCGAGTCGACCTCGACACCGTGACCCGGGACGAGGTCGCCGCCTGGCAGCCCGGTGAGACCCTGCTTCTCAACGGCCGGCTCCTGACCGGCCGCGACGCCGCGCACAAGCGCATGGTCGACATGCTCAACCGCGGCGAGTCACTGCCGGTCGACCTGGCCGGGCGCTTCATCTATTACGTCGGCCCGGTCGATCCGGTGGCCGGCGAAGTGGTGGGTCCGGCCGGCCCGACCACGGCCACGCGCATGGACAAGTTCACCGACCAGATCCTGTCGGAAACGGGGCTGTTCGGCATGGTCGGCAAGGCCGAGCGCGGCCCCGCGGCGATCGAGGCGATCCGCAGGCACCGGTCGGCCTACCTGATGGCGGTGGGGGGCTCGGCCTACCTGGTGTCGAAGGCGATCAAGGCGGCCCGCGTGGTCGCGTTCGAGGACCTCGGCATGGAGGCGATCTACGAGTTCACCGTGCAGGACATGCCGGTGACCGTGGCGGTCGACGCCGCAGGCGTCTCGGTGCACGAGACCGGGCCGCGGGAGTGGCAGTCGCGGATCGGCAAGATCCCGCTGAAGATGATTGCCACGGCCTGAGGAGCGATCGCGGCTGTAACCGCTCCTACAGCTGCGACCGGAACGGACGGACGAACTTCTCGGCGAGCTTTTCGCGCAGCGGGCGGTTGTCCCACATCTCGTAGGAGTACTGCACCGCCGACTCGAGGTCCTTTTCGAAGACCTCGGTCATGCGCGCGGCGAAGCCGTGGTCGTAGACGTTGAGGCTGGCCTCGTCGTTGAGCCGGAACGAGCGGATGTCGAAGTTGGTGGAACCCAGCGACACCAGTTCGCCGTCGACGATCAGCAGCTTCACGTGCAGCATCGTCGGCTGGTATTCGTGGATCTCGATGCCGGCCTGGAGCAGGCCGCCCCAGCTGGCCTTGGAGGACAGCCGTACGGTCTCGGAATCGATGTGCTCGCCCGGCAGCAGCACGCGCACGCGCACCCCGCGCTTCCGTGCCGCCACCAGCGCCTTCATGATCAGCTCGTCCGGGACGAAGTACGACGCGGTGAGGTCGATGGTGTGTTCGGCCGCGGCGATCGCCGAGAGGTACATCAGGTGCATGCTCTCGCTGCCGCCGGCGGGGGACGCGATGAAGAGGTGGGCGTCCATGTCGCCGACCGGCTCGAGCGGCGGGAAGTAGTCCGGGCCGTTGAGCAGGGTGCCGGTGGTCTTGATCCAGTTGTCGTTGAAGGCCGACTGCATCTGCGCCACCGCCGGGCCCTCGATGCGGAAATGCGCCTCGCGCCAGTGGTCCGGATCCTGCGCGTGCCCGGTCCACTGGTCGGCGATGCCGACCCCGCCGGTGTAGCCGACATGGCCGTCGATGACCAGCAGCTTGCGGTGGGTGCGGTTGTTCATGCGGCCGAGGTTGTACCAGTGCAGCGGGCGATAGCGCTCGACCTCCACGCCGGCGTCCTTCATGGACTGCAGCATGTCCTCGTCCATCTTGATGCTGCCGACCCAGTCCACCAGCAGGTGCACCTTGACCCCGGCGCGCGCGCGCTCGGACAGCGCCTGCTCGAACTTCTTGCCGATGTCGCCGGACCAGTAGATGTAGGTCTCGAAGGTGATCGTCTTCTGCGCCGAGGCGATGGCGCCCAGCATGGCCGGGAAGATCTCGTCGCCGTTCTCGTAGTCGATGACGTGGTTGCCCGGGAGGATGGCCGGGCCCAGCAGCACCGACATCTCGCGGCGGAACTGCGGATCGGCGATCGCGTGCCGGTGCTCGATCTTGCGTTCGATCTTCTTCTCGGGAGTGGAGAAGTTCATCGCCAGCACCACGGCGAGGACCGTGATCGCGGCGGTCAGGACGATCGTCCAGGCCATGTGCTTGCGGCTCCAGGTTCTGAGGCTCATCGACACCCTCGGCGACCAACGCCGGAGCCGCACTGTGCGCTGTGCCTATTCAGCGGCGCGTGAAGCCCGCCGCTCAGAACCAGTCCAGCACGGAAATGCCGAAGCCGACGTAGGTCGCCTGGTGGTCGTAGTCGAGCATGCTCTCGCCGTAGCCGCTGAAGAGCTGCATGTGGCCGTGCAGGTGGCTGCTGATCGGGAAGCCCCAGTCGAACTGCAGCGCGCCACGCGAACGGTCGCCGCCGCGCAGCGAGTGGCGTGCCATCAGCGAGAACACCTGGTCGCCGCGGGTGTGCACCACGGTGACGTCGCCGCGGCCGAGGTAGTCCTCGATGCCGGGGTTGTCGTCGTCGCTGCCGTCGCTGATGCGGATCCAGGGCCGGAAGGTCACGGCCCAGTCCTCGCGGTCGAGGCCGACGTTGAACATGATCCGGTTCCAGCTGCGCGACACCGGATCCGGACGACCGTTGGACTGGTGGTTGATGCCGACCGCGGCCATGCGGCCCTTCCAGCCGCCCAGCGAATAGTTGTTGCGGAAGACCAGCAGCACTTCGGGCTCGTAGTTGGTCTCCCGGAAGGGGCGCGAGCTTTCGGTGTTGTAGACCTGCCAGCGGGAGCTCTGGGTGTAGCCCATCCAGATGTCGCCGTTGTCGCCGAACAGGTTTTCGACCGCCTTGGTCTTGAAGCTGATCTGGAACTTCGTCTCGATGCTGTCGGTGTCGGTGGATTCCAGCGGCGCCCCGTCGAGCGACGAGGTCGGCGTCGCGTTCGGACGGCTGCTCCAGAACGCCGGCAGCAGGTAGACCGGCTTGTAGGCGCGCATGTTGAAGGTGCCGAGCTTGGAGTCGGCGGCCAGTTCCCAGCGGCTGTCGAGCAGCGAGCCGCGGCCGGCGTTGGCCAGCGCGCGGCGCGGGTCGCCATCGTGCGGAAACAGGTCGCTGCGGGTCTCGGGCGCCTGCCGCGGGGCGTCGGCGACCACCGCCTGGGCCTGCTCGGCGGCTGCGTCGGCCTCCTGCGGGCTGGGCGCGACGCGCTGGGCGACGCGGTCGTAGCAGGCCAGGCGCTCGGCGGCGGTCTCGACGGCGACGCAGGCGGCCAGCGCCGGCGCGGGCTCGGGGCCCGCGGGCTGGGCGTTGGCGGACAGGGGGGCGGCGCACAGGAGCATGAGCAGCGGCGTCGTGTGGCGTCGTTCCATGGCGTCTTCGTTCCTGCGGCGGCGTTGGCGCGCGAGTGTAGCGTTCAGAACACCCAGGCGAGCACGAACAGGCCGACCATCGTGAAGGCCAGGGCCAGCTTGAGGACCGTGCCGAAGACCACGCCCAGCCAGGTCCCGAAGCCGACGCGGGTGGCGCGGCCGACGTCGCGACCGTGCAGCAGCTCGCCCGCCAGCGCACCGATGAAGGGGCCCGCGAACAGGCCGACGGGGCCGAAGAAGATGCCGACGAAGGTGCCGATCACCGCGCCCGCCACCGCCTTTCCGCTGGCGCCGACGCGCTTGGCGCCGAGCGCGGTGGCCCAGAAATCGACCGCCAGCGACAGCATCGTCAACACCCCGAGGACCACGAGCACCGGCACCCCGATGTACTCGAAGTGGCCGGCCCAGGCGCCGAGCAGCATGCCGGCGAAGACCAGCGGCAGTCCCGGCAGGGCCGGGAGGATGGTTCCCGCGATCCCGACCAGCACCAGGAGGGCCGCGATCGCGTAGTAGAGGGTCTGCAGGTCCATCCGCACAGTCTGCCAAAGAAAAACGGCCCGCAGGGCGGGCCGTCAAAGAGAGAGATGACGCTGGATCTGTGCGGCGGCTCAGCGCACGCTGGCGCGACCGCCGGCGACGTTGACGTACGAGCCCTCGCGGATGCCGCCGAGGTCGTTCTGGGTGACGACCGTCATGCGACCGTTGTCGAGCCGGACGTGCACGTCGTAGACCGACTGGCCCTGCACGCGGTTCTGGATGGCATTGCCGGCCACCGCGCCACCGACCGCACCGGCCACCGTGGCGGTGTTGGCCCGGCCATCGCTGTCGGTGTTGCGTTCGGCGATCTCGCGCGCAGCCACCGCACCCACGATGCCGCCGAGGACGGCGCCGGTCGCGTTGGGCGTGTTCGACGCACGTGCGCGGTGGTCGATGCGGGTGACCACGCCGCAGGTGTCGCAACGCGCCGCGCTGCCGTAGCTGCCGCTGCTGCCATAGCCGCCGCTGGAATAGCCGGGGGACGTGCTGGCGCAGCCGACCAGGGTGGCTGCGGCGATGAGCGCACTGGCGCTGATCAGTCGGACCTTCATCGGTGGGACTCCTGCGATGGCACCGGGGGAGATGCCTTGCAGGCGAAGTTAGTCAGACGGCCGTGAACGGCCAATCAATCGTGGCGCTCCGCACGCGCGGATCCCGAACCCATGCAGGGTCCGTTCATTTGGACACTCAACACGCCCGGATGGCCGTCAGCCGCGGAAGTCGCCGTGGCAGGCCTTGCAGTCACCGCCGATCGCCTCGAGCGTGCTCTTGAGGCCGGCACAGTTCATCGGCGGCGAGGACAGCACCTGGTCAAGCGTCGCGCGGTAGCTGCCGGTGTGCCCGGCGAAGCGCGTGCTGTCGCGCAGGTCGGGGAAGGCCGGGTCGAGGTCGTTGCCGACCATGCGCAGGGCCTGCAGGTGCGGCAGGACGTCGGTGGCCGCGCAGCGGTTGGCATCGAGCTTCTGGCGCAGCTGCGCGGTATGCGCGGACATCAGCTGCATGGCCGCGGTGGGGTAGTGGTCCTGCCACGTCTTCCGCCCTTCGAGCGAGCGCAGCAGCATCACCACGGTGATGATGCCGATCACCAGGCCCAGCAGGAACAGGAACAGGTAGCGGCCGGCGGCCGAGGGCGGCTTGCGCGGGGGGCGCGGCGCGGAGGGATCGACCTTCGTGGCCTGCGGCTGTGGCGTCGACATGCGGCGGGTTCCTGTACGGGCAGAGGGTGGCGGGGCGATTGTATGCGGCGCATCGGTAAAATGGACCGATGGACGCAGACTGGAACCAGCGCTTCGCCGGCATCGACCGCCTCTACGGGCGCGGCGCGGTGGAGCGCTTCGCCGCCTGCCACGTGGCCGTGATCGGCCTTGGCGGCGTGGGATCGTGGGTGGCCGAGGCGCTCGCGCGCAGCGGGGTCGGCACCCTGACCCTGGTCGACGCCGATGACCTGTGCGTCTCCAACACCAATCGCCAGCTTCCGGCGCTCGCCGGGCAGTACGGACGCGCCAAGGTCACGGCGATGGCCGAGCGCTGCCGCGCGATCAACCCGGCGATGGTGGTGCACGAGGTGCCGAGTTTCTTGACGCCGTCCAACCTCGACGCGCTGCTGGATCGCGGCTATGACCTGGTGGTCGACGCCTGCGACAGCTTCCGCAGCAAAGTCGAGATGATCGCCTGGTGCCGGCGCCGCAAGCTTCCGCTGGTGGCCGTGGGCTCGGCCGGCGGCCGGATCGATCCGACCCTGGTCCGCGTCCGCGACCTGTCTAAGACCGAGCATGACGCCATGCTCGCCCTGGTGCGCAAGAAGCTGCGTGGGGAGTTCAACTTCCCCAAGGGACCGAAGCGCTACTTCGGCATCCCGGCGGTCTACTCGCTTGAGAACGTGCGCTATCCGCAGGCCGACGGCAGCGTCTGCGGCCTGCGCCCGCCGGTCGGTGGCGAGGACGGCTTCAAGCTCGACTGCGGCGGCGGCCTGGGGGCGGCGACGCACATCACCGGCGCGTTCGCGTTCGCGGCCGCGGGCAAGGCGCTGGAGCTGCTGCTTGCGCGCGCGACGATCCGCGACGCGGTTCCCGCGGCGACTGCCGCTGCCGCCGGGGACGGCTGACTCAGTCGGGCAGGGCGAACAGCCGACGGGCATTGGCGGTCGTGGCGGCCGCCACCTCGTCCGCGGCCACATCGCGCAGCTGCGCGATGGTCTCGCAGACCCGGCGCAGCCGCGCCGGCTCGTTGCGCTGGCCACGGTGGCCGGCGTCCGGCTGGTCGGGCGCGTCGGTCTCCAGCAGCAGCCACTCCAGCGGCATGGTCGCGGCCAGGGTGCGCAAGCGGTTGGCGCGCGGGTAGGTCACCGGGCCGCCCAGGCCGAGCATGAAGCCGAGTTCCCACAGCTTTTCCGCCTGCTGCCGGCTGCCAGAGAAGCTGTGCACCACGCCACGCAGCCCGCCGATGCGGCGGATCGCGGCGGTGACCTGGTCGACCGCGCGTCGCGCGTGGACGATCACCGGCAGGTCGGCGTCGCGCGCGATGCGCAGCTGGCCCTCGAAGAAATACGACTGCGCATCCGCGTCCAGGCCTTCGACGAAGAAGTCCAGGCCGCATTCGCCCACCGCGACCGGGCGCTCGCGCTCGATCCACGCTTCGAGCTCCGGCAGGTGCGGGTCGCGGTGGTGCTGCAGGAAGGTCGGATGCAGGCCGTAGGCGGCGTGCAGGCCGGGGTCCAGCGCGGCGGCCTCGCGCAGCGCCGGCCATTCCGTGGCGTGGGTGGCCGGCAGCACCTGCATGGCCACGCCGGCGGTGCGTGCGCGGGCGATCACTTCGAGGCGATCGTGGGCGAACTCGTCGGCGTCCAGGTGGCAGTGCGAATCGACCAGCATCGGCTCAGCCGCGGCGCGCTTCGCCATCGATGACCCGACCGCTCGGCGCTTCCGGCTTGCGTTTGCGCCGTGCGATCAGCAGCGCGCCCATGCCGAGCAGCAGCTCGTCGACGAAGGGCAGGGGATCGGGCACGACCACGCTGATCGCGAACAGGACGGCCGCCATGGCGAACAGCTTGGGATAGCTGAGCCGGCCCAGCCAGCGCAGCACGGGGGCGAGGATGGGATTGGCCACTGCAGTCTCCGGAGATGCGTCTTCGCGGCACGCTAGCACGCGGCCGATCGCGGCAGGGTTCACGGATTGCTCAGTCCGGGACCGCCTGATCGGGACCTGTTCAGGCGCGGAGTGGTCGAATCGGGTCACCGCCGGATCTTCGCTCGCAACGACCGGCTTCGCCCCCGAGGAGCCCCCTTATGAAGAACAACACGCTCGCCATTGCACTTGCCTCGCTGCTCGTTGGCGGCGTCGCCGTGGCTGCCTTCCAGGGCAACCGCGATGACGGCCCGCGCGCCGACGTCGCCGCGACCGGCGATGCCGCGCGCATCGGTGACGCCTTCGCGCTCGACGAGGCGCTTCCCGGCGAAGGCCGGCTCGAGTACGCCCCGGTGGTCGCCATCGAGCCCATCACCGAGCGCGAGCCGCAGTACGCCACGGTGATCGGCTCCGAGGCCATCCGCGAGACATCCACCACCAGCTCGCCGCGCCAGGTCTGCGAGGACGTGGTGGTGCAGGAGCGCATGGCCGAGCGAGACGGCAACGTCGGCGGCACGGTCGCTGGCGCCGTCATCGGCGGCCTGGTCGGAAACCAGGTCGGCAGCGGCAACGGGCGCAAGCTCGCCACTGTCGCAGGCGCCGTGGGCGGCGGCTTCGCCGGCCGCGAGGTCGACCGTCGCCACGTCGGTGGCCGCGTGGTCGAACGCGTCGACCGCCAGTGCCGAACGGTGAACGACAGCTCGCAGTCCTCGCGCGTGGTCGCCTACAACGTGACCTATCGCAACCCGGACGGCACCACCGGCAGCATGCGCACCGACAGCAAGCCGGCGAACCGCATCGCCCTGGGTGATACCGAGGTCACGGTGGGCTACGACGTCACCTACCGCTACGACGGCGCCGAGCGCAGCATCCGCATGGACGAGCGCCCCGGCGACCGCCTGCCGGTGATCGACGGCCAGGTCGTGACCCAGGTCGCCTCGGTCGATGGCGACTCCGGCCGCGGCTGATCGCCTCCCTCCGTGCGAAGAAAGACGCCCCACTCGGGGCGTTTTTTCTTTCTGTAGGAGCGGCTACAGCCGCGATCCCTGTCACGGCGACGAGGCGATCGCGGCTGTAGCCGCTCCTACAGGGGGGGCGGAGTGGCTAGAATGCGGGGTTTCCTGCCGACGGTTGCGCTCCCATGGCCCTGAACCCCTACGACCTCTACGACGTCCGCTCGCTGCTCACCGAGGAGGAGCGCGCCGTCCAGGACAGCGTGGCCCGGTTCACCGACGAGCGCGTGCTGCCGATCATCGGCGAATGCTTCGACGAAGGCCGTTTCCCCAGCGAGCTGATCCCCGAGATCGCGGGCCTGGGCCTGCTCGGCGCGACGCTTCCGGCCGAATACGGCGGCGCGGAGCTCAACTACGTCAGCTACGGCCTGATCTGCCAGGAGCTGGAGCGCGGCGACTCCGGGCTGCGCAGCTTCGCCAGCGTCCAGTCCTCGCTGTGCATGTACCCGATCTTCGCCTATGGCACGGAGGAGCAGAAGCAGCGGTGGCTGCCCGACATGGCGGCGGGCAAGGTCATCGGCTGCTTCGGCCTGACCGAACCGCACGGCGGTTCCGACCCGGCCAACATGAAGACCCACGCCAGGCGCGACGGCGGCGACTGGGTGATCAACGGCTCCAAGATGTGGATCACCAACGGCAACATCGCCGACATCGCGATCGTCTGGGCGCAGACCGATGACGGCATCCAGGGCTTCGTTGTCGAGAAGGATTTCCCGGGGTTCAAGGCCCAGCTGGTCAAGCACAAGATGAGCCTGCGGGCCTCGGTCACCAGCGCGCTGTTCTTCGACAACGTGCGCGTGCCGGAGGCCAACCGGCTGCCGAACGTGAAGGGCCTGAAGGGCCCGCTGGGCTGCCTGACCCAGGCCCGCTACGGCATCACCTGGGGCCCGATCGGCGCCGCCATCGCCTGCCTGGACGAGGCGCTGGAGTACAGCAAGGAGCGGATCCTGTTCGGCCGCCCGGTGGCCGCGACCCAGAGCGCGCAGATCAAGATGGCCGACTGGGCGCGTCGCATCACCAGTGCCCAGCTGCTCTCGCTGCAGCTGGGCCGCCTGAAGGACGCCGGCAGGATGCAGCCGACCCAGGTGTCGCTGGCGAAGTGGAACAACTGCCGCATGGCCATCGACATCGCCCGCGAAGCGCGCGACCTGCTCGGCGGCGCCGGCATCACCACCGAACACTGCCCGATCCGCCATGCGCTGAACCTGGAATCGGTGATCACCTACGAGGGCACCGAGACCGTGCACCAGCTGGTCGTGGGTCGCGAGCTGACCGGCATCAACGCCTTCGGCGGCTGAGCCCCGATCCAGGGAGTCCCGGCCCGGCACGTCGTGCCGGACGGCCACGCAAGGTCAGCAACGGAGCAGGCCGATGTCCGTGCACGAGGTCCGCATCGAAACCGAACGGCTGGTCCTGCGCCTCCCGCGGATCGGCGACTTCGACCGCTTCGCCGAACTGCTGGCCGACGAGGATGCGGCGCGGCACATCGGCGGCCACGCGCCGCGCGCGGCCGCCTGGCGTCGCTTCCTGCAACAGCCGGGGGCCTGGATGCTGCAGGGCTTCGGCATGTTCTCGGTCATCGATCGCGACACCGGGCTCTGGCTGGGCCAGGCGGGGCCCTGGAAGCCGGAAGGCTGGCCGGGCAACGAGATCGGCTATTCCTTCCATCCCGACGCCTGGGGGCGCGGCTATGCCAGCGAGGCCACGGTCGCCGCGGTCGACTGGGCGCTCGCCAACCTCGGCTGGGACGACTTCATCCACTGCATCGCACCGGCGAACCTCGCCTCGCAGGCCCTGGCCCGCCGCCTGGGCTCGCGCCTGAGGGGCCCCGGACAGCTGCCGGCGCCGTACGAGGATGCGCCCGTGGAGGTCTGGGAACAGACCCGCGCGCAGTGGCAGGACACCCGCAAGCGCTTCGCCTGAAGCCGCCACGCACACCTTCCGACAGGACACGCAACGCCATGTTCGCAGCCGTTCCCACGCCCATCCCGGCCCGCATGAAGGGCCTCAACCGCGCCGAGATCTGCGACATCAACTTCCGCGAGTTCGTGCTCGGCTGGGACGGCCGTGCGGGCCAGGCGCCCGCCGCGGGTGATCCGGTGCTGGAGGGCAGCGCGCTCGACGCCCGCGGTTTCCGCGAGCTGTTCGAGTCGCAGCTGGTCAGCCGCCACCTCGACCTGATGGCGCGCGTGCTGCGGGTGCAGAACAAGGTCTTCTACACCATCGGCTCGAGCGGCCACGAAGGCAACGCGATGGTCGCCCGCGCCACGCGCCATACCGATCCGGCCTTCCTGCACTACCGATCGGGCGGCTTCATGGCCGAGCGCTTCCGCAAGCTGCCGGGCATGGACCCGGTGATGGACTCGGCGCTGTCGTTCGCCGCAAGCAAGGACGACCCGGCGTCGGGCGGACGCCACAAGGTCTGGGGCAGCAAGCCGCTGTGGGTGCTGCCGCAGACGTCCACGATCGCCTCGCACCTGCCCAAGGCCTTCGGGACGGCGGTGGCGATCGAGCAGGCGCGGCGCATCGGCCATGCGCTGCCGGTTCCCGACGACAGCATCGCCATCTGTTCCTTCGGCGACGCGTCGAGCAACCATGCCACCGCGCAGACGGCCTTCAACGTCGCCGCATGGACGGCGTACCAGAAGCTGCCGGCGCCGGTGCTGTTCGTCTGTGAGGACAACGGCATCGGCATTTCGGTCAAGACGCCCGACGGCTGGATCGCGCGCAACTTCAGCCAGCGGCCCGACCTCGACTATTTCGCCGCCGACGGCCTCGACCTGGCCGGCGGCTACGGCGACGTGCAGCGCGCGGTCGAACATTGCCGCCGCACGCGCCGTCCGACCTTCCTGCACCTGCGCACCACCCGGATCATGGGCCACGCCGGCACCGACTTCGAGATCGAGTGGCGTTCGATCGAGGAGCTGTGCGCGGTCGAGGCCACCGACCCGCTGCTGCGTTCGGCGGTGATCGCGCTGGAGTCCGGACTGATGTCGAAGGACGAGGTGATCGACCTGTACGAGGCCACGCGGGCGAAGTGCTTCGCCGCGGCCGAGGACGCCGATCGCCGGCCGCGGCTGGAGCTGCTGGAGGATGTGATGGCGCCACTTGCGCCGTACACGCCCGGGGCGGTGGCGGCCGAGGCCGCGCGTGCCGACTATGGCGCGCGGCGCCTCGAAGCGTTCGGCGGAGAGGCGAAGCTGCCCGAGCGCCAGCCGCCCAGGCACCTCGCCATCCAGATCAACCAGGCGCTGCACGACCTCCTCGCAAAGTACCCGGAAGCCCTGCTGTTCGGCGAGGACGTGGCCCAGAAGGGCGGCGTGTACACGGTCACCAAGGGCCTGCAGAAGGCCTTCGGTGCGCGCCGCGTGTTCAACACCCTGCTCGACGAGACGGTGATCCTGGGCCTGGCCCAGGGCTACGCCAACATGGGCCTGCTGCCCATGCCCGAGATCCAGTACCTGGCGTACTTCCACAACGCCTGCGACCAGATCCGCGGCGAGGCGGCCAGCCTGCAGTTCTTCTCCAACGGCCAGTACCGCAACCCGATGGTGATGCGCATCGCCTCGCTCGGCTACCAGCGCGGCTTCGGCGGGCATTTCCACAACGACAACTCGATCACCGCGCTGCGCGACATCCCGGGCCTGGTGGTCGGCTGCCCCAGCCGCGGCGACGACGCGGTCACGATGCTGCGCACGCTGATGGCGCTGGCCAAGGTCGACGGGCGCGTCTGCGCCTTCCTCGAGCCGATCGCGCTGTACATGGCCAAGGACCTGCACGAGCCGGGCGATGGCGGCTGGCTGACGGAGTTCCCGGCGCCGGGCGAGGCGATGACCCTGGGCGAGGGTCGCGTCTACGGCGAAGGCGGCGACGACCTGGTCGTCTTCACCTTCGGCAACGGCGTGCCGATGAGCCTGCGTGCCGCGCGCACGATCGAGGCGAAGCACGGCTGGTCGGTGCGCGTGGTCGACCTGCGCTGGCTGGTGCCGCTCAACGACGCTTTCATCCGCGAACAGGCCGCAGGCGCCAAGCGCATCCTGGTGGTCGACGAAGGCCGGCGCAGCGCCGGCGTGGGCGAGGGCATCATCACCGCCCTGGTCGAGGGCGGGCTGGCGGGTGTCCCGCTGCAGCGCGTGGTGGGTGCGGACACCTTCACCCCGCTGGCGGGCGCGGCCTTCCTGGTGATCCCGTCGGAGGAGCAGATCGTGGCCGCCGCGGACCGCCTGGCGGCCTGAAGCCGCCCGACCCTAACCGCCGCCAGAAGAACCTGTAGGAGCGGCTAAAGCCGCGATCAATCTGCCGGAAACCCGCCACATCACCGGCTACCCGCATCGCGGCTGTAGCCGCTCCTACAGGGGGTGGGCCTGCAATCAGGGAGCGACCACGCGTACCTCGACGCGGCGGTTGGGCGCCAGGCAGTCGATCAGGGTCTGGCCGCGTTCGCCTTCGCAGGTCGCCACCGGCTCGACGCTGCCACGGCCCACGGCGGTGACGCTGCCGGCCGGTACGCCGGCCGCGACCAGGTGGTCGCGCACGGCCGCCGCGCGCTTGCGCGACAGTTCGACGTTGGCCGCGTCCTTGCCAATGCGGTCGCTGTGGCCGATCACATGGACCATGTCGATGCCGGGCGTCGCCAGCACGCGCGCGGCCAGCGCGTCGAGCTCCGCGCGGCCGGCCTCGCTCAGATTGGCCACGCTGGCCTGGCCGAATGCGAACAGCGCATCGCCCGACAGGGTGTGGTCGAACGAGGCCACCGGCGGTGCCGGTTCGGGCGCAGGCGCGGGCGCCGGCGTGCTGGCGCAGGCGGCGGCAAGGCAGGCGGTCGCGAACGCCGCCAGCAGCGGCTTCGTGTGTCGATGCATGGATGTCCCCTCAGCTGTGGTGCAGCGGCGCCAGGCCCCATGCCTGGCATCCCCCTCCGGATCCCCTGCGCCGGAGCATAGCCAAGGCCCGTGAAACTTGTGCAACCGCAGTCGCGTTTCCGGCAGCCGCCGACGTTCCCCCCTGTAGGAGCGGCTACAGCCGCGATCGCGCAACGCGGCGGACTGGCGGAGTGCGTCGGGACGAGCGGAGTGCGTCGCGAAGGGCCGAGTGCGTCGCGAAGGGCGGAGTGCGTTGCGAGGGGCGATCGCGGCTGTAGCCGCTCCTACAGGGGGCTGGCGTGCGTGGGTGGCTGGGCGGTCAGCGGGCCAGGCCGTCCTGCAGTGGCAGGGGCGCCAGCGGCAGGCCTTCGACGGCAAGCGGCGCGGCGTCCGCGGGCCGGTCCAGCGGAAGCACCGCCAGCACCAGCCCTGCAGGTGCGCCGGTGGCACCGTGCGCCCCGGCGAGATCGACGGCCGGGGCCGACGAGGCCACCGTGCCAATGGTGCGATCCCCCTCCATCACCTGCGCCCCGACGGACGCCTCACCGGCGGACCCGAACAGCGCCAGGCCGCGCTTGGCCTGCCCGAGGAAATGCGTGCGGGCCACGATTTCCTGCCCGGGATAGCAGCCCTTGCGCACGCTGTAGGCCGCCAGGCGATCCAGCGACAGCTGCTGCGGCGTCCAGGCCTCCAGGCCTGCGGAGCCGGGGCGGGGCAGGCCATGCACCAGGTCGAAGGCCCGCCAGCGGGCGAGGGCGCCCGGATCCGCGGGTGCCAGGCAGCCCTGGCAGACGCGCAGCGTCCGAGCCGTGGTGCCGTCACCGAGGTCGAATTCGACGCGTCCCTTGGCATCGGTCGCGGTCATCGCGCCCGAGGCCGCCGCCGGTGCGCTGAACGAGGCGCAGAGCGTCAGGCCGTCGGGCACGCGCAGCGTCACCTTGCTGCGGAAGACGAAGCGCTCCATCGCCGCCTTCAGGGCCTGTGCGTCGCCGTCGGGCAGCAGCAGCCAGACCGCTTCGGGGCCCACGCGCAGCAGCGCGAACAGCGCCTGCACCCGGCCCTTGGGCGTGAGCCAGCCGCTCCACTGCCACTGCCCGTCGGAAAGCGTGGCGACGTCGCTCATGCACTGCGCCTGTGCGAAGGCGACGGCGTCACGCCCCTCCAGGGCGAGCAGCGCGTGGTCGGAAAGGGCGAAAAACGGCGCCTTGGCGGCGGCTGGCTTGTCCAAACTGTGCTCCGGGACGTAAACTTCGGCTCGTGCCAGACCCCGCAATCATAGGCGAAACGCCGCCTCGGACCGCTCCGGACGCAAGGTCGGACGATTCCAGGGCCACTCCCGTGACGCCGCCAGCGGCGCCGGAACACGGTGGCCGCGAGGGTCTGGATCCGACGCGCTACGGGGACTGGGAAAAGAACGGACGCTGCATCGACTTCTGATGCCGCGGGCTGCAGGACGCGGCCGCAAGTCCCACCTGTCCATGAAAGCCAACGCGGCGTCACCGCCGCCCAGCGAGAGATGCCTGCCGCGATGACCCACCCCAAACGTCCCCTGTCGCCGCACCTCCAGGTGTACCGCTGGCAGATCACCATGCTCATGTCGATCCTGCACCGCGCCACGGGCGTCGCCCTGGTGGTCGGTGCGTTCGGACTGGCCTGGTGGCTGCTCGCCGTCGCCGCCGGTGGTGACGCCTATGCATCCGCCGCGGCCTGCCTGGCGTCGCCGCTGGGCAAGCTCGCGCTGTTCGGCTTCTCCCTGGCGCTGGTCTACCACCTGCTCAACGGCATCCGCCACATGCTGTGGGATTCGGGCTGGGGCTTCGAGCTTCCCGAGGTCTACCGCTCCGGCTATGCGGTGTTCGGCCTGACCGTGGTGCTGACCGCGCTGATCTGGTTCTTCGCGATGGGAGGTGCGGCATGACCGACGTCGACGCCAAGGCGATCCCCGAGTACCGCACGCCGCTCAAGCGTGCGCGCCGCCTCGGCTCCGGCAAGTCCGGCACCGGCCACTTCTGGTGGCAGCGCGTCACCGCCGTCGTGCTTGCCCTGCTGGTGCCGTGGCTGGTCGGCACCCTGGTGTCGATGGTCGGCGCCGACCTCGCCCAGGTGCACGAGGTCTTCTCGCGGCCCTGGAACGCGATCCTGATGGCGCTGTTCGTGGTCGCGCTGTTCTGGCACGCCAAGCTCGGCCTGCAGGTGGTGATCGAGGACTACGTCCACGACCGCGCGACCGAGCTCGTGCTGCTGGTGCTCAACATCCTCCTGTGCAGCCTCGGCGCGCTGGCGTCGCTCTACGCGATCGCCCGGATCGCGCTGCTGGCCTGACGAGACCGAAATGACCAACGCCTACAAGATCACCGAACACAAGTACGACATGATCGTGGTCGGAGCCGGCGGCGCCGGCCTCCGCGCCACCTTCGGCCTGGCCCAGAAGGGCCTGCGCACCGCCTGCATCACCAAGGTCTTCCCGACCCGCTCGCACACGGTCGCGGCGCAGGGCGGCATCTCCGCCGCGCTCGGCAACATGGGCGAGGACGACTGGCGCTTCCACTTCTACGACACCATCAAGGGTTCGGACTGGCTGGGCGACCAGGACGCCATCCAGTACATGTGCCGCGAGGCGATCCCGGCGATCATCGAGCTCGAGCACCAGGGCGTGCCGTTCTCGCGCACCGAGGAGGGCAAGATCTACCAGCGCCCCTTCGGCGGCATGACCACGCACTACGGCAAGGGCATCGCCCAGCGCACCTGCGCCGCCGCCGACCGCACCGGCCACGCCATGCTGCACACGCTGTACCAGCAGTCGCTGGCGCACCAGGCCGAGTTCTTCGTCGAGTACTTCGCGCTCGACCTGATCATGGACGACGAGGGCGTCTGCCGCGGCGTACTGGCCATCGACATGGCCGAGGGCACGCTGCACCTGTTCCGTGCCCAGGGCACGGTGCTGGCCACCGGCGGCTACGGCCGCGCCTATTTCTCCGCCACGTCCGCGCACACCTGCACCGGCGACGGCGGCGGCATGGCGCTGCGCGCCGGGCTCGGCCTGCAGGACATGGAGTTCGTGCAGTTCCATCCCACCGGCATCTACGGCGCCGGCTGCCTGATCACCGAAGGTGTCCGCGGCGAAGGCGGCATCCTGCGCAACGCGCAGGGCGAACGCTTCATGGAGCGCTATGCGCCCAACGCCAAGGACCTCGCCTCGCGCGACGTGGTGTCGCGCTCGATGACCATCGAGATCCGCGAAGGCCGCGGCGTCGGCGCGCACGGCGACCACATCCACCTCGACCTGACCCACCTCGACCCGAAGGACATCCACGAGAAGCTGCCCGGCATCGCCGAGAGCGCGCGGATCTTCGCCGGCGTCGACGTCGAGAAGCAGCCGATCCCGGTCATCCCCACCGTCCACTACAACATGGGCGGCGTGCCGACCAACTACCACGGCGAAGTGGTGCAGCTGAAGGACGGCAATCCCGACGCGGTCGTGCCGGGCCTGTACGCCATCGGCGAGGCCGCCTGCGTGTCGGTGCACGGCGCCAACCGCCTGGGCTCGAACTCGCTGCTCGACCTGGTGGTGTTCGGCCGCGCGGTGGCCAACCGCTGCGCCGAGACCATCGCCCCCGGCGCGCCGCACAAGCGCCTGGCCACGGATGCCTGCGACAAGGCGCTGGCCAACCTCGACAAGCTGCGCCATGCCAACGGCGGCACGCCGACCGCGGTCATCCGCGACAACATGCAGCGCACCATGCAGGCCGACGCCGCGGTGTTCCGCACCGGCGAGACCCTGGCCGAGGGCGTGGCGAAGATCCGCGAGATCCACGCCTCGTTCGCCGACGTCAAGGTCAGCGACCGTTCGCTGGTCTGGAACTCGGACCTGATCGAGACCTTCGAGCTGCAGAACCTGCTCGGCCTGTCGCTGGCCACCATCGTGTCGGCGGAAAACCGCAAGGAATCGCGCGGCGCCCACGCCCGCGAGGACTTCCCGGACCGCAACGACGCCGAGTGGCAGAAGCATTCGCTCACCTGGGTCGACGAGGCGGGCAACACCCGCATCGACTACCGCCCAGTGCACATGTACACGCTCGACGATGAGGTCGAAGTCGTCCCGCCCGTTGCGCGCGTCTACTAGGATCGATAAGCAGATGGCCGAATTCTCACTCCCCAGGAACTCCAGGGTCCACAAGGGCAGGCACTTCGCCGCGCCGTCGGGTTCGACCCGCGTGCGCGAGTTCAAGGTCTACCGCTGGAGCCCGGACGACACCGAGAACCCGCGCACCGACACCTACGAGGTCGACCTCGATGCGTGCGGTCCGATGGTTCTCGACGCGCTGATCAAGATCAAGAACGAAATCGACCCCACGCTGACCTTCCGCCGGTCATGCCGCGAGGGCATCTGCGGTTCGTGCGCGATGAACATCGACGGCACCAACACGCTGGCCTGCACCAAGGCGATCGACGACTGCGGCAAGGGCAAGGGCGAGGTGCCGATCTACCCGCTGCCGCACATGGAAGTGGTCAAGGACCTGGTCCCTGACATGACCCACTTCTACGCGCAGTACGCGTCGATCCAGCCGTGGATCCGCACCCAGAGCCCGGCGCCGCCGGACCGCGAGCGGCTGCAGTCGAAGGAAGACCGCGCCAAGCTCGACGGCCTGTACGAGTGCATCCTCTGCGCCTGCTGCAGCACGTCCTGCCCCAGCTACTGGTGGAACGGCGACCGCTACCTCGGCCCGGCGATCCTGCTCCAGGCCTACCGCTGGATCGTCGACTCGCGCGACGAGGACACCGGCACGCGCCTGGACGACCTCGAGGATCCGTTCAAGCTCTACCGCTGCCACACGATCATGAACTGCACGCGCACCTGCCCGAAGGGACTCAATCCCGCGAAGGCGATCGGCGCGATCAAGCAGCTGATGCTCGAGCGCCAGGTCTGAGCGGAACGACGCGCCGGCCCACGCCGGCGCTTTCGTACCCGGTGACGCGATGATCCTCCAGGACGACGACGCCGAGCTGCGTCGCCTGCGCTGGCGCTGCCGGCGCGGCATGCGCGAGCTCGACCGGCTGCTCGAGCGCTGGCTCGAGCAGGAATGGCGGGCTTCCCCGACGGCCGAACGTGCCACCTTCCTGCGCCTGCTCGACAGCGAGGACGATAGGCTGTGGAAATGGTTCCTCGGCCACGAACGTCCGGATGACGCCGAACTCGAAGCCCTCGTCGGGCGGATCCGCGCCCTGCCGCATTGAGTGGCGGCCCTCGCGCTGGCTGCTCGCGGCGCTGCTGATGCTGTCCGCGCTGGCGCCGCTCGCGGTGCTGGCGAGCGAGCTTCCACGCGGCGCGGCCTGGATGCTCGCGGCGGCGGCGCTCCTGCACGGCCTGTCCCTTGCGTGGCGCGCATGGCACCAGCCGCTGCACAGCCTGCTGTTCACCGCGGACGGGCGCCTGCTGCTGGACGGAGACGAGGTTTCCGGCATCGAACTGCAGTGGCGCGGACCACTGGCGTTCATGGTCCTGCGCGGCCCGACCGGCCGCCGCCAGCGCTTCGCCTGGTGGCCCGACACCCTGCCGCCGCACCGGCGCCGTGAACTCCGGCTGGCCACCGGGCGGCTGGACCCTGCGCGCGCCGGACCATCGGTGGCACCATAGCGGCATTCAGCCGGCGAGACCCGATGTTCAAACCACTGCCTGTCGCCATCGGCCTGCGCTACCTGCGCGCCAAGCGCCGCAACGGCTTCATCTCCTTCATCTCCCTGGCCTCGATCCTCGGCATCGCCATCGGCGTGACCGCGCTGATCACCACGCTCGCCGTGATGAGCGGTTTCCAGCGCGAGATCCGCGACCGCATGCTGCAGATGACGCAGCACGCCACTGTCAGCGCGCACGGCGAGCCGATGGCCAACTGGCGCCAGGCCGTCGAGGCCGGCAATGCCGACCCGCGCGTGGCGGCCGCCGCGCCCTATATCTCGACCGAGGCCCTGCTGTCGGGCAAGCGCCGCGAGCCGGCGATGCTGCGCGGCATCCGTCCGGACGACGAGGCCAAGGTCTCGATCCTCGGCGAGCGCATGGTCGAGGGCAGCCTCGGGACGCTCGAGCCGCGCAGCTACAACATCGTGCTGGGCCGCGAGCTCGCGCTGTGGCTGGGCGTACGCCTGGGCGACAGCGTCGTCGCCACCACCGACTTCCAGGCCACGCCGATGGGCGCGGTGCCGCAGCTCAAGCGCTTCACCGTCAGCGGGATCTTCGAGGCCGGTTACCAGGACTTCGACCGCGGCCTGGCCGTGGTCAACATCGAGGACCTGCAGCGCCTGCTGCGCATGGGCGACGGCGTGACCGGCGTGCGCCTGCAGATGCACGACATGGACCAGGCATACGCGGTGGCGCGCGATCTCGCGCTGAAGCTCGAAGGGCCCTACATGGTCAGCGACTGGACGATGGAGAACGCGCACCTGTTCCGCGCGCTCAAGCTCGAGAAGACCATGATCGCGATCCTGCTGTCGCTGATCATCGCCATGGGCGCCTTCAACCTGGTGTCCTCGCAGGTGATGCTGGTGACCGACAAGCAGTCCGACATCGCGATCCTGCGCACGCTGGGCCTCACGCCGCGCGGCGTCATGCAGGTGTTCATGGTGCAGGGCACGCTGATCGGCGTGCTCGGCACGGTGCTGGGGGTCATCGGCGGCCTGGCGCTGACGCTCAACCTCGAGCGCATCCTGCGCCTGATCGAGAAGGTCACCGGCGCCGAGCTGATGCCGGCCGACGTCTACTACATCACCGGCCTGCCGACCGACCTCAGCGCCCAGGACATCACCATCGTCGCGATCGTCGCCCTGGTCATGGCCTTCCTGGCCACCATCTACCCGGCGCGGCGCGCGGCGCGCACGGCCCCGGCGGAGGCGCTGCGCTATGAGTGAGCAGGCTGCGATGGCAGGCGCCAGGGCGCATGCCGACACGCGCCACGCCGACGAAGTGGTCGGCGCCGACGGCCTGGGCAAGACCTATGCCGAGGGCCGGATGCATACGCCGGTGTTCGACGGCCTCGACCTGAGCGTCGCCGCGGGCGAGACCGTCGCCATCCTTGGCGCCTCCGGCGCGGGCAAGAGCACGCTGCTGCACCTGCTCGGCGGACTCGACACGCCGACCGCGGGCGAGGTCTACGTGGCCGGACAGCGCATGAGCGCACTGTCCGACGCCGACCGCGGCCGCCTGCGCAACCGCGCGCTCGGCTTCGTCTACCAGTTCCACCACCTGCTGCCCGAGTTCACCGCGCTGGAGAACGTGATGCTGCCGGTGCTGCTGTCGGGCGCCGCGGTGCCCGACGCCTCGTCGCGCGCGCGCGCGCTGCTGGAAGGCGTCGGCCTGGGCCATCGCCTCGAGCACAAGCCCGGCGAACTGTCGGGCGGCGAACGCCAGCGCGCCGCCGTCGCCCGCGCACTGGTCAACCGTCCGGCCTGCGTGCTCGGCGACGAGCCCACCGGCAACCTCGACGAGAAGACCGCGGCCACCGTTTTCGACCTGATGCTCGAACTCAACCGTGCCGAGCGCACCAGCCTGGTCCTCGTCACCCACGACCGCAGCCTGGCCCGCCGCCTCGACCGCGTCCTCGAACTCCACGAAGGCCGCCTCCGCGAGATCGCCCCCGCCAGCGCCTGACCCCCGCGCCTCCTCTCGCTGTAGGAGCGGCTACAGCCGCGATCAACGTCCCGCAATCGCGGCTATAGCCGCTCCTACAGGGGGACGGCGGCCCGGATCGCGGCTGTAGCCGCTCCTACAGGGGGGTGGCGGGAATCTCCTAGGGGGTTTCCGGAAGCGGGAGGGCTGCTTGCCGCCGCCGCGGGCCGCACGCTCGTGTGCATGCCCACACGCCGTTCCCCCGAGCTCCGATCGGGCCGCTGGTCGGAACCCGGCCGGATCTACCTGGTCACCATCGTCACCGACGGTCGCAAGCCGTGGTTCCAGGACTGGGAGCCCGCGGCCGCGGTCGCACGTGCACTCGCCGGGCGGGATGCCTGGCCCGGTTCAAGGCTGCTCTGCTGGGTCCTCATGCCCGACCACTGGCACGGCCTGCTGGAGCTGGGCGAGTCCGAATCCCTGTCACGGACCGTCGGCCGCGCCAAGGCCCACGCCACGCGCGTCTGGAAGCCGGATGCAGGCCGGCTCTGGCAGCCGGGCTTCCACGATCGCGCACTGCGCTCGGACGACAACCTGCTGGCGGCCGCCCGCTACGTCGTCGCGAATCCGATCCGCGCCGGGATTTCCCGGAGCTTCGGCGGCTATTCCTACTGGGACGCCGTCTGGATCAGCGCTGATGCAGACGCCGCGTCATGAGCGATGAACCCGAAGGCACCCCCTGTAGGAGCGGCTACAGCCGCGATTGCGGAGAGAGTGGAAGTGCGACGCAGCGCGCGATCGCGGCTGTAGCCGCTCCTACAGCAGGTGAGGGAGATGCGATCGCGGCTGTAGCCGCTCCTGCAGCAGGTGAGGGAGACGGGATCGCGGCTGTAGCCGCTCCTACAGAGACGGGGGCTGTGACGGCGCGAGCGGGGCAGGCGCCGCTGCTGGGTGTGGGGGCCGCCGCTGCCCTGGTGGTTGGCGTGGTCCTGTGCCTGGCCCTGCCGCGGCTGCCGGCTGTGGCGCTGTTCTACGTGCTGCTCGTCGCGGGGCTTGGCACCTGGTGGAAGATCGCGGGCCGATGGCGATGGACCGGCGCGCTGCTGGCCGGCTTCGCCTTGTGCGGCCTGCACGCGACAGCGTCGCTCGACGGCCAGCTGCCTGCCGAGAACGAGCGCGGCGACTTCACCGTGACCGGTCGCATCACCGGCCTGCCCGAGTCCGAACCGCGCCGCACGCGCTTCGAGTTCCGCGTCCACGATGATCCCGCGCTTCCCGACGTCCTGCGAGGCGCGAAGCTGCGGCTGTCCTGGTACGACAACGAATGGGCGGACGAGCCCTCGCGGCGCCACGAGTTGCAGCCAGGCGCCGAGTGGCGCCTCCAGCTGCGGCTGCGCGCGCCGCGCGGGCTGCGCAATCCGGGTGGCTTCGATGCGGAGCGCCATGCGCTGGCCGCGCGCATCGCGGCCACCGGCTACGTACGCGAGCAGGCCACCGCCCTGCAGCTGGCGCCGGCTCGCGGGCTCGACGCGTGGCGTGACCGCATCGCCCAGCGCATCGCCGCCGCCGTGCCCGGTACCGGGTCCCGCTACGTGCGCGCGCTCGCCCTTGGCGATACCCGCGCGCTCACCGACACCGACTGGGAGCTGCTGCGCGCCACGGGGCTCACCCACCTGATCGCCATCTCCGGTTTCCACGTCGGCCTGGTCGCCGGCGCCTTCGCTTTGCTGGGCACGGCCGTCTGGCGGCTGGTCCCGGCGCTCGGCCTCGTCGTGCCGCGTCCCCAGGGCGCGGCGCTGGCTGCGTTCGCCGGAGCACTCGGCTATGCCGCGGTCGCCGGCTTCGCGCTGCCCACGGTGCGCACCGTGCTGATGATCGCGGTGGCCGTGGCTGCGCGGCTGTGGCGGCGGCCGCTGCGGATCCCGGAGTCGCTGGCCCTGGCCGCGATCGCGATCGTGCTGGTCGATCCGCTGGCGCTGCTGTCGGCCGGCTTCTGGCTCAGCTTCGGCGGCGTCGCCTGGCTGCTGTGGTGCCTGCCGCAGGCCGGCCGGCGGCCCGTGCGCGATTTCCTGTCCGCGCAGTGGGTGGCCACGCTCGGCCTGCTGCCGTTGACCGCGATCCTGTTCGGGCAGGCCTCGCTGGCGGGCCCGCTCGCCAACCTGGTCGCGATTCCCTGGTGGAGCCTGGTCGTGGTGCCGCTGTCGCTGCTCGGCACCGCGCTCGAAGCCATGCAGGCGGGCTGCGGCGACGCCGCCTGGCGCCTGGCCGCCGCGGCCTTCGAACTGTCCTGGCCGCTGTTCGAGCGCCTGGGCGAAAGCCCGCTGGCGCTGTGGTGGCTGCCCGAGCCGGCGTGGTTCGCGCTGCCGATGGCGCTGGTCGGCGCGTTCTGGCTGCTGCTGCCGCGCGGACTGCCGGGCCGGCCGCTGGCCCTGCTGCTCTGGCTGCCGCTGCTGTGGCCGGACCGCCACCTGCCGCGCGCCGGCGAGGTCGAGCTGGTGATGATCGACGTGGGGCAGGGGACGTCGCTGCTGGTACGCACCGCCGGCCACGCCCTGCTGTACGACATGGGGCCGGCGGTGCGCGATGGCTGGGACGCCGGCGAACGCGCGGTGGTCCCGGCGCTGCTGGCGCTGGGCGTGCGCCGCATCGACACCATGGTGGTCAGCCACGCCGACAGCGACCACGCCGGCGGGCTGGCGGCCGTGCGCCGCCGCTTTCCCGCGGCGCGCCTGCTGGCGCCCGAGAGCGCGGCCATTCCAGGCGCCGCGGGCTGCCTGGCCGGCAGCGGCTGGCAGCACGATGGCGTGCAGTTCCGCTTCCTGCATCCACCGCTGCACTTCCCCGACCTGCGCAACGAATCCAGCTGCGTCCTGCGCATCGAGACCGTGCACGGCGCGCTCCTGCTGCCGGGCGACATTGGCGAGGCGGTCGAGGAGCGCCTGGTGGGGCGCCTGCCAGAAGACCTGCCCGCGGAGGTCGTCCTCATACCGCACCACGGGTCGCGGCACTCATCGAGCGCGGACTTCGTGGCGGCCACCGGCGCGACGCTGGCGCTGGTGTCGGCGGGCCACGGCAACCGCTTCGGACATCCGGACGCGGGCACGGTGGAACGGTGGGAGCGGCGTGGCACGACCGTGCTGGGAACGCCCGAAGGCGGCGCGGCGCACCTGCGCCTGACCAGCGCCGGCCTGCAGGTCCAGACCGAACGCGCCCGCCGCCGTCGCTTCTGGGACGCCACGACCCGCGACACCCCGCCCCTGTAGGAGCGGCTACAGCCGCGATCGCCGTGTCCCGCGGTCCAGCAGCGTCAACGACGCCGCCTCGCGATCGCGGCTGTAGCCGCTCCTACACGAGAGGGGCCCCCCGGCGGCCCCGGTCGCGGGCGGGGCGGCTGGCGGTATCCTATGCGCCCTGTTAGCCCGCGGGCCCCCCGGCCCAGGAGTGGATACGTGCTGGAACTGGTCAAGGCAGGCGGGTGGCCGATGCTGCCCCTGCTGCTGCTGTCGGCGGTGGCGCTGGCGATCATCGTCGAACGGTTCTGGACCCTGCGCCGCGCGCAGGTGCTGCCGCCCGGCCTCGGCCGCGAGGTGCGCGACTGGGTCGGGCGCGGCGGACAGCTCGATCCGGCGCACATCGAATCGCTGCGCGGCAACTCGCCGCTGGGCGCGCTGCTGGCCAGCGTGCTCGACATGCGCAACCACCCGCGCGACGAGATGCGCGAGCGCGTCGAGGACGTCGGTCGCCATCTCGCGCACCGCATGGAACGCTACCTCAACGCGCTCGGCACGATCGCCGGCATCGGCCCGCTGCTGGGCCTGTTCGGCACCGTGGTCGGCATGATCCAGATGTTCCTCGGGATCATGGACGTCGGCATGGGCGAGATGAACGAGCTCGCCGGCGGCATCGGCAAGGCCCTGGTCTGCGCCGCCGCGGGCATGGTGGTCGCGGTGCCGGCGCTGATGTTCCACCGCTACTTCCGCGGGCGCATCGATGGCTACATCGTCGAGATGGAGCACGAGGCGATCGCGCTGATGGACACGCTGGATCCGCGCAACCGCCGCGTCGCCACCGCCACCGCCGCAGGCACCCACGCGCAGGCCGGTACACCCGGTGCGCCTGCCGGCCACGGCACGGCCGCCCGTCCGGCCGAGGCCTGAGCCGCGCATGCGCATCCGCGACCGCCGCGCCGAGGACATCCCCGAGATCAACCTCGTGCCGCTGATCGACGTGATCCTGGTGCTGATCATCTTCTTCGTGGTCACCACCACCTTCGACACGCGCTCGATGCTGAAGCTCGAACTGCCGCGGGCCGATGCGCGTGCCGCCGACAGCGAGGAGCCTGCGCTGAGCGTCCTGGTCAACGCCGAGGGCCGCTACTTCATCGACGACCGCGAAGCGCTGCGCACCGACGTCGAGGCGATCAAGGCCACCATCCTGGAAGTCGCCGGCGACGACCGCGAGCGCCCCGTGCTGCTGCGCGCCGACGCCCGCACGCCGCACCAGGCCGTGGTGACCGCGATGGACGCGCTGGGCCAGCTCGGCTTCCGCCGCATCTCGATCGCGACTGCGCCGGAGGCCGGCGCCGCGGCCGTGCAGGCGCCGGCGCAGTGAGCAAGCCGGAGGCCGGACACGTTCCGCGCGGAGCAGGGCAGGCATCCGCGCCGCGGCAGGCGGGCGTGACCGCGGCCGAGCCCTCCGCCTGGCAGACCTACCGCCGCCTGCTCGGCCACACGGTCAACTATCGCGCGCTGCTGGTCGTGGCGATGGTCGGCATGGTGGTCGAGGCCGCCGCCGGCGCCGCCTTCGTCTGGCTGATGGAGCCGCTGACCAACGAGGGCTTCGTCGATCCGCAGCCGCGCATGGCGCTGATCCTGCCGGCCGCGATCATCGGACTGTTCCTGGTGCGCGGACTGGCCACCTTCTGCACCGACTACGGCATCGCGCGCGTCGGCCGCAGCGTGGTGCGCGACCTGCGCGAACTCGTGCTCGGCAAGTACCTGCGCCTGCCCAGCAGCCGCTTCGACACCGAAGCCGTGCCGCAGATGGTCAGCCGGCTGAACTTCGACACCGAGCAGGTGACCCAGGCCAGCGCCGACGCGCTGAAGATGATCATCGCCGACGGCCTGACCATCGTCTTCCTGCTCGGCCTGATGCTCTGGACCAGCGTCAAGGTGACGCTGGCGATGATCCTGATCGCGCCGCTGATCGGCGTGGTGGTGTGGTACGTGGGCGGGCGCTACCGGCGCATCAGCCGCGGCATCCAGACCGGCATGGGCGACCTCGCACACAGCGCCGAGCAGTCGCTGGCCGCGCAGCAGGACGTCAAGGTCCATGGTGCACAGGGCTTCGAGCAGTCGCGCTACTCCACGCTCGCCAACCGCGTGCTTGGCCTGAACATGAAGGTCGAGGCGACGCGTGCGACCTCGTCGGCGCTGGTGCAGATCCTGGCCGCGCTGGCGCTGGCGGCGATCGTCTGGGTGGCGATCCACGAGTCGCTGGCCGGACGGCTGAATCCCGGCGAGTTCATCAAGCTGATGACCGCGATGATGGGCATCATCCCGTCGCTGCGCCGGATTACCAACGTGCAGAGCGTGCTCGGTCGCGGCGTCGCCGCCGCCGAGCGCCTGTTCGCGATCCTGGACGACGAGGAAGAGGACGACCGTGGTCGCCACAAGTTGCAGCGTGCGCGCGGCGAACTGGTGTTCGACGACGTCGGCCTGCGCTATGCCCGCGGCGACGGCAGCGCGCTGGAGGCCGTGAGCTTCCGCGCCGCGCCGGGCACGGTGACCGCGATCGTCGGCCGGTCGGGCAGCGGCAAGACCAGCCTGGTCCGCCTGGTGCCACGCTTCTACGAGCCGACGTCGGGCCGGATCACGCTCGACGGCGTGGCGCTGGCGGACTATCCGCTGGCCGACCTGCGCCGCCAGATCGCACTGGTGGGCCAGCGCGTGGCGCTGTTCGACGACACCGTCGCCGCCAACATCGCCTACGGCATCGACGCCCCGCGCGAATCCATCCGCGCCGCCGCCGAAGCCGCCAACGCCTGGGAGTTCATCGAGCGCCTGCCGCAGGGCCTGGACACGCCGATCGGCGAGAACGGCTCGCTGCTGTCGGGCGGGCAGCGCCAGCGCCTGGCGATCGCGCGCGCCATCCTGCGCGACGCGCCGATCCTGATTCTCGACGAGGCCACCGCTGCGCTCGACACCGAATCCGAGCGCCTGGTGCAGGACGCGCTGCAGCGGCTGATGCCCGACCGCACGACCCTGGTGGTGGCCCACCGGCTGTCGACGATCGAGCACGCCGACCAGGTGCTGGTGTTCGACCAGGGCCGGATCGTGGAGCAGGGCACGCATGTGGAGCTGCTGGCGCGTGGCGGGCTTTACGCGCACCTGCACGCCATGCAGTTCCGCGAGGGCGCGACGACATGAGGCCGCGGGTGCGCCAGTGCGCGCGACGAGGGTCTACGTCATGAGCCGCCAGGCACCGAAATGGTGGTACCAGCCCGGCGCGCGCGTGCCGCTGTGGGCCGCGGCGGTCGCGCCGGTCTATGGCGCCGCGGTGGCGCTGCGCCGGCGCCTCTACCGCGCCGGACTGCTGCGCCGGCAGTCGCTCAAGGTGCCGGTGCTGGTGGTCGGCAACCTGGTCGCGGGCGGGAGCGGCAAGACGCCGCTGACCTTGGCGATCGTCGAGCGCCTGCGCGCCGAGGGCTGGACGCCCGGCGTCGCCAGCCGCGGCTACGGCCGGGCCAATGCGTCGAAGGCGATGTGGGTGGAGGCCACGACGCCTGCGTCCGAAGGCGGCGACGAGCCGGTGCTGATCGCGCGCCAGTCCGATGCCCGGGTGCGCGTCGACCGTGACCGCGTCGCGGCCGCCCGCGCGCTGGCCAAGGCCGGCTGCGACATCGTGGTCTGCGACGACGGGCTGCAGCATTACGCCCTGGGCCGTGACATCGAGATCGAAGTCATTGACGGCCGCCGCCGCCACGGCAACGGCCGCCCGATTCCCGCCGGTCCCCTGCGCGAACCCGCCGAGCGCGGCGAGGGCTGCGACTTCCGCGTGCTCAACGTCGGCAGCGATCCGGATCTCGCCGCCGGCTTCGGCGAATGGCCGATGTGGCTGGCGCCGGGCGACGCCGTGCCCCTGGTCGGCGGCCGCCCGCTGCCGCTGTCGACCTTCGCCGGCCGCCGGGTGCATGCGGTCGCGGGCATCGGCGATCCGGAGCGCTTCTTCGACATGCTGCGCGCGCTGGACATCGCCGTCGTGCCGCACGCCTTCCCCGACCACCACGCCTACGTCGCCGACGACCTGCGCTTCGGCAGCGACCTGCCGGTGCTGATGACCGCCAAGGACGCGGTGAAGTGCGCCGCCTTCCTGACCGACAAGCACTATGCCGTCCCGGTCCAGGCCGAACTGCCAGAAGCCTTCTGGGTCGCCTTGCTGGCGAAGTTGCCCAAGCGGGGCGCCATCGCTGCCACGCCGCCCACCCCCGGCGGCCCGTGACACCCGTGACACCCGCGACACCCGGGATACCTGCGGCACCCGCGACACCCACGGCACCCGCGACACCCGGGACAACTGCGCCCCGGGGACATCTTCCCTGTAGGAGCGGCTATAGCCGCGATTGCAGCATCCGTTGCCGGGACACCTCGGGATCGCGGCTATAGCCGCTCCTACAGTTGCATCGCCCGCGGCGATCGCGGACGTCCGGGGCTGTGGCTGATCGCGGCTCGTGGCGCAGGTGGCACAATCGCCCCATGAGCCATCCCTTCGTCGTCGCCATTCCGGCGCGTCATGCCGCCTCGCGCCTGCCGGGCAAGCCGCTGCGGTTGCTCGGCGGCGAGCCGCTGGTCCTGCATGTCGCGCGGCGCGCGCTCGCGGCCGGTGCGGACGCGGTCTGGGTCGCCGCCGACGATCCGCGCATCGCCGATGCGCTGGCCGGCAGCGGCGTGCGCATCGCCATGACCTCGCCGGACCATGCGTCCGGCAGCGACCGCCTGGCCGAATGCGCCGCCATCGCCGGCTGGAGCAACGACACGGTGGTGGTGAACCTGCAGGGCGACGAACCCTTCGCGCCGGCCGCCGGCATCCGTGCGGTGGCCGCGGCCCTGGTCGATTCCGCCGCCGACATGGCGACGCTGGCGACGCCGGTCGAAGACGCGGCCACGCTGGCCGATCCGAATGCGGTGAAGCTGGTCCGCGCCGCCAGCGGCGACGCGCTGTACTTCAGCCGCGCGCCGATCCCGTGGCCACGCGACGCCTGGGCCACCGCCGAAGGGCGCGCCCAGCTGCCCGGCGGCCACCAGTGGCTGCGCCACATCGGCATCTACGCCTATCGCGCGGGGTTCCTGAAGCGCTTCGCAGCGCTGCCGCCGACGCCGCTGGAGCGCGCCGAATCGCTCGAACAGTTGCGCGCGCTCGAACATGGCCACCGGATCGCCGTGGCCCTGTCCCCGGAGCCGTTCCCGCCGGGGGTGGACACGCCGGAAGACCTGGAGCGCGCTGAGCGGCGACTGGCGGCAGGCTGATCGCGGCTATAGCCGCTCCCACAGGGCATGGGGCTGATCGCGGCTGTAGCCGCTCCTGCAGGAGGAGGGGCGGGGCGATCGCGGGGGGCGGAGCAGGACAGGCATAATCGGGCGCATGGATGCCGCCGCGCTCGCCCCCGAATTCCCCGCCGGCCTGGACTGGCTCAACACCACCGCGCCGCTGCGCATGTCGCAGCTGCTGGGGCGGGTGACCGCGCTGGCCTTCGTCAACGGCGGCTCGGCCTGGTGCAACCAGACCCTGGTCGACCTCGACCACCTGCGCAACCGCCACCCCGACCGCCTGAACGTGGTCGCGGTCAACGTGCCGCGCTTCGATCACGAGCGCGAGCCGCGCCGCGCCGGCAAGCGCTTCGCCCGCCACCGCTTCGAATTCCCGGTCGCGCACGACGCGGACTGGGCGCTGTGGCAGCACTACGGCATCGAGGCCTGGCCGACCGTGGTCCTGCTGGATGCGCGCGGCCGCGTGCGCGAGCGCTTCGTCGGCGATGGTCAGCTGCGCGAAATCGACGCCGCGATCAGCCGCCTGCAGGCCGAAGGCGCGCCGCGTGCGCTCAACGCCGAGCGCATCGAGATGCGCCGCGGCGGCGAGCCGCAGCTGCCGCTGTGCTTCCCGGTCGGCCTGGCGCTGTCGGGCAACTATCTCTACGTGGCCGACAGCGGCCACCACCGCGTGCTCGAGTGCGACCTCAGCGGGCGCGTGCTGCGCCAGTTCGGCAGCGGCGGCTCGGGCTTCATCGACGGGCCGATGGAGCTGGCCGCGTTCAACCGGCCGCAGGGCCTGGCGATCGAACGCGACACGCTGTACATCGCCGATACCGGCAATCACGCGGTGCGCCGCGTCCAGCTGCGCAGCGGCGACATCGACACCGTGGTCGGCGCCGGCCGGCCCGGCACGCCCACCGAGGGTCCGGTCGCGGATCCGCGCATGGTGGCGCTGGACCAGCCTCGGGCGGTCGCCGCCTCGCTCGCGGCCAGCAGCCTGTTCATCGCCACCGCCGGGGACAACCGCGTGTGGCGTTTCGACCTCGGCACGCGCGAGATCGCGCTGGTGGCCGGCTCGGGCGAGCTGGCGGTGACCGACGGGGTGGGGACGCAGGCCGCGTTCGCCGAGCCGGCCTCGCTCGCCACCGTGCAGCAGGCGGTGTACGTCTGCGACGCCGCTGGCTCGGCCATCCGCTCGGCCAATGCGCGCAGCGGCCAGGTCACCACGCTGGTGGGCGCCGATGCCTGGACCCACGGCAATGCCGACGGCGCGCGCACCGAGGCCCGGCTGCAGCAGCCGCAGGCGATCGCGCTCGACCAGACCTCGCCGGTGCTGTGGATCGCCGACAGCGGCAACGACTGCCTGCGGGCGCTGCGCCTGGGCGGCGGCGAAGTCACCACCGTGCCGCTGCCGCAGCGGCTGCACGCGCCCTGCGGCCTGGCGGCCGCGGACGGCGTGGTCTGGATCGCCGACACCGATGCCCACGCGGTGCTGCGCCACGACACCCGGGACGGCAGCCTGAAGCACGTCCCGATCGGCGAATGACCAGGCCCGGCGACCCCACCGGGCCCGCCGCGCCGCCTGAGCCCGCCCCGCCGCCGTTCGACGGCAAGGCCTTCGTCCGCGGACTCAGCACCGCACCGGGCGTCTACCGCATGTTCGCGGCGGACGACAGCGTGCTGTACGTCGGCAAGGCCGGCGCGCTCAGGAAGCGCGTGGCCAGCTACTTCAACGCCAGCCCGAAGAACGCGAGCACCGCGGCGATGCTGTTGCAGGTCGCGCGCATGGAGGTCACGGTCACGCGCACCGAGGCCGAGGCGCTGCTGCTGGAAAACCAGCTGATCAAGTCGCTCAAGCCGCGCTACAACGTGCTGCTGCGCGACGACAAGAGCTATCCGCACCTGCTGATGACCCGCGAGGAGTGGCCGCGCATCGCCCTGCACCGCGGGCCGCAGTCGGTGCCGGGGCGCTACTACGGCCCGTACTCCAGCGTGGTGGCGGTGCGCGAGACGCTCAACCTGCTGCACAAGCTGTTCAAGCTGCGCAGCTGCGAGGACAGCGTGTTCCGCAACCGCACGCGGCCCTGCCTGCAGTACCAGATCGGCCGCTGCAGCGCGCCCTGCGTGGGCCTGGTCGAAGCCGACGAGTACGCGGCCGCGGTGCGCCGCGTGCGCCTGTTCCTCGAAGGCCACAGCGACGAGCTGCTGGTCGAGCTGGGCAACGACATGGAGGCCGCCGCCGGCCGCCTGGACTTCGAACTCGCCGCGCGCCTGCGCGACACGCTCGCCAGCCTGCGCGGGATGCAGGCGCGGCAGTACGTCGATGGCCGCGCTGCGGATCTGGACGTGCTCGCCATCGCCACCGAGCGCGCCAGCGCCTGCGTGCTGCTGCTGGCCTTCCGCGACGGCCGCAACTTCGGCACCCGCGCCTTCTTCCCCAGGACCAACGGCGTCGAGGAGCCGGCCGAAGTCCTGGCCGCCTTCGTCGCGCAGTACTACACCGCGCACCAGCCGCCGCGCGAGATCGTGCTCGACCGGGTGATCGAAGATGTGCCCCTGCTGGAGGAAGCCTTCGCGCTCAATGCCGGCTACCGGGTGGCGATCAAGACCAGCGTGCGCAGCGAGCGCGCCGGCTATCTCGACCTCGCGCGCCGCAACGCCGAGAACTCGCTGGCCGCCCAGCTCGGCAGCCAGGCCGCGCAGGCCGCGCGCGCCGAATCGCTGCGCGAGCTGCTGGGCCTGGCCGAGCCCGCGCGGCGCATCGAATGCTTCGACATCAGCCACACCATGGGCGAGGCCACCGTGGCTTCGCAGGTGGTGTTCGATGCCGAAGGCCCGGTGCGCGGCCAGTACCGCCGCTACAACATCGCCGGCATCGAGCCCGGGGACGACTACGCCGCCATGCACCAGGCGCTGACGCGCCGCTTCAAGCGCGCCGCCGGCAACCCCGACGCGGTGCTGCCCGACCTGCTGCTGATCGACGGCGGGGCCGGGCAGGTGGCCCAGGCCAACGCGGTGCTCACCGGGCTCGGCATCGACGGGGCGATCACGGTGGTCGGCGTGGCCAAGGGCGAGGCGCGCAAGCCGGGCGACGAGACCCTGCTGCTGCCGGACGGGCGCGAGCTCAAGCCCGGCGCGGCGTCGCCCGGACTGCAGCTGGTGCAGCAGGTGCGCGACGAAGCGCACCGCTTCGCCATCACCGGCCACCGCGGCCGGCGGCAGAAGGCGCGCAGCACCAGCCGGCTCGAGGACATCCCCGGCATCGGCCCGCGGCGGCGCGCGTCGCTGCTCAAGCATTTCGGCGGACTGGGCGGCCTGCGCGCCGCCGGGGTCGAGGAAATCGCCCGCGTGGAGGGCGTCAACCTCGCACTCGCCGAACGGATTTACGCCACACTGCACGGGTTGGACGCCCCCGGAACCGCATGAAACTGACGCTGCCCACCTGGCTGACCCTGCTGCGCATCCTCCTGATCCCGGTGCTGGTGCTGACCTTCTACCTGCCCTGGCAGTGGAGCAATTTCGCCTCCGCCGGCGTGTTCGCGCTGGCCGCCTTCACCGACTGGCTGGACGGCTGGATCGCGCGCCGCTACGGCATGAGCTCGGCCTTCGGCGCCTTCCTCGATCCGGTGGCCGACAAGCTGATGGTGGCGACGGCGCTGTTCCTGATCGTGCAGGGCCATCCCACGCCGTGGATGGCGTTCTGGGCGGCGGTGATCGTCGGCCGCGAGATCGCGGTTTCGGCGCTGCGCGAATGGATGGCCGAGCTCGGCCAGCGCGCCACGGTCAAGGTCGCGACCATCGGCAAGATCAAGACCGTGGTGCAGATGGGCGCGCTGCTGTGCCTGCTGTACGCCGTCACGCCGGACAAGAATCCGCCGCGCCCGCAGCCCTGGCTGGGCGAGCCGATCTTCCACGTCGGCGACTGGATGCTGGCCGTGGCCGCGCTGCTGACCCTGTGGTCCGCCGTGCTGTACCTGCGTGCCGCCTGGCCCGCACTGAAAGCCGGCGAACGCCGCGCCTGAGGCGGCACCTGGCCGTTGCCGGACGCGTCGCGCGTATGCATAATTGCGCCGCGCCCGACGCCATTCATCGGCGGCAGACTCCGGCAACAAGGTGTTGACAGTCACCTGGTTAACGGTAGAATGGCGGGCTCAACGCGGGAATAGCTCAGTTGGTAGAGCACGACCTTGCCAAGGTCGGGGTCGCGAGTTCGAGTCTCGTTTCCCGCTCCAGATTTTGACAAGGCCCCGGAAACGGGGTCTTGTTGTGTCAGGCACTGCAATTCGCCTGGCGCCAGTTTCAGGCCTCATGGCAGAGTGGTCATGCAGCGGACTGCAAATCCGCGTACGCCGGTTCGATTCCGACTGAGGCCTCCAGACAGAAGCCGCCCGCAGGGGCGGCTTTTTGTCGTCTGTCAGGCGGGCAGCGGGGCGAGGTGCCAGGTGCCGCGGCCGGACTTCTTGGCGGCATAGAGCGCGGCGTCGGCCTGTGCGGCCAGGTCGGCGGCAGCCAGCGGCCGGTCGGTCCAGGCGATGCCGATGCTCGTCCCCACCACCACCGGCGTGCCCGCGGCATCGACCGGCGCGCCCATGGCCTCCAGCACCTTGCGCGCCACGCGCTCGGCCGCGGCCGGCTCCACGCCTTCGAGCAGCAGCACGAACTCGTCGCCGCCCAACCGCGCCGCCAGGTCGGTGGCGCGCAAGCTGTCGAGCAGGCGGCGCGCGAAGGCCTGCAGCACGGCATCGCCCGCGGCATGGCCCAGCGTGTCGTTGATGCGCTTGAAGTGGTCGATGTCCAGGTACAGCAGCGCGACCGGCCCGCCGCCGCGCGTGAGCCGGGCCAGCGCCAACGCAAGGCGCTCGTCCACCTGGCGGCGGTTCGCCAGCCCGGTCAGCGGATCCGTGCGCGTCATGCGCTCGAGCTCGCGCCGGCTTTCGGCGAGCGCCTCCTCGGCGGCCACCCGGCGGGTGATGTTGCGCGCGGTCAGCATCACGTCGGCCTGGCCGCCCGGCTCGTCGGCGGGCAGGCAGCGCGACACCACCTCCACCCAGACGTGGTGGCCGTCGCGGTGGCGCAGGCGGTAGATGTCGGTGCGCGGCCGGCCGGTGGCCAGCACCTCGGCCATGGCCTGCTGCTGCGGCGCGCGGTCGTCGGGGTGCACCAGGTTCCAGCGCGATCCCAGCATCTCGTCCGGCGTCCAGCCCAGCATCTCGAAGGACGAGGGCGAGACGTAGACGCGCTGGCCGTCGGCCCGGATGCGGGCGATCAGGTCGTGCGAATGGTCGGCCAGCATGCGGTAGCGGCGCTCGCTCTCGGCCAGGCGCTCGTCCATGCGCTTGCGCTCGGCCATCGCCAGGCAGACCGGAAAGGTCATCAGGCAGCCTCCGGCCAGGAAGATCTGCAGCAGGGCGATGCGCCCGTCGTCGCCCAGGCCCTGCTGGTCGGCAAGGGGGCCATGGCCGAAATGGGTGGCCACGGCGGCGATCAGCGCCAGCACGATCACGCCCAGCGCCACGCCCACGAAACGGTGGCGCATCGCCACCAGCAGCAGCGGGGGATAGGTGAGGAAGAGCATCGGATAGGGGCTGAGGAAGACGGCGGTCCCCACCGCCGCCAGCAGCACCGTGGTCAGGGCAAGGTCCCAGCCGCGGCGGCCCGACACCGCCATGCGCAGGCTGCGGCGGTGGACGACCAGGGTGGTGGTGGCCACGATCACCATGCCCACGACGTGCGCGGCGAACCAGCCGGCGAACGCGCGTTCGTAATCCTGGGCGTTCATGGCATGCGCCACCCAGGCGGCCAGCAGCCCGGACAGCGCGCAGGCCCCCAGCGTGGCCGCGATCGCGATGCCGCCCAGGGTGACCCAGCGCTCGGGATCGCGGACATCCGGGACCATCCGCCGCACCACGCCCGCCACCACCAGCACTTCCAGCAGGTTCGCGCCCGCGATCGACAGCGCGTAGGTGAAGCCGTCGCCGGCCAGCATGCGCGCCGGCAGTTCGGCCAGGACGGCGATGGCGAGGTAGGGCGGCCAGGTGACGCTGCGCCGGGACAGCAGCCAGCCGGTGAGGATGCCGTTGCCGACCCAGATCGCGGCCAGCTCACCCGGACCACGCGCCAAGGTCAGCGACAGCCATGACGTGCCCGCGATCAGGAACGCGAGCAGGCAGCGATCGGCCCATCGGGTGCGGCGCAGCGGCGGGCCTTTCGGCATGGCGGTCTCGGGGTGGGGGCGGGCACTCTAGCCCGGGCGGCGTGAACAGGCGACCCGGTCAGGGCGGATGCGCGGCCTCGGGGCGGCGCACGGGCCGAGATCGGGAAGCAAGGAGCGGGCCATATGTGACTCCGCTCCCGACCCGCCCGCCTGCCAGCTGCTAGAGTGCCCGGTCGTCCGGCGTGCAACCTCGGAACTCGCGACCTTGTACGACCTCCATTGCCACCTGCTGCCCGCCATCGACGACGGCGCCACCGACCTGGCGATGTCGCTCGAAATGGCGCGCATGGCCGTGGCCGACGGCATCACCGTGACCGCCTGCACCCCGCACATCTATCCCGGCCTGTACGAGAACAGCGGCCCGGGCATCCGCGCCGCGATCGCCGAGCTGCAGGCCGAGCTCGACCGCGAGGGCATCGCCTTGAAGCTGGTGGAGGGCGCCGACGTGCACCTCGACCAGAACCTGGTGGCCGGCATTCGCGACGGCCGCGTGCCCACGCTCGCCGGCTCGCGCTACCTGCTGTTCGAGCCGCCGCACCACGTCGCCCCGCCGCGGCTGGAAGAGACCCTGTTCGAGCTGCTCGCCGCCGGATATGTGCCAGTGATCACACATCCGGAACGTCTCACCTGGGTTGAGCAGCACTACCAGACCTTCGTCACCCTGGCCCACCGCGGCTGCTGGATCCAGGTCACCGGCGGCGCGCTGACCGGCCGCTACGGCAGCCGGGCGCAGTACTGGGGCCAGAAATTCGTCGGAGAGGGGCACTGCCACATCCTCGCGACCGACGCCCACCATCCGACGCGCCGGCCGCCCTTCCTGGCCGAAGCGCGCCAGGCGGCCGCGGCCCTGGTGGGTGCCGAGGAGGCTGATCACATGGTGAATACGCGTCCCGCCGGCATCGTCGGCAACGCTCCACCGGATACACTGCCCCCCCTGAAGGCGCCAGCGCCGCGCGCGCCACGTCGCGGGCTGCTGGCCCGGTTCCTGCGCTCCGCCTGACGTTTCCCGCCCGAAGTCCCGCCGTTCCACCGAGGTCCCCCATGAAACAAGCCAGCCGACTCCTGATCGCGGCCGTCTTCGCTTTGCTGCTTGCGGCGTGTGCCTCCGCGGGCAAGCGCAACGCGGCCCATGGCGTCACGCTCCCGCCGCCCGATACCACCGCCGCCTCTGGCGCCTACGAGGGCGCCACCGACTACCGCGTCGGTTCGCAGGACCTGCTGGAGATCAGCGTGTTCGGCGTCAAGGATCTTTCGCACCAGGCGCGCGTGAACTCGAACGGCATGATCAACCTGCCGCTGGTGGGCAGCGTCATGGCCGGCGGCAAGACCGTGCCGGAACTGGAGCGCGAGCTGGGCGAGAAGTACGCCGATGGCTACCTGCAGAATCCCCAGGTGACCGTCTTCGTCAAGGAATACACCAGCCAGCGGGTCACGCTCGAAGGCGCGCTGAAGAAGCCCGGCATCTATCCGCTGACCGGCAAGACCTCGCTGCTGCAGGCCATCGCCATGGCCGAGGGCACCGACGAGTTCGCCGACCTCGAAGGCGTGGTGCTGTTCCGCAATGTCGAAGGCCAGCGCATGGCGGCGGCCTACGACCTGACCAAGGTGCGCCGTGGCGAACTCGCCGATCCCCAGGTCTACGGCGACGACATCATCGTGATCGAACGTTCGGGCAGCAAGTCGGCGTTCCGCGAATTCATCCGCTCGGTGCCTGCGCTGGGCCTGTTCCTGGCCCTCTGAGCCACACCTGTTATGGACAACGCAAGCTGATGCAAGACGACAACCTTCCCGCGCAGCCCGAAAGCGGCAATCCGGACCGGCTCCCGGTCCAGCGTCCGGGCCAGCTCGCCGTCGCGACCGGCCAGCGCGGGCTCCCGCTCGACGTCTTCGAGGACAGGCGCGCAGGCGACGAAGACGAGATCGATCTCCTTGCCTACTGGCGCATCCTGGTCAAGCGCAAGTGGCTGGTGCTGGGCGTGCTCGGCACGGTGGTCGCCCTGGCGCTGATCGCCACGCTGATGATGCCCCCGGTGTATCGCGCCACCGCGGTGATGCAGATCGACCGCGAGTCGGTGCAGATCCTGCAGGTCGAAGGCACGGGCAGCGCCGAGGCCGCCGCGCCGGACTTCCTGACCACCCAGTACGAACTGTTGAAGAGCCGCGCACTGGCCGAGCGCGTGGCCAACGAGCTGGCGATCGACGCCGGCACCATCGAGCGCCTCGCCGCCACCTCGTGGTGGCAGCGCGCCACCGGTGCGCTGCGCCCGCAGCCCGCGAATGCGCCGGGCGATGACCCGGCCACCACCGCCGAAGCCGACGCCATGGTCGACCTCGGCCAGGCCGTGGGCATCGTGCGCAGCGGCCTGACCGTGGAGCCGGTGCGCAACTCGCGCCTGGTGCGCATCCATTTCGACTCCACCCTGCCGGCGTTCTCGGCGCGCGTGGTGAACGCCGTGGCCGATGGCTTCATCGCACACGCCATCGAGCGCAAGTTCGACGCCTCGTCCTATGCCAGCAAGTACATCGAGGAGCAGCTGGCGCTGGCCAAGGGTCGGCTCGAGGAATCCGAGCGCGCGCTGGTGGCGTTCGCGACGAAGGAAAACATCGTCACCAGCGGCGAGGGCAGCCAGAGCCTGGAAAGCCAGAACCTCGGCGCGCTCAATGCCGCGCTGGCCGCGGCGCAGGACGACCGCATCCGCGCGCAGGCGTCGTGGAGCCAGGTTTCGGGCGGCGGGCAGCTGCCGGCGGGCGCGATCAGCAACTCGATCCTCAACTCGCTGCAGCAGCAACGCGCCACGCTCAACGCCGAATACCAGCAGCAGCTCAAGACCTACAAGCCCGAGTATCCGAGCATGCTCGCGCTCAAGGGCCAGATCGACGAGGTCGACCGCCAGATCGCGCAGGAGCGCAACGCCGTGCGCGCCTCGATCAAGGCCGAGTACGACGCCGCGCAGGCGCGCGAGAACATGCTGGTCGCGCAGATCGATTCCGCGCGTGGCCGCACGCTCGACGTCGACAACCGCTCGATCGACTACAACATCCTGCGCCGCGAGGTCGACACCAACCGCCAGCTCTACGACAGCCTGCTGCAGCGCTACAAGGAAGTCGGCGTGGCCGCCGGTGCCGGCGTCGGCACCAACAACATCTCGATCGTCGACCGTGCCGTGGTGCCGGGCGGGCGCTTCAAGCCCAACCTGCCGCTCAACCTCGCCATCGGCCTGATGCTCGGGCTGATGCTGGGCGTGCTGCTGGCCTTCGTGCTCGAGTTCCTGGACGACACGCTCAAGGGTCCGGAAGACATCGAGCAGCACCTGCGCATGGCCGTGCTCGGCATCATCCCCCACCTCAAGAAGCAGACCGTCACCGACGCGATGGCTGACCCGCGCTCGGCGTTCGCCGAAGCCTATCGCTCGGTGCGCACCGCGCTGCAGTTCTCCACCGACCACGGCGTGCCCCGGGTGCTGCTGGTCACCAGTGCCAGTGCCTCGGAAGGCAAGTCGACTACCGCCACCACGCTGGCGCGCAACTTCGCCCAGATGGGCAAGCGCGTGCTGCTGATCGAGGCCGACCTGCGCAATCCGTCGATGCACCGCATGATGGGCGTGCGCTCGGACACCGGCCTGTCCAGCCTGCTGGCGGGCGCCGCCAGCGCCAGCCAGGTGATCATGGACACCGACGACGAGCGGCTGAAGATCATCCTCGCCGGGCCGCTGCCGCCGAACCCCGCAGAGCTGCTGGCCGGCAGCCGCCTGCTGTCGATGCTGACCATCGCCGCGGAGAAGTACGACCAGGTGATCATCGACGGCCCGCCGGTGCTGGGCATCGCCGACGCGCCGATCCTGTCGAACGTCGCCGGCGGCACGCTGGTGGTGGTGCAGGCGGGCGAAACCCGCATCAAGACCGCGCAGGCCGCGCTCAAGCGCCTGGCCGCGGCGCGCGCGCACGTGATCGGCGCGGTCCTGACCCACTACGACGCCAAGGTCGCCGGCTACGGCTATGACTACGCCTCGTACTACTCCTACGGGACCCAGCCCAGGCTGGCCGGGAAGTAGGGACCGGCGTGGGGGAGCACGCGGGGATGGTGGGGCAGGGCGGCGAAGCGCTGGACCAGGCGCTGGGGCTGCTGCGCGCGCCGGCGCTGCGCACGGCCCTGCGCACCCGGCCGCTGCCGCAGGGCATCGGCGAACTGCTGGCCATCGCGTCGGGAACGTCCGATGCCACGCGTGGGGCGATCTCCCGCACTGGCCGCGCCGAAGCCGAACTCGTCGAAGCCGCGCGCTTCTACGTGCAGCAGGTGCTGCTGGCCGAGGGCGCCGATGCCTACCGCCAGCTTGGCGCCGCCCCTGACGCCGACCAAGCCGTGCTGCGCGAGCACCACCACCTCCTCATGCGCTGGCTGCACCCCGACCGCAGCGAGGGCGCCCAGTGGGACTCCGCCCTCTCGACCCGCGTCAACCAGGCCTGGAACCACCTCCGCACCCCCGCCGCCCGCGCCCGCTACGACGCCGAGCATCTGGCGCTTGCTACCCCTGTAGGAGCGGCTACAGCCGCGATCCCTATCCCCATCACCTACACCCCCCTACAACCCCCGAAACCCATCCCAACAGGCCCCATCGCCGTCGCCTTCCTCACCATCGCCTGTCTCGCCCTGGCCTGGCTTGCCGTGACCCGGGAAGACCGGCTGGACGACCTGCGTGATGCGAGCCGGTTCCAGGAGACGGGCGTGGACGTCAGCCAGCGGATGGCGGCGCCATTGCCGCAGGTGATGGAGGAAGTGACTGTGCGGGTGCCTGCGATGGTGGTGAGCGTGCCGGAGGGGCAGCCCGAAGTCCTGACCGAAACCGCGACGCAGACCGTGCCGGAGCCGGCGACGGAGATGGAGACGGCGGCGGCGCAGACAGAAACGGCGGCGGCGCACTCAGCCGGATACCCGGTGCGGGAAGCTGCGACGTTTGCGACGGAGGACGTGAGCGAGGGTGATTGGGGGAGGGAGATCGCGGCTGTAGCCGCTCCTACAGGGGGGCGGGATACCGCGGATCCGCTGCAGCTGTTCCGGCAGGCCGAGGCCGCTGTCGACAGCGTCACCGCGTACTTCTCCTCCGCACGCGGCGGCGAGCCGCTCTGGCTCGACCTTCCGGTCAGCCTCGAGGCCGCGGCCCTGCGTCAGGACCTCCGCGCCCGCCACGACGTCCGCCAGCGCAGCCGCATGTTGGTCACGCACCCCAACTGGACTCTCGGCACCGAGTCCGCGTCGATGTCCGGGGCCTACCGCTTCGGCGGCCGCCGTGGCCCGGCCGAAACCGGCGTGCTCCACGTCGGCCTGGAGCGCCGCGGCGACCACTGGCGCATCGCCCGCCTGCACCTGGACCCGGCGCGATGAGCCCCGCACGCTGGATCGCCTTCGTTGCCCTCATCGCCGTGCTGGTCGCCGCCGGCTACGGCCTGGTCACCACCCGGGGCGAGCTGCAGCGCCTGCACGAGGACCTCGCGGCCGCCAACGCCGCCCTGCAGCAAGGCGACAAGCCGCGCGCCGCCGCCATCGCCCGCGACGTGCTCGCGCGCGCGCCGGTCATGGGGCGGGCCTTCGGCATCATTGCCCGTGCGGAAGACGGTCAGGGCGGCGCCGACGCCACCCGCGCCCGCTACGGGACCGCCGCCCGCCGCGCGCCGCGCGACCCGCAGGTGCGCGGCTGGCTCGCCACCCACGCGCTGGAGTCCGGCGACTTCGCCGCCGCCGCCGATCATCTCGACGCCCTGCTGACCGTGGCGCCTGCGCAGCGCCAGCAGCTGCTCGAACTCATCGCCCAGCTCGCCCAGGACCCGGCGTTCGCCGAGGCCCTGGCCACCCATCTCGTCCAGCGGCCCCAGTGGCGCGCGGCCATCCTGCGCGCCACGACCGCCAGCCGCGTCCCGGAAGCCGCCGACAACCTGCACGGCGCCCTGCGCGCCCAGGGCGCCCTCGACGCCGACGACACCGCCCGCTGGATCGACGGCATGCTCCGCGACGGCCGCTGGGGCAGTGCCTACGCCCGCTGGGTCAGCGGCCTCGAGACGCCGCCCGAGCGCCTCCCGGTGCCGTGGAACGGCGATTTCAGCCGCGCCCCGTCTTCCTCGGGTTTCGACTGGCGCGTCCGCCGCGTGCCCGGCGTGCTGTTCGACCGGATCGCGCTCGACGGCGGCCGCCACGCGGCGCGGCTGCGGTTCCTCGGCCGGCCCGTCGGCGATACCGGCCTGGAAGTGCCGATGCTGCTCGCCCCCGGCGACCACGTGCTCCACCTGCGCGCCCGCACCCAAGGCCTGCGCTCGGACCAGGGACTCGAATGGCGCCTGACCTGCAGTGACGGCCGCACCGCGATTGGCGCCGGCGCACGGGTGCGCGAAGCGCGGGACTGGGCCGACCTCGCCTTCACCTTCACCGTCCCCGCGCGCGAGGGCTGCGAAGGCCAGTGGCTGCGCCTGGTCAACCCGGCACCACGCGGCGTCGCCCAGATCCTGCGCGGCGAACTCCACCTCGCCGATCTCCGGGTCGGACCGTGATCACTGGCACGCTTTTTGCGCTAGACTCCCGAGCACACGAACAAGGACGCTCAACCACCATGGCACAGCATCGCAAGCTCATCGCGCTCGGACTGGCGCTCGCCCTCGCTCCGCTGGCCGTCCAGGCCCAGGAACCCGCCGCCACGCCCATCGGGCTGCAGGCGGACGGGGGCTCGGTCCTGGTCAGCAGTGGCGGCGAGTTCGTCCAGGCGGCGCCCGGGCAGGCTGTCGCGCCGGGCCACCGGGTCATGCTGGCCGAAGGCGCCAGCGCGTCGCTGGACTATGGCAACGGATGCCGGAAGGCGATGTCCGAGCCCGGCGTGTACACCGTTACCGCCGTTTGCAATGCCGCCAGCACCCAGCGCGGCTACAGCACCGGCACCGTCGTGGCCGCCGCGGCGGCCGGCGTGGCGGTGATCGCGGCCGTGGCGGGCGGCGGTGGCAGCGACGACCCGACGCCGGTCAGCCGCTGAACACGGGCATCGTCACGCCGCGCGTCACATTCTCCTGATAAAACAAGGGCATCCGCCCGAATGCAGCTTGCATCAGCCACCTCGGCTGCGTAGTCTGTACTGCACTGCAGCATCGCCGGACTCCCCCGTCCCAAGGAAGATTCCATGAACAAGCCACGCATCCTCAGCTTCGCTGCCATCGCCGCCGCCGCGCTCTTCGCCGCTCCCGTGTTCGCCCAGGGCAGCGCCGCCACGCTCCGCGTCGACATCGGCAGCGCCATGGTGAGCAACGGCGGTGAGTTCGTCTCGGCCCCGTCCGGCACCCAGGTGCCCGCCGGCAGCCGCGTGATGCTGGCCGAAGGCAGCCAGGCGACGCTGGTGTATCCGAATGGCTGCACCCAGCCGCTCTCGGCCGCCGGCGTCTACGGCGTGCCCGCCACCTGCGTGGCCGCGGCCGGCAGCAGCGCCGCCGGCGCCACCGGCGCCACCGGCGTGGACGTGGGCGGACTGGCCACCGTGGCCGGCATCGCCGCGGCCGGTGCCGCCGCGCTGGCCACCATGGACGACGTCGAGTACGTCGAACCGGAGCCCGTCAGCCGCTGATACCGGCGTCAGGCAGCAAGATCGGCGGGACGGGGCGACCCCGTCCCGTTTTCGTTGGAGGCAAGGACACCCATGCACGGCGCGGATGCCGACACACACCACGGCGGGCACGCTCTCGACCGCCAGTCCCTTGCGGGGCTGGTGGCGGTGGGCGCGTTGCTGGCGCTGTGCGTGGTCACGGGCGGCAGTTCGCAGGAATCCGGAGCCGGGGTGTTTGCGGCCCAGCTGATGTCGCTTCCGGTGCTCGGCTGGGGGGGCTGGCGCCTGCTGCGCGACACGCACCAGCCGTCCCCTACATATCTGTATGCGTGGCTGGCGTTCGCAGTCGTGCTGCTCGCGATTCCGGCACTGCAGGCCCTGCTTCCTGGCTCCGTGGCCGGCGCAGAGGGCCGACAGGCGCTGGCAGCCGACCTTGCACAGTTCGGTGCCGACGCGCCCGCCCGGTGGTCGCTCGCCCCGGCCGCCAGCCGCGACGCCGCCTTCCACCTGCTGCCTGCGCTCGCCATCTTCGCCATGACGCTCTCGCTGCCGCACGCCGCGCAGCGCCGCCTCGCCCAGCTGGTCGTCGCGCTGGCCATCGCCAGCCTGCTGCTGGGCCTGGCCCAGCTCGGCGCCCCGCAGGAAAGCCCGCTCAATCCCTATCCACAGTGGGCGCCGGCGATGAACGGCTTCTTCGCCAATCCCAACCACCAGGCCACCCTGCTGGTGGTCGCCGCCACCCTGGCCTGCGCCCGGCTGGCGATGGTGGTCGGCGCCTGGCCTCCAGGCCGCCCGCATCGCGTCATGCACGGCGTGGTCGCGGCTCTCGTGATGTTGCTTGCGGCCGTGGCGCTGCCGCTGACCGGTTCGCGTGCCGGCGTGGTGCTGATCATCCTGGCCTGTGCCCTGGTGGTGCTGGCGCACTGGCCGGCCTGGCGCGGCGGGCTACGGAGCCGCGCGGTGCTGGTCGCCAGCATGGCGATTGCCGCCGCGGCGCTGTTCCTCTCGCTGCGCTGGATGCAGGTCGACGCCATCGACGAGCTGCGCGGCCCGCTGCGCGCGCTCACCGGCGAGATCGCCGCGCGCTATGCGCCCATGGGTGCCGGAATCGGCAGCTATGTGCCGCTGTTCGAGCAGGAAGCCCCGCGCGAGCTGCTCATGGCCAACTACGTCAACCACGCCCACAACGAGTACGCGCAATGGTGGCTGGAGGCCGGCGTGCCCGCCGTGGCGGCCATGGCGCTTGGCGCCGTCGCGTTGGCACTGGGCTTGCGTGCGCTGTTGCTCCGGCCGGCGCAGATGCGTGGCCTCGGGGTGACCGCGCTGGTCGCACTGGGCGTGATACTGGCGCACTCGGTCGTGGACTATCCGCTGCGCACCCCGGCCATGCTGGCCGTGGCGGCCGCGCTGGCGGGAATTGCGGCGGGGCAGGCCGTCCAGGCTGCCAGGACACGTAACAGCGCGGGGGGCCGCGAACGTGCAGGCACCGCACACAGATTGCAAAGGGACATGACAACGTGACGCAGACCTTTCCGTCGAAAGACGAGACCCGTATCGCCGTGGTCGGCCTTGGCTATGTCGGCCTGCCGCTCGCCGTGGAGTTCGGCAAGCAGTACGCCACCGTGGGCTTCGACATCAACGCCGCGCGCGTGGCCGAACTGCGCGCCGGCAAGGACAGCACGCTCGAGGTCGAGCCTGATCTCCTGGCCAGCGCCACGCAGCTGGGCTTCACCAGCGACCTGGAAGGCATCCGCGACTGCAATGTGTTCGTGGTCACCGTGCCGACCCCGATCGACAGCGCCCGCCGCCCGGATCTCACCCCGCTGCGCAAGGCGAGCGAGTCGCTGGGCAAGGTGCTGAAGGTCGGCGACACCGTGGTGTATGAGTCCACCGTGTATCCCGGCTGCACCGAAGAAGTGTGCGTGCCGATCCTGGAGCAGGTGAGCGGGTTGACGTTCAATGTCGACTTCTTCTGCGGCTATTCGCCGGAGCGCATCAACCCTGGCGACAAGCAGCACCGCGTCACCACCATCATGAAGGTGACCTCCGGCTCCACGCCGGCGGCCGCGGACTTCGTGGACGCGCTGTACGCCAGCATCATCACCGCCGGCACCCACAAGGCCAGCAGCATCAAGGTGGCCGAGGCCGCCAAGGTCATCGAGAACACTCAGCGCGACCTCAACATCGCCCTGGTCAACGATCTGGCCATCCTGTTCAACAAGCTCGGCATCGACACGCTGGAAGTGCTGGAAGCCGCCGGCACCAAGTGGAACTTCCTGCCGTTCCGCCCGGGCCTTGTGGGTGGGCACTGCATCAGCGTGGATCCGTACTACCTCACGCACAAGGCGCAGGAGGTGGGGCACCACCCGGACGTGATCCTGGCCGGCCGCCGCACCAATGACGGCATGGGCGCATACGTGGCGGGCGAAGTGATCCGGCTGATGGTGCGCAACGGCATCAACCCGGTGCGTGCGCGCATCCTGATCCTGGGTCTGGCGTTCAAGGAGAACTGCCCGGACCTGCGCAATACGCGGGTGGTGGACATCATCGGCGCCCTGCAGGGTTACAACGCGCGCGTGGATGTGTGCGACCCGTGGGTGGATGCGGGCGAGGCGAAGCACGAATACGGGCTGAGTCTGTGCAAGCCGGGCGAGGGCGAGTACGACGCCATCATCGTGGCGGTGGGGCACGAGGAGTTCCGGAAGCTGGGTGCGGCAGGGATCCGCGCGCATGGCAAGCCGGGGGCGGTGCTGTATGACGTGAAGTATGTCTTGCCGCGGGAAGCAGTGGACGGAAGGCTCTGAGCGGAAATGTGCGTGCTTACCACCGGCGCCGCCGGACACATCGGACTCTATAACTGCAGTGCCGAGGTCGAGGCTGGGTACGTAATGGCCGATATATGCGCTCACACTTGGTTCGGCAGTCCCTCCACCCGAGCGGATACTCGCAGGAAGCTGCTTCGGCCACGACGCCTGCCTCACCATGACTAGCGTAGTCGCCCGTCTGCGTGACCGTACCCAGACGCTCAGTAAAAGCCGCTTCATCCGTAACGTGGCCGCCGTGGCGACCGGGGTTGCCGCCGCCCAGGCGATCTCGCTGGCGTTCATGCCGTTTCTCACCCGCCTATACGGCCCTGAAGCGTTCGGCGCGCTGGCCGCGTTCACCGCGGTGGTCAACATCATCACCCCGCTGGCCACGCTGGGGTACGCCAACGCCATTGTCATGCCGGAGACGGAAGAAGAGGCAACCGCCGTTGCCCGGCTATCGCTGGTGTGTGCGGCGTTGGTCGCACCGCTCGCACTGCTCTTTGTAGCTCTCTTCCAATCCGAACTGGCCGCATGGACTGGCTTGGAGGCGTCGCCAGGCTTTCTCTACTTGATCCCGGTTTCACTGTTGCTGGGTGCGCTCCTTTCGGTCGCCAACCAGACCGCCATCCGCGAGGGACTCTTCAAGGCAAAAGCGGGCTCCCATGTCGCTAGTACACTGGTAATGAACATTGGCAAGCTGGCCGGCGGGCTGCTGGTGCCCGTGGGGCTGGTGCTGATTGTCATCTCGATGGTGGGCAAGGCGCTCAATTATTCCATGCTGCTTGCCCGCGTTCCGCGCCAGGGCGCTTTCGAGGTGCGTCGCTGGTTCGGAGCGGCTGGGATACGGCAGGCCGCGAGGGAGCAGCGGGACTTTGCGCTGTACCGGATGCCGCAGAGCGTGATCAACGCGGCCGCCGTTGGCCTGCCGGTCATTCTCCTTTCCGCCTTTTCTGGTTCTGCGGCGGCCGGTCAATACTCCGTGACAGTCCTAGTTCTTGGAGCACCGGTGGTTCTCCTTGGACAGTCTATCGGCGAAGTGTTCTATCCAAAAATTACCGCCGCAATCCGTCGTCGCTCGCATGATGCATGGAGACTAATGCTCAAGGCGACTCTCGTGTTGAGCGGACTGGCAGTGATTGCGTTCGGCATTATCGTGGTATTTGGACCGGAGCTGTTTGCGTTCGCACTGGGCGAAGAATGGCGTGTTGCCGGTCAGTATTCCCGATGGGTTGCCCTATGGCTTGCTTGCGTCTTAGCAACGCGAGCCGTGCTGGCGGCCTTTCCGGCGCTGGGGCTGCAGTCCTACCTGCTTGCGCAAGAGCTGGTGTCGGTCGCCACGCGGTCAGCAGCACTGCTCGTCGGTCTCAACTATTTTGGCTCAGACTTGGTTGCGGTAGCACTCTTCTCCCTTGTTGGCGTCTTTTTGATGGGAGCTCTTGCTGCCGTTGGATTCTGGCGGCTCCATAGGGAATCCAGAGCGTGGATTCACGCGCTACAGCCTGCCCCCCCACCAAGGTCGCCAAAAAACGAATGATCAAAGTAAGCAAAGTATGCACGGAAGACCGGTTTGGAGCAGTCCGAGTCTACTGTGACTATGAGATGCACAGCAGCCAAGAACGCCTCTGGTTCGAGGTCAGCGAAGAACATTTAATTCACATGTCGGTCGAGTGCGGCGATGCCTTCTTTGTCGCTCTCGTCCTCATGGCGCATCTCAGAAGCCAAGATATCTCATTCACCACGCCGGTATCCGCGCGTCTCTACTATGGTGTCACTGAGGTCTTGCTTCCCGCGCTGCGGATTCTGAGCCCAAATCTGCCAGCGATTAGCGTCGTCGCTGAAACAAGGGATTTCCATTTCACTCCGACGGAGTCAGGGACGGCGCTTTCGCTCGGCGTGGACTCGTTTCATGCAATAGCGAGCAGCCTCGATGGACCGTTTCCAGTGACCAGCTTAACGCTGTTCAATAGTGGCGCCTTTGGCGACTATGGCGGTGACGAATCAAGGTCGCTGTTTTGGCGAACCGCCGAAAATGTCGCTGAAGCTGCTTCGGAAATGGGGTTGCCGTTAATACTGATTGACTCGAACATCAGCGAAATTCTGCAGGTGTCGTTTGTGCGCACGCACTCCATTCGTAACTTGTCGTTCGCGCTACTGCTCCCTCGTCTCTTCAGTAAGTTTTACTACGCCTCAGGCTATCCCGTATCCGAATTTCGGTTGGACGCTTCAGTGGTGGCCGCGACCCACTACGATTTACTGATGTCCAAGGCGTTGTGTACTGAAACCCTTGAGGTCATGATCGCAGGTTTGCATGACGACAGGATCGATAAAATTGCATCCATTTCTACATTTCCGCCTGCGCTTCATCATCTGAATGTCTGCGTAATTGCTGAATCAAACCAGTTCCTTGATCAGTCTTTGAGCAGCGTGCGAAATTGCTCCCGATGCTTTAAGTGCGTAAAGACGATGGTTGCGCTTGATGCGCTTGGGCTGCTCGACTCCTACTCGCAGGTCTTTGATCTCGTCTTGTACAGATCTGAACGGACGAGCAACTTAGGCCGGATCCTGTACGACGCCATGAAGCTGAAGAGCGCCCACGCAATGGAGATTGTAAGTGAAGGCAAAAATAGGCCGGGATTTATCCCGCCGCAGGCTTACGGATATGCCGCGATGCGAGGATTTCGAAACCTGCTGCGGAAGTTGCAACGTGACGGACGGACGCCGCCATGAGCGGTAACAACACATCAAAGGGTGGCCAGGAGTGGGCATGATCGTTGGTCTGCTCTCGACGGTGATTCTTATGCAATGTTTCTTGATCGCTTACCCAATCATTGAGCGAAAGTTGCGACAGCGTACCGTCATGCTCAGGGTGGAGGATGCTGCATCAATCAAGAGTGCGGTTGCGCTTGCAGGCAGGAGAATGCTCTCCTCCCGGCGCGTAACGATGTCTTTCAACGACGACGAAAGCCTCTATGCCCTGCTGGCGAAGCTGAAGAACCGTGTACTCGGTAGGCGCACGCATCATGCATATGCCTATTACAACTTCCCCTTTGCCTTTCTCCTCAACGGGCTTCTAGACTATTCAGTCGCCACTGGTGATAGCGATGTGCTCAAAAGAGTGGAGAGCAAGAGCAAGGAGTTTATTGACGAGGCCGGGGTGCTGAAGTTCCCTATCGACAAGCTTGATCAAGCCACCTTCGGTTTGATGTTCCTAACGTTGTTCGAGCTGACTAAAGATGACCGCTACCTCACTGGGGCGCGCCGCATTTTCGAGGAGATGCAAGCCTTCAAGGGAGAGGATGGACTGTACAGATATCGGATAGGGCTGAATGTCTTCTTCATCGACACGGTAGGTCTTCTTTGTCCGTTCTTGGTGCGGTATTCGCAGGTTGCAGGTGTTCCTATAGCCATGGCCGACGCCGAGGCTCAGGTGAAATTCGCTCTTGCTAACTGCGTTGAACCAAGCAAAGGACTGGCAATTCATGCCTACGATCTTGCGAGCGAGCAGGCGCTTGGTTCGGTGAATTGGGCTAGGGGCATGGGTTGGCTCACGCTGGGGCTTTCAGTCGTGGCGCGGGAAGCGCGCGATCCGGCGCTGATGGAGGCCATGCGGCGCTACGCGGATATCCTTGGGGACCTGCGTGAGCCCTACGGATACTGGCCGCAGTTTCTCGGTCACACCAACGACAGGCAGATCGATTCGTCCGGAACTCTGATGTTTCTTCATGCATTCCAGCAGTGCGGCATCTGGAACATTGACGGTGCCGAAGTGAAGTCGCTTGCAGCCCTATGCGTGGATCGGCGGGGTCGCGTGGTGCAGTCGTCCGGCGACACGATCTATATCAACAAGTACTCCCGCCTTAAAGGGCCATCCGAGTTGAGCCAAGGCCTCATGCTCTCCCTGTTGTCGGGATTGAAGCCATGAGGGTTGGCGTGCTCACTCTCCCGCTTTGGCACAACTACGGTGGCATTCTGCAGGCGTATGCATTGCAGGTTGCACTTCGCCGCCTTGGAATGGATGCGGTGCATATCGACGTCCAGAGAGAAGAGCCTGCGTCAGCGGCAGGCGCATGGCGCAACATCAAGCGGATGGCCAGGCGCCGCCTGCGCGGCAACGCTTCGCCCTATTACCCGAACTGGCGGGAGAGGGCGATCATCTCCCGTCACACCAGGGCGTTCGTCGATAAAGAGATCGTCCCTTCAACCGGCGCTGTCTCGTTTAATGATCTCGCATCGGTCAGCCAGGAGTTGGACGCGATCGTTGTCGGCAGTGACCAGGTATGGCGCCCGGAGTATGCGCCTGAGCTTGCCGCCTACTTTCTTGAGTTCGCTGCGGCCGGCATCGGCAAGGTTGCCTACGCTGCATCGTTCGGAACTGCGGATTGGAGGTTCGACGAACAGCAGACGCGCAGGATTGCGAACGCGCTGGACGGGTTCGATGCAGTCTCAGTCCGCGAGGCCAGTGCCGTCGACCTTCTCCGGGATAATGTTGGCTTTGAATCGGCGCAGGTGTGCGACCCCACCATGCTGCTTGAAGCCGCAGACTATCGGGCGCTGCTCGATCAGGAGCCCCAGTCTCCGGCTTTCGATGATGGCGTCTTCGCCTATGTCCTAGACGCGTCGGAGCCACGCATGGCCAGCCTCCCAGGTATCGCCGGAAGGCTGTCCTTGCCATTGTTCACCATGATGCCTCGGCCGTTCGACGAAGGATTCAGGAAGCAGCCGGATCACTACGTGTTTCCGCCCGTTTCTCATTGGCTGGCCGCCTTCGACGCGAGTCGATTCGTGGTTACGGATTCCTTCCACGGCTGCGTCTTTTCGATAATCTTCAACAAGCCTTTCGTCGCCGTGGCCAACCCTGAGCGGGGGCGCGCGCGGTTCGAGTCATTGCTTGAGGCTTTCGGCCTTTCCGACCGGCTGGTCGAGGACAGTGCGCAGGTCACGGACGAATTGGTCCAACGGCCAATCGACTGGATTCAAGTGAACCAGAGGCGCCTAGCGTTGCGTGATCAGGGCATAGCATTTCTCTCACGAAGCCTGGCAGGAATGCACGCGCGATGACTATGCCTAGCGTGTCGGTGATAGTGCCGGTGTACAACGGTGAGAGGTTCATTGAGGAGTGTCTTCGCAGCATCTCCGGGCAGCGACTCGATGATGTCGAGATCATCGTGGTCGACGATGGATCAACGGACGGCACTGCCGCCATATGCCGCGAATACGTGGCGAAGGAGCGGCGTGCCAGGTTCATTCAGAAGGAAAACGCAGGCGTATCCGCTGCCCGCAACAGCGGGCTTGATCTTGCCAAGGGCAGGTACATCGCGTTTGTCGATGCTGATGACTGGGTGACAGAAGATGGCCTGGTCCATTTGCTCGGCAAGGCCAATGCCAGCGGCGCCGACATAGTCATGGGCGACTATCTGATCTTCGACAACGGCCGGACTGTAAGGCAGACCCTCGCCCCGGTGAACACAGCGCAACAGGTTCTGACCAGGGTCCTGTCCGGGGAGTATCACAGTGCTCTATGGAACAAGCTGGTGCGGCGCGAGCTCATGCTGACAGCCCGCTTTCCTGAGGAGATCGGCTATCTCGAAGATTCTGTTGTCCTGTCCCGCATTCTGGTGAACGGACAGCCCGGGGTGGCCTTCGTCAACGAAGTTGTTTATGTCTACAGGCAGCACGGCGACGCAGTAACGCTTTCGGGCGGACGAAAGCTGCTTGATCTGTTGACGGCGCATCGGCTGATCGCCGAGTGTTTGCAGGAATTCGGAGTTGAGGATGCAGCCAGGGAGGTCCTGCCGGACAAGATCCATCGTGGGACATGGTTCGTGCTCACGATGATCGACGAGAGCGTTCTGGACGAAGCTGTCTCGCAAGCAAGGCTTCACTTTCACGCAACCAGGACGCAGAGAAGGTTCGCTTCCGCCGGAATCAAGCCGATGATTTTGAATGGATTGCTTCGGCTTCCGCAGCCAATTGCGGTCGCAGGCTTTCGTGCGGTTCGTGGGGTGTTGACGTTTGCGTCTCCGGCTAGGCGAAAGCTAGTCAGGCAGGCGAGATCTGCCTCAAACGGAGCAGGCTAGGATGGCGCAGTACATTTTTGCTTTGACCCGGAGCCCTGGGGATTCCGCCCCTTTGCGTCAGCGAATGCAGGAGATCTGCGCCGAGCTGACGCCGGACCTCATTCGTGATCAGTGCCAGACCGTGGTTGCCGACTGGCCCGGGGTTCCTGCTGCTTGTTACGCCATCCAGAACTGCGATGGTGTCGCTATTCCGGATGCTGGACAGATGGTGATCGGCTGGGCCGTGGGTGCGCCCGAGGCTGCCACGTCGCAGGTCGGTGTCGAATCCGACGGCTACTACGCCGTGGTCAAGGCCGCGCAGGATGCCGTGTCGTTCTTTACCGACCAGTTCGGCTCGCGCTCGCTGTGGTACTACACCGATGAGCGGCTACTCATCGTGTCAACTTCGCAACGGGCAGTGGTTGGCCTGAAGGGCCGTTACTGTCGCAATGACGAAGCCTTGGCGTGGTTCTTGTCATCCGGGAGCCAAGGGCCATTCATTTCGTGGGATCGGGAAGTCCATCAGGTCCGCCCTGGCCAGGAGTACGTGTTCGACGTCGCGTCCTGGACGCTGGCGGAGCGGGCGAAGCCGGGGATGGAGCTTCCTGATTCCGGCACCATGCGCATGGACGAGTACCTGCAGGAGTTCGAACGGCAGGTCTCCGGGACACTGTCCAGCATGGTCAGCGAGTCCGGTCCGAGTGAGACCCTGCTGCCGCTGTCCGGCGGGCTGGACAGTCGCCTGTTGCTTGGACTTTGCCGGAGCGTCGGGATCGAGGACAAGGTCACGCTGGTCAACTGGGGCGTGCCGGCAGCGAAAGGCGTGTTTGACGACAAGGTCGCCGCACGGCGCGTGGCTCGCGCCTATGGTAAGCCGCTAATGGACCTGGCGCTGCCAGCCAAGCCGGAGAGTCATGACGAGGTGCTTGAGCGATTCGCTAGGGAAAGCGAGGGGCGGATCGATCACTTCAACGCCTATACGGATGGGTTCGCAATGTGGGCTGGTTTCTTTCATGGTGGATTCCGGAGTGTGGTACGTGGAGATCTGCCATACACGGAAGGCCTCGATCTGGATGAGGTGCAGTCGAGGTCACATATCGGAGTCGAGCCTTTCTCGGATTACGTGAATCAGGGCGCCTTCCCTCTGGAAGACTACGTGCGTCTTCAGCAGCCATACGACATTTCGCGGCAGCAGGGAGAGTCGTATCTTCGCTGGCGTGATCGGCTCTATGTGGAGTGGAGGATGCCGCTGGTTATCTCGGCGTTCTCTGATTTGATGAGTGGATATGCGGAAAGCCGGACTCCTATGGTGAACTGGTCACTGTTCAGGCAGTACATGGCCTTGCCCGACAGCGCGAAAGGGAGCAAGACTCACATCAAGGCGCTTTGGAAAAGGCACGATCGTACCGGGGTGCCGAGCCATGCCACGGGTTCGCTGCGCTCGCTTTCAGACTTCTTCAAGGGCGAGGCCGGTACCCGCTATCTCGATGACGGACTGGGCCGCTGCAGGGAGCGCGGCAGGTTTTCGTCGGAGTTGGTGAGTGCCGTCAAACAAGGGCTGGAACAGGAAGCCGCCGCCACGGGTGGACCTGCGGCAAGCGGCCTTCTTGCGCAGGCAAGAAGCTGGGTATCGGACCACGTGCCGGACATGCTGAAAGCGCATCTCAAAGCCAGGCGTGTCAAGCGCCTTTCGGCGACCACGCTTGCCTACAGGATGGTTCTGGCTGACAAAGTGATTGGGATGTACGAGGCCTCGGCAAGCCTCGGTGAGGAGCCTGATCGATGAGCATGCAGCGCGTACTCCACATCGTTGGCCGCATGGATCGTGCCGGCGCGGAGACCATGGTGATGAACCTATACAGGGAGATCGACAGGTCGCAGTTCCAATTCGACTTCGTGTACTTCACCGCCGAACCCTGCGACTACGATGCCGAGATCGAGGCGTTGGGGGGGCGGATCCACCGGATTGCTGCAGGTAATCCAGTTGCGCGATTTTTCGCGCTGTTGCGGCTGTTGCGTGCCGGCTCTTGGTCCGTCGTCCATTCGCACACACTGCTCAGCAGTGGGCTTCATCTCGCGGCTGCTCGCATGGCAGGGGTGCCGCGTCGTATCGCACATGCGCACAGCACCCGGGATGGCACCACCATCAGCCCGACAAGGGGGCTTTACCAGCGACTGATGCGCCGATTGCTTGCATGGGCACCAACTTCGTATGTGGCCTGCGGCAAAGCTGCGGCTGGTTATCTTTTTCCTGGGCGACGCAATGTCACCGTGATTCCCAACTCGATCGACATCGACCGCTTTGCCGGTGCGTCGGGAACCCACACCCGCAGCGAACTGGACGTGTCCGGTGATTGCATGGTGGTCCTGCAGGTGGGGCGCCACATGCCGGTGAAGAACCATGCATTCTCGGTGCAGGTGGCCGTCGCGCTGAGAGAGGCGGGCGTGGACTACCGGATGCTGTTCGTCGGCACGGGACCTGAGCAGGCCGCCATCGAGACACTGATCCAGGCGCATGGCTTGCAGGACCAGGTGCTCCTGCTCGGGCTGCGAGAGGACATTCCTGAGCTGATGGCGGCCGCGGATGTGATGCTGATGCCCTCGCTGCACGAGGGGTTCCCGGTAGTGCTGGTGGAGTCGCAGGCGGCGGGGTTGCCAGCCCTGGTGTCCAGCGCGATCTCCCCCGAGGTGGATCTGGGCCTGGGCTTGATCGAGATGGTCGGGCTGGATGTTCCGGCGGCGCTATGGGCGCAGGCGGGTCGACGGATGGCGGTTGCCAGAGTGCCGGAGCAGGGCGTCAGGAGCGGTGCACTTGCGGAACGGGGGTTCTCTTCCGCATCCGGGGCGCGTCTGCTTGAGGGAGTCTACGGCTCAGCATGATTCCCTATCTCCTACTTCTGTTGTTTGTCGTGGTCGTGAGCTATGTCGGCCGCAGATCTGGCAGTTACGGTGTCCGCAGGATCAGCTTGTTCGTAGTGGGCGCGGCGCTCGTATTGTTTGCGGGGCTTCGTGACAGGCGGATAGGAACCGACACCGGCACCTATATCCGGCACTTCCATGCCAGCGAAAGTATCGACATTGTCGGGGAGCGTCAGGACTGGGGCTATTACCTGCTCTCCTGGTTTGCCCGGACCCTGTCCGAATCCTATGCCGTCCTTCTGCTGCTGATCGCAGTCGTGGTCGTGGTCTGTTACATGACGACGATCACTCGCGTCGTCCGGCGCTATGAGACAGCGATCTACCTGTTCGTTGCCTTGAGTGTGTACACCTTCTTCTTCAACGGCGCGCGGCAGGGAATCGCGGCGGCGATCTGCTTCCTGGCGCTTCCATTTCTGCTTGAGCGGAGGCTATGGCCGTACATTGCGCTGATAGCAGTCGCGGCGACGTTCCACCGCACGGCATTGATTGCCCTGCCACTCTACTGGCTGGCTTCACCTCAAGTGGGATGGAGACGCCTGTCTGGCATCGGAGTTGCTACCGCCGCGACGGTTGCGTTCCTAGGCGTGTTCGTAGGACTGGCAGCGGAGCTCCTGAGTGATCGTTACGCCAGATACGCAGATGCAGGCGAGGGCGGCGGCGAGGTCTGGGTGGCTTACCTCGTGGGCCAAGGTGCCATGCTGTATTGGTTCAAGTCGATCGTGCCTGATCGAAATGGTTGGTATGCGCGGTTGCTGAACATCTACCTGGTGGGCCTGGTGCCGGCAGTGGCCTCAACCCTGTCGTCGGTGGATCCATCCGGCATCCTGCGCCTGCATCTCTACTTCAGCCCTGTCGCCATCCTGCTATGGCCGATGGTGTTCGAGCGGCTCGGAACGACACCATTGCGGGGATTGTTGGCGCTTGGATTCGGTGGCGTAACGTTCGCGTTCTTCTTCCTGACCACATCTACCTTCAGCGGCCTTGCGCCCTATCGGCTGAATACGAGCATCTTTGCATGGTAAGCAAGCCTCTCCCTTCGGTCACGATCGGAATTCCATTCCACAACGCCGAACCGTTTCTGCTCGATGCCATACGGTCCGTGTTCGCGCAGACGCACGAGGATTGGGAGCTGATCCTGATGGACGATGGGTCGACTGACCGTTCCCTTGATGTTGCAAGGTCGATCAAAGACCCGCGTGTGCGCGTTTATTCCGACGGGGAGAACAAGCGGCTTGCATCAAGATTGAACCAGATCCATCGTTTGGCCAAGTACGACTTTGTCGCGCGCATGGACGCAGATGACATGATGTCGCCAAAGCGAATTGAGCGTCAGGTCAGCTTCTTGGTAGATCATCCCGAGGTGGATCTGGTGTCGACAGGTGTATGTACGATTTCCGACTCCGGGATGCCTGTAGCCAGGCGTGCTCCCCCAATTGGCGGCTGTCGCCGTTTAACGGCTCGGGAGGCGCTGCTTGGTAAAACTGGAATCGTTCACGCATCGATCGTTGCCCGGAAAGATTGGGTGCTCAGAAATGCGTACGACGAACAAGCGAAGCTGTCGCAGGACTACAAGCTGTGGGTGTCTGCAGCGCTGAAGGAAGATCTTTCTGTCGGCTTCATCAAGGATCCACTTTATTACTATCGTGAAGAAGGGAGCGTCACGCCACAGAAGATGCTGTCCGGATACAGTACGCGGCGGAAGGCGTTGTCCGAACATGCGAAGGGGCTCCTTCCATCACATCAGATTGCCGCTGCTTACGCGTCGTCTTATTTTAGGTCTGGCGTGGTGGTTCTATCTCGGATGATGGGCGTCTCCAAGTATCTTGTCAGGTTCCGCAGTGCCAGCCTTCTGGCGGAAGAAGAGGCAGAGGAGATTAGGCAAAAGATCGCCCTGGTGCGAGATCATTGATTGGCCTTGTCTCAGACAGACAGACTACGCAGCCGCGCTGGGTGTCGTGGTTGGCTAGGCTTGCGTTGGCCGCAGCCTCCCCGATTCTTGCAGGTGCGATACTGCTTTCCAGTTCGCAGATAGGTCGCCTGCGCAGCGCATGGCCCTGGCTTGGTTTGAAGATCGATCAGACCGAAAAGCTGTGGCCAGCCGTGGATATGGTGCATGTGGCGCTATTTGGAGGTCTGGGGGTCTTGCTGATTCTGGCGTTCCCGACAGTTCGTCTGCGTGCGTTGTTTCTGGTGCTTGCGGTGCTAGCAGTGCTGACCGAGTTCGTGCAGATCTGGATCCCGGGGCGGACTGCCAGCATCGACGAAGTCCTGCTTGACCTGGCCGCTGGGTTGGCGGGGATGGGGGTCGCGTGGGCGCTTGTGGTCGTGGTGGGTTGGAGGCGGTCGGCACTGTAAAATCCAGAGAATCTTGCGGAGAAAGCATGGGGCCAAAGCTTCAGGGCCTTCAGGTGGATACAGCGCGTGCGCATCAAGCCCGTTCCCGATATTCCAGAAAGTCTTCTCGAAGTCGCTGCGCTTGGCAATCTGGTTCCGTTCGTCGGAGCCGGGGTGTCGAGGCGGGCCGGCGTGGCATCCTGGGCCGACCTTGCAGACAGGGCCATAGACGCTCTGGTCGAGGGGAAAGTGATGAGCCCGCTCCAGCGGAAGCAGTTGGCGAATCAGACTCCTCGCCTCAAGCTCTCGCTGGCGGAGATCACCGCCCGTGAAAGTGGTATCTCGATACCGTACAAGTCGATCCTGCAACCACCGGGTTGGAGTGAGAACCCGGAGGGTCGTCGGATCTACACTGGGCTGAGTTCGATCGCTCGTCAGTTCGTCACGACGAATTACGACGAATGGCTCGACGTTACGCTGCCGCAAATGGGAGGGCCAAGCGCCGGGGCGGCGAACGGCGGAATATCGATCCCACCCCGTGAGCGACTCTACCTGCCGGAGCATATGGACTTCGCCAGGTTTCGTCAGTCGAACTGTGTGGTGCATTTGCACGGGTCAGTGACAGACACCAGAAACATGGTCTTGACCACGAGCGATTACATCCGGCTGTACGCGTCCGACCGTGATCGGGTGGGCGGTCGAGGCGAGAATCCGGTTCTCAGCTTCCTTACGCTTCTCTTCGAATTGCGCAATGTTCTGTTCATCGGCTACGGGCTGGAGGAGTTGGAGATTCTCGAGTACGTGATACTCAAGTCCCGGACTCGAGGCGATCAGCCGAAGGAGATGAAGCACTTCATCCTTCAGGGCTTCTACTCTGTCGAAGCCGAGCTCTGCAAGGCGCTGAGCAAGTATTACAGCGATTGGGGAATCGCTTTGATCCCGTTCTCATTGGATGACGCCGATTGGGCACAACTCACGGAAGTGGTGGATCAGATTGCTTCCGAAGTACCTACGGCCCAAGAACCGGCATTGGCCATGCGCGCCGACATGCAGAGGCTCCTCCATGGCTGAGCTGACCAAGAACCAGAAGGGATTGGTCGCGCTGATGGCGGTGAATGACCAGAATGCTGCGCAAGGATTCAACCTGCTTGCGACCTATGAGCGGCCAGAGGACTTTCTGGACGAGCTTGTTCACGCAGGCATGTTCTCTCCCGAGAAGAACCCGTCACCACGGCCAGCAGATGCGGCGGGCGGTGGCTTGTTTCTCCCTTCCTGGCCGGCGATGGACTATCTCACCCGCGTGGGGAAGGTCGCCTCGGCGAGAAGCGATGTGTCGTTGGGTACTCAGCTTGTCGGCATCGTCCGTGCAATTTCCGCCTATCGAGATGGGAATGGCGATCGCATCGACAACTACTACACAAGTGCTGCCTCGGCCGAGATCTTTGGACTGGTCCCGCCGCAGTGCGTCACGCTTGCTGATATCGAGTTTGTTGCCGACTGGCTTGGGGGCGACTGGAACAATGGAATGGTCGTGAAGGAACTCGATGACGGGCTCTTCACCTCACATCTTCGCCAGCCTGCGGAACAGTCCAGGACCAAGCTTGTCAGATTGTTGGAGATCGTCACTTCACTAAGACCAGATGTTGAAGGGAGCGACCTGAGTGGCAAAGCGAAGTCGGTCGCAGACCCCTACTGGCTTGAGCAACTCCTCAAGCATCACGCCTCCGAAATCGGCCGTATCGTCAAAGAGCCCGGCGTATCTTGTTTGATGACTCGAACAGAAGAAGCGTTCGGTGTCGGCGACAAGGCGGAGCGGAGCTGGATGAGGAGGCCTGCGGTCGAGGAGCATGAGCAGAACCACGACTGGGACCATGTTCGAAATGCACTCGTCGTCGCGGCCCGCGACTCACTGCAGGCATGGCTGGCAGCGGAGCCAGGCGCGGCGTCAGGCTATGTGGCACGAGCCCTCGCATCTCCCCATCAGATCGTTCGCCGGATCGGTATTCATACATGCAGGTTGAACTGGGCGCTCCTTTCCGGTGTCTTCTTTGGCCAGATGAATCAGGACACATTCCGCCCCGGCCACCTGCACGAGCTCTATTTGCTGCTGAAACAGCACTTCGCAGACATGGACGATCCTGAGCGACGGAAGGTACTTGACGCCATTGCAGCCTTGACTGTGGGCGAGCAGGGCGCGGATCTGGAGCAGGCGCGCTATCGTCAGCGGAACTGGCTCCATGCCATCCAAGGTAGAGGCAATAACGAGGCTGATGTTGCCTTCGCGCGTGTGTCGGATGGGATGGACCATGAGATTCGGGACTACCCTGACTTCCTCTCCTATCACCAGATGTCGATTGGTGCCGGCCCGAGCCCGGTTGAGGATGCCGAGATCATCGCGGCAGCCTCGGAAGGACGACTGGTTCAGCTTGTCGACGAGTACGAGCCACCGTTCCACCCGCTGGCGTCACCCAGAAAGGCATTATTGGACTCAGTCGCCAACGCGGCCACCAGGTCGCCAGGTGACTTTCTCCGGTACCTGGACTGGGCACAGCCAATGTCTCGGCGGTTGCAGTACGCGTTGTTGGCGGGGCTTGGAGAGGCGGTCAAGCGTGCCGAAGGATCCGAGCGGCACATTGACGCGGATGCTCTCGCGGATACCTTGCTTGCGGCTTATGGCACTCTGCTGTCGGATCCCGCCTTCTGGAGTGAGGTTGTCGACGAGAACGATGACTTTGAGCCTGATCGGGATTGGATCCCTCCCATCGTAGTAGAGTTCGTTACCTGGCTGTGCAGCAAGGACGATCTGCGATTTGACGAAACGCGTGAAGCGCAGTGCGTCGACGTTGTCCGGTCGGCGCTTGAGCAGACAGAGGGGCTCAATGACGCTGATGACGCGCTGACGGCGGCGATCAACAGCCCGCGAGGGAAGGCGCTTGAGGCACTCTTCGCGGTACTGCTTCGCGTGTGCCGCGATGCAGACAGGTGCCAGGATGGTCATGCCGAACGATGGGAAGAGTTCCGTCCCTTGCTTGAGGCCGAGCTCCAGCATGTCGGCACGGGACATCTTGAGGTCTACGCTCTGATGGCTAGTCGCATCCAGCAGTTGCTTTACGTTGACGCTGATTGGGTGACGCGAAACATTTCATCGATGTTCCCGGAGGGTGGCAGCAGGTTCCGGGCCGCTGTCATCGGCCTTGGGTACGCAAGTTCCTCTGCCGCCATCTACACGACGCTTATGGCCGCGGATGTTCCCGCTCGGGTCCTGCTGTCGAATGAAATCGACGGGGCGGCGCGAGACAGGATGATCGAACGAGTTGCTCTCGCCTACATTTGGGGGCAGGAACCCATTGATGGAGGCTTGATTGGCCGCTTGTTTGACGAAGCGCATTTCGATGATGTTCGTGAGATGGCGCGTGCTGTTGGCCGATGGACTGATCAGAGGCTTTCCGAAGATCAACGAGTGAGAGCGCTGGCGTTTGGCGCAAGATGCGCAGCGTTCGCCAACGACGCACCTGCGGAGCGCAAGTCATTGCTTGCCGAGGTGGCTCAGTATCTCGCGTTCAGGCTGCCGCCAAATGCTGAAGACCTCGGCTGGCTGCTTACTGCGACGCCTTTCGTCACAGAGCATCATGGCCTGTACGAATTCATGGAGTCTGCTGCTCAAGTTGCGGAGACTGAGCCAAAGACTGCGCTCAAGCTCATGCAGGCGCTCGCCAAAGGCCGGCCGCTTCACTACGACCATGAAGGCAGAATCGAGCGAACCTTGCGTTTGATCGCTGCAGACGGACTGCGAGTCGAGGTGGTTCGTGTGATCGATCAAATGTCCGAAAATGGAGTCTTGCCGGGTCTGCTTGCCTTGTATGAGGAACTCGCGCGGTGAAAGGTGTTGGTAGCGCGGATCCGCTGTTGATCGTTCGATGATTAGCATTTCCGAATTAGAGGGGAAAGTGCCGATTACTCTTTCTGTGCCGCGACACGATGGCGATCCAGCGGGCAGGACGGCCACCATCGGGGAGGCCCTTCTCGATCTTGTGGACGGGTGGCGCCATGCGCGCCACAATCGCGCCAAAATGCTGGAATCGCGCCAAATCGAGGCGTAGTATGGCGCCATTGTGGCGCGATTTAGGGTCGTGATGCCTCTCCAGCCCGCAGACACCCTTCCGCATGTACTGGCGCGGCATCCCGACGGATTGGGGCTCGCCGCCCTGCAGCGGCTCTACCCGAAAGTGCCGAGGCGAACGCTGCAGCGCCATCTGGCCCGGCTGGTGGCGGACGGCCAACTGCTGCCTGTCGGTGAGGGACGCGCCCGTATCTACCGCCTGGTGGACGAGGTGGCGCCGCGAACCGGGACGGATGAGCCGTTCATTCCGCTGTCGCCCGAGGGCCGGAGGATTCGCGAACAGGTGTGGCAGCCATTGGCACGGCGCCGGCCGGTCGGTTACGACGCGGATCTGCTTGTCAGCTACGAGCCCAATCGCACTGCGTGGCTGTCGCCGGCGTTGCGCGGCCGGCTGCATGCGCTGGGTCGCGCGCCGGTGGCTGATGGCCCTGCCGGGACCTACGTGCGCCAGATCCTGAACCGGCTGCTGGTGGACCTGTCATGGGCATCCAGCCATCTGGAAGGCAATACGTATTCACGCCTGGACACGCAGAACCTGATCGAGTTTGGCAGGGTGGCCGAGGGCAAGGATCGCCTGGAAGCGCAGATGATCCTCAACCACAAGGCGGCCATCGAGATGCTGGTGGAGCAGGCCGGGGAAATCGCGTTTGACCGCTACACCGTGCAGAACCTGCACGCCCTGCTTGCCGAGAACCTGCTGCCCGAACCCGCGGCCGGCGGGCGCCTGCGCAGGATGGATGTGGGCATCAGCGGCTCGGTGTTTCACCCGCTGTCGATCCCGCAGCGCGTGGAGGAACTGTTCGACATGCTGCTGGCAAAGGCGGAAGCGATCCGGGATCCATTCGAGCAGGCGTTTTTCGCGATGGTGCATCTGCCTTACCTGCAGCCCTTCGAAGACGTCAACAAGCGTGTCTCTCGGCTGGCGGCGAATATTCCGTTGATCAGGGCCAACCTGGCGCCGCTGTCGTTCGTGGACGTGCCGCGGGAGGAGTACATCTTGGGGCTGCTGGGCGTCTACGAGCTCGGGCGGATGGAGCTGCTGCGCGATGTCTTTGCATGGGCCTATGAGCGCTCGTGCCAGCGCTACACGGTGTTGCGCGACGTGCTTCCGGACCCGGATCCCCTGCGACTGGCGCACCGCGAACTGCTGCGGTCGGTGATCATGGAACTGGTGCAGGGCGGCATGCAGCGCAGCGATACCGGCGCCATCCGCCGCAGTCTGCAAGGCCGGGTGGAGGCCGGAGCGCTGGACGATGTGGTGGCCCTGGTGATCAACGAACTACACCAGCTGCATGAAGGCAATATCGCCCGGTACAGGTTGCGGCCATCGGAGTTCGCCCATTGGCTGGAGCTGCAGCAAGGAGACGAAGGCTGATGTCCTACCGGGATGTGACCGGGCGCAAGGTCGTCCTGTTCGCCAACACCGACTGGTACCTCTACAACTTCCGCCGTTCGCTGGCCCTGGCGCTGCAGGCGCACGGCTACGACCTGCTGCTGATCTCCCCCCCAGGCCCATACGGCGAGAAGCTGCGCGCCCTCGGCCTGCGATGGGAGCCGGTGCCGATGGACCGCCGCAGCCTCAACCCCCTGCGCGAGGCGAAGTTGCTGGCATGGCTGGTGTCGCTGTTCCGGAGGGAGCGTCCGGCCTTGGTGCACGGCTTCACCATCAAGTGCGCCGTGTATGGATCGCTTGCCGCGCGCCTGGCCGGCGTGCCGGCGCGGGTCAACGCGGTGGCTGGCATGGGCTACGTGTTCACCAGCAACGACACCAAGGCCCGCGTGCTGCGCCCGTTGGTGCGCAGGCTGCTGCGTACCGCGCTGGATGGCGGCAATGCGCGGCTGGTGCTGCAGAACCCGGACGATGTGGCCTTGTTTGAAGCGGCTGGATTGGTAGACCGCGAGCATGTGCGCCTGATTCCAGGATCGGGTGTGGATTGTTCGCGCTTTGTCGCACGCGACGGCCAGCGCGATCCCGCGCGCCCGTTGCGGGTGCTTCTCGCAGCGCGCTTGCTGTGGGACAAGGGCCTGGCGGAGTATGTGGACGCCGCGCGCCGGCTGCGCGCCGAGGGCAGGGCGATCGAGTTCCTGCTGGCCGGCGACCCGGACCCTGGGAATCCCGCGGCGGTACCGGAATCCACCGTGCGCGGATGGGTCGACGAGGGCGTGGTGCAGTGGCTCGGCCATGTGGACGACATGGCGGGGTTGTTTGCATCCACCGATGTGGTGGTGCTGCCCAGCTACCGCGAAGGCCTGCCGAAGGGATTGATCGAAGCCGCCGCCTGCGCGCTGCCGCTGGTGACCACCGACGTGCCGGGCTGCCGCGAAGTGGTGAGTGACGGCGTCGACGGCCTGTTGGTGCCTGCGCGCGACGCCGCGGCACTCGCAGCGGCCATTGCGCGGCTGCACGATGATCCCGAGCTCGCGGCATGGCTTGGCAAGGCGGCGCGCGCCAAGGCGCTGGCGGAATTTGACGAGGAGATCGTCATCGACCGCACCATGGCCGTGTATCGCGAATTGTTGCCTGCGCCATGAACGGCGCCGACGTCCTGTTGACGGTCTTGGCATTGGGCGTGGCGATGCTGCTGGCCCGTGGAAGTCATCCGGTGGTTGCGGTGTTGCTGGTCGCGTCCGCGTTGGCAGTGTCGGCGATGTTGTTCCTTCCCACCGCGATGCTGGGCGACTGGTTCGGCATGGGCCGAGTGCATCGCCTGTACGGCCTGACACGCTCGACGCCGTTGGATCCCCCGGAGTGGATGCACCTTCTCGCCTTCGCCTGGCTGGGCCTCCTGATCTGGCTGGCACGCCTGGACGTGCGCAACTGGCGTGGCGTGGTGTTGGTAGCGGCGTTGGGCGTGACCGCGGAGCTGTCGCAATGGCTCACGGATGAGCGGCAGCCAAAGCTTGAGGATGCGGCGTTGAATGTTCTCGGCGGATTGGCAGGGGTTCTGCTCGCGTGGATCGGCTGCTCGCTGGTGGCAGCCTGGGGCCGTCGAAGCGGTCGCTGATTCGACAGCATCCACCGGTATGATTCGGGTCCCCGCACCGCTGGAGCACACCCGTGTCATCGAAAGCATTCAAGGCCTACGACATCCGCGGCCGAGTTCCCGACGAGCTCGATGAAGCTTTGGCCATGCGCATCGGCGCCGCCACCTCGGAGTTGCTCGGCCCTGGTGCGGTCGTTATAGGGCACGACATCCGCTTGAGCAGCCCTTCGCTGCAGACGTCCTTGGCGCAGGGTCTACGCGAAGCCGGCCGCGAAGTTATCGACATCGGCCTCTGTGGCACCGAGGAGGTCTATTTCCAGACCGATCACCTGGGTGCGGCCGGTGGCGTGATGGTGACCGCCAGCCACAATCCCATGGACTACAACGGCCTGAAGCTGGTGCGTGAGAACGCGCGGCCGATCAGCGCCGACACCGGCCTGTTCACCATCCGCGACCGCGCGCTGTCCGATGACTTCACCCCGGGGCAGGGCGCCGGCGGCAGCCGCGCGATGACCGACAAGTCGGCGTACATCGCGCACCTGCTGACCTACGTGGCCGGCGTTGCGCTCAAGCCGCTGAAGATCGTCAGCAGCCCGGGCAACGGCGGCGCCGGCACGGTCATCGACCTGCTGGCGCCGCACCTGCCGTTCGAGTTCGTGCGCGTGCAGCACGAGCCGGATGGCAACTTTCCGAACGGCATCCCCAACCCGCTGCTGCCCGACGCGCGTGCCGCCACCGCCGACGCGGTGAAAGCGCATGGCGCCGACTTCGGCATCGCCTGGGACGGCGACTTCGACCGCTGCTTCTTCTTCGACCACACCGGCCGCTTCATCGAGGGCTATTACCTGGTCGGCCTGCTGGCCAAGGCGCTGCTGTCGCGCAGCCCGGGCGGCAAGGTGGTGCACGACCCGCGGCTGCTGTGGAACACGGTGGAGATGGTGCGCGAGGCCGGCGGCACGCCCGTGCTGTGCAAGAGCGGCCACGCCTTCATCAAGGAGAAGATGCGCGCCGAAGACGCGCTCTACGGCGGCGAGATGAGCGCGCACCATTATTTCCGCGAGTTCGCCTACGCCGACTCCGGGATGATCCCGTGGCTGCTGATCGCGGCCCTGGTGTCGACGAGCGGGCTGTCGCTGGCGGAACTGGTGGAAGACCGGATGGCGAAGTTTCCGTGCAGCGGCGAGATCAACTTCACGGTGGCGGATGCGCAGGCGTCGATCGCGGCGGTGGTGGCTCATTTCAGTGCGCTACGGCCGGAGCTGGATTACACGGACGGGTTGTCGGCGGATTTCGGGGATTGGCGCTTCAATCTGCGCAGCTCGAATACGGAGCCGCTGATCCGGTTGAACATCGAGACGCGGGGGGATGCGGGATTGCTGCGGGAGAAGGTGGAGGAGATCAGTGGGTTGTTGATGGGGTGAGGGGGTTTGCTGCCGCCCTCGAGGCGGCACGGCGGGTCCTGCCAGGCGTCCGCGTCGCTTGCCAGGGTGTGCAGCATGGGTTCAAGGCCGGAAGATTCGCGCTCTGCCTGCGTTGAGGTGCATCCGGGCAACATCGTGGATCCGAGGTAAAACCACTCAGTCAGGAGCTCGCCCGATGTGCTACTCCGCCCTCGTCTACGCCGAAATCCGCAAGCTCGAACGCACCCTCGGTGTGAGGATCGACCCCGACTGGTACGTCGAGGAATTCTGGACTCGCAAGGGCAAGGATGCTGGCAAGCGCCCCAGGATGCCCCGCGCCGTGGAGCGCGAAGCCGTGGCCTTGGCACCCGCCAGCATCGGGGCCGCCATCGCCGCCGCCGACCAGGCCGAGATCGACCAGCTGACCCAACTGGTCTTCGCCCAGCGCAAGCGCGTCGCCGACGCCGAGCGCTCGCTGCAGGCGCGCGAGACGAAGAAGGCGCGCGAAGACATCCGCATCGGCACCGGCAAGGTCGAGGCCGCGATGCGCCGCCTGGATGAACTCCGCACGCCGCCCGCCGATGCGGGGCTCGGGCGCATCTATCCGGGCTACTGGTGCCCGGTCGTCATCCGCGAGCGCGGGCGTTACGTGGCGCGCCTCATGCGCTACCAGTGCCGGCTGCCCGACTGGACCGAGGCCATCGAGCGCCGCTACCCCGGCACCTACAACGCCCGCCGCGACAAGCTGGAGCACGCCTGGGGCAAGGTCTTCGGCCACGGCCACGGGGTGATGGTGGCCAGCGCCTTCTACGAGCACGTCGGCCGCGGCGGCCAGGACCAGGTGCTCGAGTTCCGGCCCAGCGACGGCCGCGACATGATCGCGGCCTGCCTGTGGACGCGGACCCTGGAGGCCGACGGCTCGGAGTTGTACTCCTTCGCCGCCATCACCGACGCGCCGCCCGCCGAAGTGGCCGCGGCCGGGCACGACCGCTGCATCGTGCCGATCAAGGCGGAGCACCTGGAGGCATGGCTGACGCCGGATGCCGGCAACCTCGCCGCGATGTACGCGGTGCTGGATGACCGGGATCGGCCGTACTACGAGCACCGCGAGGCGGCTTAGGTCTCGTCGCGAAGGGCGCCGTGGCATGGAACCTGCTCGCCACCGTAGCCGTGGCTCCGCGGGAGCCGCGACGGCGAGGGGAAGCGCAATGAGAACAACCATGCACGCTGGCCTGCTGGCGGCGTTCGCCCTGCTGGGCGCCGGGCCGGCGGCCGCGCACAGCGGCGGCCTCGACAAGCACGGCTGCCATACCAACCGCAGCACGGGCGACTACCACTGTCATCGCGGCGGCGGGCCCGCGCCGGCGTCTGCGGTGCCGCGACAGGGCTTGCAGTTCCAGGATGGATCGCCCGGGCGGGCAGGGCGCGCGGCTGGCGTCGGCGGTGCGTTCGCCAACTGCAGCGAAGCGAGGGCCGCCGGCGCGGCACCGGTCAGGCGCGGCGACCCGGGCTATGGCCCGCACCTGGACCGCGACAACGACGGCGTCGGCTGCGAACCCTACCGGGGACGCTAGCCCGCAGGCGCATCCACGCGGTGGACATGCACGCGCCGCTACGGTCTGCCCTTTGCATCGATGCGAGGGTGCGATGAATCCTTTGAAATCGATGGCCGCGGTTGCGGCGTTGCTGGTTTTGGCGGCCTGCGGTGCGCAGGAGGCCACGGAGCCGCCGGGATCTGGCGCGGACGCACGGAAACCCGCTGACACGCCCGCGAGTGAGCCGCCGCGCGAGTCCGTCGCCACGGTGCCCGCTCGGCAGCCCACGCCCGACGACGGTGATGGAATCGCGTTCACCCCGATCGACGCCCTTCCGCCAACGCGCACGCTTGAGGTCAGCGTGGAAGGCCAGCGCGAGGCGCGCGAGGCGCGGCTGTTCCAGAGCCCGCAGGGATACGCCATCTACGTGCTGCCGCAGCTGGAGATGACGCCGGAGGAGCCCTGCTGCGACCTCGTCTACGCACGCGTGGACGATGGCTTCTTCATGCGCATCGAGCGGATCGACGAGGCGACGGACCTGGCAACCCTGCGTGGGGACATGCAGCTGGCGCTGTCCAGCGTCGGCACCGCGGAAGACGCGGGCGGCCACGCGTATGTCGCGGCGCAGCCGGGCACCGATGTGGAGCTGGCGCTGCGCGCAAGGGGCGACGGCGTGAGCCTGGTGATGCTGGTCGCACGCATCGACGGCGGCCGCTACCGGGTGACGCTGCACCTGCCGCATCGCGAAGCGCTGGAGGGCATCGTGCCTAGCTTCCGGGCGATGCTGGGCGGCCTGCGGACGACGGGGCCGCGGGACGCAGGCTGACGCGGGATGATCCAAAAAGGCTGTTGGTGCAGGGGGGCGCGCCGCGTGGGAGTCGGCTGATGGAACGATTCGTGACGATTTCATGACTTCGTTCCGCGCGTGAAGCCTCCATGTTCTGGGTGTGACTCACAACACAGGAGCTCCACCCATGAACACCACCAACCTCCTTGCCGGTACCGTCCTCGCCGCCGCGCTTGGCGCGCTGTCCTTCGGCGCCCAGGCCGCCGAGCCCGTCGGCTTCTACGCCGGTGCGGGCGTCGGCCAGTCGATCGTCGACGAAGGCCTGCTGGACGAGAAGGAGACAGGCTTCCAGGTCTACGGCGGCTACCAGCTGCACCCGAACTGGGGCTTCGAGCTGGGCTACACCGACTTCGGCAAGATCGAGTACGGCAACGTCGCCTCGCTGGACGCCGACACCGTCTCCCTGGTCGCCGTCGGCACGCTGCCCTTCACCGACAGGTTCAGCGGCTACGCCAAGGCCGGCGTGCACAGCTGGGACGCCGACGCCCGCGCCGCCGGCATCGGCCGCGCCTCCGACGACGGCACCGACCCGACCTACGGCCTGGGCCTGCAGTACCGCTTCACCGATACCTTCGCGCTGCGCGGCGAGTACAGCCGCTTCGAGATGGACGACGTGGACGTGGACCTGGCGCAGGTGCAGGTGCGGTTTGATTTCTGATCCTTGCGGATCAGGTGCGTGATCGACAGGCCGGGATTTCCCGGCCTGTCTGCTTCTGTAGGAGCGGCTACAGCCGCGATCGCCCAGCCCACACCTTGCGGGCATCGTCGACGGACTGAAAACCCTCATCAAGTGCGCTTGTATATACACTCAACTGTATATACGATCCCCGTTCGCCAATGCAAAGGACACTGCATGGCCATTCGGATTCAGACCATGACCAACCATGCCCGTGATGCAGATGTCACCGCCAAGTGGGAAATCGGCGAGTACGGGCGCAGCGATGCGCATGTTGCGGTGGCACGTGAGGACGAGTCGCTGCAGCTCGACGCCGATCTGGCCATGAAGCTCGTCTCGATCCGGTTGCCCATCCCGCTGATCGACGCGTTGAAAGCGATTGCGGGCCATCACGGCATCGCCTATCAGCCGATGATCCGCGACCTGCTGATGCGATTCGCGCGCTCCGAGTTCCAGCAGATCCAGGCCGACCTGAGCAGCCGGATGGAAGAGGCACAAGCGGCTGACGAGTCGAGTCCGCCCGTAGAGGCCTTCATCGAGCGCACGAGGAAGGCTGCGGGCGGTTGAGGCGCCAACAGGCTTTTTCCACTCAAGGACGAGGGATGGACATGACGAATGGAACGGCCCGGACTTCCGGGGTTTGCCGCCTGCACCATGTGCTTGCCGCCACATGTCTCCTGGCTGCATGCGCCAACGTCGGCGCCACTGCCGCCGATGCCGTTGCGACCTACCCGGATTCGCTCCACGGTCACTGGATGCCGCGCGACCTCGACTGCTCGGTGCCCATCAACTACGACAGCGACAGCCTCGTCGTGATCGATGCCACCGGATTGGGCCAGTACGAAAACGCGAACAAGCCGGTGAACGTTCGGCAAGTCGCCGCCAAGCCACGGGCCTGGGTCATCGAGTCCCTGTTGAACATCTCCGGTGATGGCGACGACACCTCAGTCACGGAAATTTTCGGGTTGCGCGAGCCCGACTACTGACGCTAGAGGCCGGGCTCTCGCCCGGCCTCTTGCTTTCTGTAGGAGCCGCTACAGCCGCGTTTGCAGTTCCTTTATGGATGCAGACGCCTCACCAGTCCGGGTCCTCCGCCGGCGCGGGTGCAGCAGGCGCCGCCGCCGCTGCACGCAGTCGTGCAGGAGTCGAAGCGCCGGCCTCCTTGGCACCGCCACCGCTGCCCGATGCCCGGTCCGCGTTCGCGGCGGCCGAGGCCGGCACCCCCGCGATGGCCTGCCGCAGCTCGATCGCGCCGGGCTTGAAGCGGCCCATGGCCGGCACTTCGCCTTCGATCGTGCCGTACGAGGTCTGACTCGACACACGGTCAATGCGGATCACGCAGCAGCTGCGCTCCATGCGGCCCAGCGAGCGGCCGGTCTGCGGGTCGCGCAGCTCGTCGCCCAGCGCCACGGCCTCGTAGCGCTGGCCGGTCTGCAGCATGTCGCCGCCCTGGCTCAGCACCACCTGGTCTCCGTCCAGCGCGACCACGGAGACCGGGAAGATACCGGTCACCACTGCCGTGCCGATCCGGCCTGACAGCGCGTCCATCATCGTGGCCGCCATGCCCTTGCCGTCCACGACGCGGGGCAGGGTGCTCGGTCCGGTGGACGCCAGGGCGTGGTCGAAGCTGTCCGACATCACGACTTCGCCGGTCGCGGCGTTGAGCAGGCGTAGCGTGATTCGTCCGCCGCCGGAGTACGACGTAACCTGGCGGTCGGACATGCGCAGTTGCCGGGTGGCGCGGGGGTATTCGAAGCGCTCGATGGTCGGGATGAGGATCAGGTCCGTCGCCAGCTGCTGTCCGAGGCGGGCAGTATCGATCTGGCGCACGTCGCCACTGTTGATGTGGTCTATCTCGGCCTGCATCTCGTCACCGAATTCGCGGTCCAGGACGATGAAGCGCTTGGTCTGGGCCAACGTGTCCGATAGACGGCCGCGGATGGCGCGGGCCACCTCCTCAGATGCGACACGGCTGTCGCCGACCGCGTAACTGGACGCCATGACGCGCGGTTGGGCGACCACGATCTTCGGCCGGCCCCCCTCCTCGGGCGCACGGAACTGGGCGATGTCGGCACGCAGCCGCACCTTCCAGTAGCTGCGCATGCGGCGTTGGGTGACGTCGGAGTCGTAGCTGCTGGCGCCGCGCTTCACGTCCAGTGAGGCGTCCTCGCTGTAGCGCATCGAGGTATCGGCGCGCGCATTCCCTGCACGGGCACTGGCCGAGGCGCGGCCGTCCGCAGACGCCGAGGCGGCGTAGCTGTAGCCCTCGTCGCTGGCACGCACTCGGCTGACGGTTTCCTCGTCGACCTTGTCGATCTCATCTTGGGAAAGCACCTCGTAGCCGAGGACGAGTCCCTGCGAGGCGCTCATCACGTGCTGCTGGAACGCCTGCGCGTCGATCGTCCCTGCGTGTCTGCCATCGACGGAGACGTCCAGGCCGGCGCGAAGCGAGTCGAGTCGACTTGCCACCTGGACGCCATTGACCTGGGCCACGACCGACTGCAGGGCAGCAAGCGTAGCCAGTTCCGGCGTGCTGCCGACACCTTCCGCCTCGCGGGAGAGGCGTTCGACAGCACCGAAGTCGGGTGCGCCGCGCATTGGCGGCTCCACGGCGGGCTGGACGTCTGCGACCGGGGTTGGGGCAGACGCGTCGGGCGCTGGCACGTCCTGGCCGCAAGCGGCCAGGAACAACGTCATGCAAACGACGAGCAGGCTGTGGGACGGGCCCGTCATGAGCTGCCTCATGTCAGATCATGTCCAGGAAGGAGTCGGCATCCTTCGGCACGGCGATCTTCGAGGCGCGCGCGAAGGTCACCGCCGACTTGCCATTGCCATAGAGGTTGCGCACGTAGCCGGGCGATTCCTTGGCCAGCCAGATCCCGGCCCCGAGCTTGCGCCCGAGGGTCGCGAGCTGCATGGCATTGAGGTTCTTCATGCCGGCGGCGAACGAGCTGGCGTCGGCGGACAGCTGGCGGGCCTCGTTCAGCGACAGCAGAAGCGCCATCAGGCCCTGGGCGTAATGACCGCGGGCTTCTTCGCCCAGCTCGGGCTGCTGTGCCTGGCGTGCGTCCAGCGCCGACTGCACGCGCTCCGATACCGAAATCGACTTCTGCAGCGCATCGGTGTTCACCGAGCCGCTGGACAGGGCCAGGCGCTCGGCTTCCAGCAGCTGGACTTCCTCGGCCAGTCCGAAGGCACGGGCAAAGGCCTCCTGGGCCTGCATCGAATGCGACTGCGACGCCACGAAGCGCTGCACCAAGGCTTCCTGTGCGGCGGCGTCAGGCGCCGCGGCTGCAGGTGCAGCGGCTTCGGACGAACCGCCGGCAAGTGCACGCAGCTTGTTGAACTGCGCGTGGGCGGGCATGGACAGCGTGGTGCCGAGCAGGATGGCGGTGGCGATTATGGTCTTGCGCATGGTGGTATTCCCCTGTGGTGAAGTGATGTGTCGGCCTGCGCTGGATCAGCGCACGCCCTTGACGTTGAGTTCGTTGATCATTTGCTGCGCGGCGCGCTCGGCGGCCTCGGTCAGCGCGTTGGTGCGGGCGACGCTCGCATCCCCGCCCAGGCCCGCGAACTGCACCGGCCCCACCGACGAGACGGTCCGCGGGAAGCGGCCGGTCATGTCGAGGACCTTGCCGGTCACGGTCACGTACACCCGGACGTTGCCGGTCGCCGGATCCTGCCCGGGCATCCCGACGTCAAGCGTGCCGTAGGCGAAGTAGGGGATCCGGGCGGCGTTGACGCCTTGGGCGGCGTCGCGCAGGGTCTGCGCAGAGAGGTCGTCTCCGGTACTGAACTCCTGGCGCACGCGGTCGATGCTGAAAAGGCCGCCTTCCACGTATTCGGCATCCACGACGTCGTAACCGGCGGCGCTGAAGGCGCCGCTCATCGCCGTATTGACGTTGGCCGCGCTGGCCACTTTCCAGGTGATGGCGTCGGCGCGCCGCGTCGTGCTGCCGCCGGTGGTGCTGGATACGGAACCGTTGCGCGTGATGCTGCCCGTGGTGCCGATGGTGTTTCCGCGGAAGGACTCGCCTTCCTGCGTGCCTTCGGAATAGGTGCTGGTGGCGTCCGCGCGGCGATACTCGCGGTCCTGGAAGCTCTGTACGCTGTCCTGCGAACGTGCCATGAACAGGAAGGTGAGCGGCGACTTCTGCGCCGGGCTGGCGGACAGGACCGCGGCACCCCCGTCCAGGCTGACCTGCAGCAGGTTGGCGTTGATTTCAGCGCGGATGGTGACGGTATATGTCTTGGCCTTGCGGTCCTCGTTTTCGGCAAGGATCACGCTGGACAGCACGTAGCGATCGACCTGGGCGAGCAATTCGGTGCGACGCGCTTCGAACAGGCGGAGTTTGGCGGGACCCGTTTCCGCGACATACGCCTCGAGCGCATTGGTCTTCGCCTTCTCGAGTGCCTGTGCACGGGTTTCGGGGTTCAGTCGCATGCCGAAGCTGGCCGAGCCGGTGCCACGGGCACTGACGGTTTGGGCGTGTGCCGGCAGGACGAGGGTGATGGATAGCAGGATGGCCGCAACGGCCATCGCGAATGTACGGATCAGCGGCATGACTGGATCAACTCCTGGAGTGCTTTGGTCTGTTGCTGGAGGGGGCGGCCACCGGGCTTCTGCTCGCCCAGCCAGTCGCGGTGGCCGGGCTGGGCCGACGCGGCCTTCGCGAATGAATCGAAGCCGGCGAGCAGCGTGTCGTACGACGCCGACCACGCGTCGACGTCGGTCTGCGTGGCCGGCACCACCTTGGTGGCGCCCTTGCGCAGCGGCTGGTGGAAGTACACCGTGCCCGAATGCGGCTCGGTGACGCGGATGCTGAAGAAGGCGCCGAACAGTTCCTGGCGCATCGCCGCAGTTTCGTTGATGACGCCGCGACGCCAGTCGTCGACCTGGAGTTCGACGACGTAGTCGGGCTCGGGAATCGAGAGCTGGAACACGCGACCATCGGAGAAGCGCGCCGCCATCGTCTTGCCGATGGCTTCGCCGCTCGCAGGTGGTAGCACGCCGATGCCGGTGTTTCCGGCGATGGTCTTGCTGAGTTCGTGCGCGAGCGTCGCCCGCAGCAAAGGTTCGCTCGCTGCCGTGGGCAGTTTCTGCCGCGCAGTGTCCGTTAGCGTCACGGCTCCGACCTGCAGCCGGCGCGTCGCCGCGTTAGGCAGGCGAACGTCGGCAAGCGCATGGGCAAGTGCCTGCGGCAGATGCGCTGCGCCACTGCCGTGGATGAGCTCGTACACGATGGCCTCCAGTTGCGCCGGCGTCGGCCGTTGGTCGATCAGGTCGATGTGCTGGAGAGTGATCGGGTAGGCGGCGATGACCTGACGTTCGCGGAAATCGAAGAACAGCGCCTGCATCGCCAGTTCAACCAGAACCTTGTATCGGCCGCCAATGGACTCGACCGAGACCAACTCGCGATCGATCGCTGCTGCAAGGACAGTGGCGCTGGTGCTGCCATCGAGCTGCGCGACTCCAGTTCCGCTGACGATCGCGATGTGGGCCGGCGCCTGTTGCTGGAGGGCCTCCACCAGTCGCGCGTTGAGCTGGTTGACGCCATTCGCGCCGAGCGCAGCGTTGGTGTGCGGCACGGCCTCCGCGCGCGTAGAGGCATCGCCAGTGAAGGCGAACCCGGCCCAATACGCATCCTGCTTACCCGTACTGCCGCTGGCTGGCAGCGTCGCTGCGAGCACGAGCATTCCCATGAAACACGCGAGAACGCGCGCCACTCCCCTGTCCGGACTCATTCCTTTTCCTTGTCCCCGTTGGCTCACGCGAGCGGCCCGGCCCGGTCGGGCTGGCAGACTGGCGGCGCGGATGCTTCGAGCAAGACCTGTGCCAACCTGAATTGGCACGTTAGTTGCTCCGGACCGGCGACACCCGACAACAAGGAAGACCCTCATGCGCTTTCGGATTTCGCGTCTCGCCTTACTCGCACCAGCCTTCGCCCTGCTCGCCGCGTGCGGCGGCGATGGACGGCCCGACGCTGTCACCGGCGAAGTCTCGGCGGTGGCCGGTGCTGCCGCGCAGGCTGCGGTCGTGGCCGTGCCGGACCCGCAGGCCAGTGCCGTGTCGCCATCGCTATCGGCCGAAGACACCTGCGCGGCCAACGCCCAGGTCGCGCTGGACTTCATGAATCTTTACCTGCGGCACTTGGGCGACCAGGAGAACTCCGCCACCCCGCCGGACACCTATGACTGGCTCAAGGCGAACTCGCTTGCTGGCCCGGGCCTTGCCAGCGTCTACGCGACGTTCCACGACTACGGCGCCGACCCCATTCTCGATGCCCAGGACTATCCGGACACCTTTGTCTCTGCAGGCTGCCCGGTGAGTCCGGACGTCGCGGTACTGCGGGGAGTGGAAATGGCGCTTTCGGTGCCGGTGAAGATCGCGCAGGTCGCGGGCGTCCCGAAGGTCGTTGGCGTGGGCGCGATCAACATCGAAGCGTCCGACTGGACGACGGCAACGCCTGTCGCATCGGCGGAAACCTGTGCTGATGCATGGCTGGCCTCGTACCGCGCAGAGGTCGGGGAAGACCGCGTCGTGACGATGGATCAGATGGGCGAGTGGGAAGAGTGGTGCGCGCAGGGCAAGAGCCCCTGATTCATCGGGCTCAAGCGAGGACCTCGCGTGTTCCAGGGCCACCATCAGGTGGCCGCTCGACGATGAACAACGGGCGGGGGGCCCGGGCGTGAATGAATGTGACGGCAATTGACGGAGTCATGGCGCGCGCTTGCGTCTCGCCACCGGTCGCGGAGTCGACCAGCGCTGTCCACAGGCGGATCGCCGGCCTGGATGGCCTGCGTGCCATCGCGGTCGGCGCGGTCATCCTGTTCCACCTGGACATGCCCTGGGCCCGCGGCGGCTACCTGGGCGTGGACGTGTTCTTCGTGCTTTCTGGATTCCTGATCACGGGGCTGATTTCTGGGGAGTTCGAACGCACGGGGCAGCTGGATCTGCGGCAGTTCTACTGGCGGCGCGCGAAACGCCTGTTGCCCGCGGTCTGGCTGGTGATCGCGGCGGCGACCTTCGCATCAGCTTGGGTCGCCCGCGATGCGCTGGTGCACCTGCGCAACGATGCGCCGGCGAGCGTCCTGTTCCTGACCAACTGGGAACTGGTGCGCACGCAGGCCTCCTACTTCGAGGCCACCGGCCGCGCGCCGCTGCTGCAGCACCTGTGGTCCCTGGCGATCGAGGAGCAGTTCTACGTGCTCTGGGCACTGGCGGTGCCCATCGGCCTGCGGATGATGTCGCGCCGGCAATGCGCGCTGGTGACGCTGCTGCTTGCCGCGGGCTCGGCGGCGTGGATGGCAATGCTGGGCGCCAGGCTCGGGTACCCGCTGGGGGGCGATCCGTCGCGGCTGTACTTTGGAACGGACACGCACGGGTTCCCGCTCTTGATCGGCGCGGTGCTCGGGTTGGTCTGGCAACCCGGCCGCGTGGGACCGGACAGCCATACGGCTCTACGCGCGGCGACTGCGGTCGCCGGCGTGCTTGCACTTGCCGGCCTGCTGATCCTGTTCCTGCGCATGGGCGAGGAGAGCCGATGGCTGTATCCATGGGGTTTCCTCGCGGCCAGCGCGTGTACGGCGATGCTGATCATCGTCGCATCCCACCCTGCGCTCTCGTTGGGGCGATGGCTCGACGCCGGCCCGATGCGCTGGCTCGGCAATCGTTCCTACGGCATCTACCTCTGGCATTGGCCGATCTTCATGCTGACGCGTCCCGGCATCGACCTGCCGGGATGGAACGACCAGGGGGTACTCGCGCTGCGGCTGGTCCTGACGCTGGGAGTGGCCGCGCTGTCGTATCGCTTCGTCGAAATGCCGATCCGCAATGGTGCGCTGGAGTCGCTGTGGCGGCGGCGCCGCGCCAGCACCCAGTGGCTTGGGGCGGAGTTCAGCCTGGCAGCGATCACCACCGCGACCGCGGCCTGCTTCGTCCTGGCCGGCGTGGTGCTCTGGCACGCGCCACGCACGCTGGAGGTGGCCGATGACGTACGCGCCGCCTTTGCCTTCGTTGAATCGGAGGCTGGCGGGGACGCGGGCGATGCGGGCAATGCGACCGGTGCCATGGTGGATGCCGTGTTGGACGTGCCGGAGGTCGCCGAGTTCACCATGGAGCCCTTGCCGCCGGGCCAGCCGATGGACATGTACAGCGGCGCATCGTTAACTGCGGTCGGGGATTCCGTGTTGCTGGGTTCCAGCCAGGTGTTGAAGTCGGCACTGGCCGGCGCCGACGTGCACGCGACGATGGGCTGGCAGGCCGCGGACGTGCTTGCGACGCTGCGACGGCTCAAGGCAGCCGAGGCACTGCGCGACGTTGCCCTGATTCACCTAGGAACGAACGGCTATGTCTACGAGGACCAGCTGCGGCAGATCCTGTCTACGCTGGCCGATGCCAGGCGCATCATCCTGGTGAACTCCCAGGTGCCGCGGCGCTGGATGCGGCCGAACAACGCGCTCATGGAGCGGATCGCGCCAGAGTTTCCCAACGTGGTGCTGATGCGCTGGAACGACCTCTCGAAGTCGCGGACCGAGTACTTCATTTCCGACGGCATTCACCTGACGCCGCGCGGGCAGCGAGCGTTTATTGCCAACGCCATGCGCTTGGGAGGCCTGGAGGCGAGTGACCCGGCTGCGGATCCGTCCGACGCCGCGGATCGGGCGCTGGATCCGCCGAGCCTTGCAGGAAGGACCGTGCCGCTCGTGCTGGCGGCGCGCCCCGCGCCTCCGGAAAGCTACTGGCACAAGCTGGCGCGCTGCGAAACGGACTCCGACTGGCAAGGCGGCGAAGGAGCGGGTGGCTTGGATATCCCGCTGGAAATGTGGCGTGCGTGGGGTGGGAGTGCATTTGCAGCGACGGCGGCCGAGGCCGCGCCGGGCCATCAGATCGAGGTCGCCAACCGCATCGCCACCCAGGGATGGATACAGCCGGATGGCGTCATGAATCCGGCAGTGGGCTTCGAGCGCTGGCGCTGCGTCGTGGCACATCCGCCACCGCGTGCCCGCGGGGCTGGAGGACTGGTCCTGACCTACACCGCGGAGAGCGTGCTGGCACAGCCCTTCAGCGCCGGGCAGCGCGGCGAGGCGGTGCGTGACCTGCAGACGATCCTCGGGCTGCGGGCCGATGGCATCTACGACCGCGGAACGCGCAGGAAGCACCTGGCCTATCTGCAGCAGCATTCGCTGCCCCTGCAGCTTGCGGGCTCCGACAGCTAACCCCCCGGGCCGGTGGAAGCCGGCGTCAGTCCGCGTCGCCCGGAGCGCCCGGTTCGACCAGCCCCTGGTACAGCGCGTCGCCCAGGCGCGCATAGCCGTCGCTGGTGAAGTGCACGCCGTCCTTGCGGGCAAGCGCTTCGCCGGCCCAACGCTTCATCGAACAGCGGCCACCCATTGCGGCCTGTGCATCCCAGTACAGCGTGCGGGCCGCGGCGGCGACTTCGCGCTGGATCCGCTGCACGGCGTCCAGGCTTGGCGCACGCACGCCACATGTGCCCGAGGTGGCGATGAGTGACTCGGGCGCGCCGATGATCAGCACCGCAGCGGCAGGAAAGCGTTCACGGATCTGCGCGACCGCGGATGCGACGTCGCGCCGGGTCTCCTCGGGATCCAGCGTGTCGTCGAAGGCCTCGTTGGTGCCATAGGCGAGCGCGATGACGTCAGGGCGTGCCGGTGCCAGATCCTGCAGCCAACCGCTGCGCCAACGGCTGCGTTGCGCGAGCCGGGAGCCGTTGATGCCGATGGCAGAGACGAGCGCCCCGGGGGCCTGGCCGCTCAACCACCAGCCTCCGATGGAGGTGCCCGGGCCCGCTTCCGCGACCATGCGCAACGGAAGGCGCGCGACGAACTCGGCGGCTTGCCAGCTGCCGTCGGCCACGGGGCTCGCGACGATGATGCGCTTGCCGGATGCATCGGTGACGACCAGGGGCGCGTCCATCGGCTGCTGCTGGACAAGTAGCGTGACTCTGTGTGGCGTGCCGGTGGTGGCGACGGAGAGTTGCAGTTCCGCCCGCGGTCCTGAAGGGCGTGCGATCAGGCCGCCGGCCGGATAGTCGGCCGGCTCGCCCCTCCTGCTGCTTTGAAGGTCCCAGCCGCTTTGCTCGAAGCCGACGCTGTCGAGGCGCTGTCCCGACACGCGCACGGGCGACGCCCAGCCGGCCCCGCCGTCGCCGATCCGAGCCTGCAGGCGCGCCCGGAGGCGCCCGGTCATGAAATCGCCTGCCGTGTGCGAGTCGCCGAGCTGGACGTAATGGAAGCGCTGGCCCTGTACGTGGAGGGGCGACAGGGCAGAGGCGGCGTTCGGATCGCCGAAGTCGATGACCCCGACGCGCTGCGTGGTGAGCGGGGGCAGGGCTGTCGGTCCTGGCACACCGGACGGTGTCGAGCTCGACGCGACGGACGCCGCGGCCGGTGTGGACGCGTTGCCACGTGGCGCGTTCGCGTAGTGAATCTCGGTGCACTTGGCGCCGGGCATCTTTTGGCTGACATAGCTTGGGATGCCTTCGGCACCCTCGCATTTGTAGAGCGTTCCCGACGTGCCGGGGAACGACCAGGCGATAGCCGCCAGGGCGACCGCGCCCAATGCACCGGGGAGGGAGCGCGAACGGCGCGGGGCGTGCCGGATGTCCTGTGCGTGCGGCATCGTTACCAGACCAGATCGTCAGGCACCTGGAACTGCGCGTAGTACGCATCGTCCTCACTGGTCGTCGCGTCGGTCGCATCCCCCAGCTGCCCATGGTCCAGCACGATCATGCCCGCGTCGCGCTCGCGCACCTTGTCGCCCGCCGCACGCGGCAACAACTCATACCGATCCCCCAGCCGCGCAATCACCAGCGCACCTGACGACAGCTTCTTCCGCAGATCGTCATCCACCAGCAGCGTGCGGATCGCGCCATCGGCGGTGAAGCGGTACTCGCTGTCGCCCGTGCGCGGCACCTTCTTGTCCTGGATGATCTGCCGCGCCTGGGCCTTGAGCTCGGACTGGCGGGCGAGGGCCTTGCGCTCGGCTTCGAGTGCGCGGTCACGCTCGACCTTCTCCAGCCGCGCTCGCTCGGCATCGCGCTGGATGTCGGCGGCCGGGGCTTCGGCCTTGCCGTGGCGGGCCTTGGTCTGCTGGCGGGCGACTTCGGAGACCTTGGACTTCTTGACCAGGCCGGCTTTCAGGAGTTGTTCCTGGAGGGGGTTGGCTTTGGCCATGGCGGTGGAGGTCTCCGGGGGTGGGGAGACATGATAGCGAGTGGGGGGGTGGGATCGCGGCTGTAGCCGCTCCTACAGGGGCGAGGGCACCCGGGGTCAGTCGGGCTGTGTGGACCAGCGGGCTAGGTTTTGTTTGATCCTGGCGATGTCGGCCCAGGGGTCCTTGCGGCGGCGCTTCAGCATCGCGGGGACGTCCTGGATGGTGAAGGGGTCGGGGCGGTCGAGCTTGGCCAGTGCGCTCCAGGCGATCGGCATGGCGACCGGCGCGCGCGGGCGGGCGCGCAGCGAGTACGAGGCGACGGCGGTGGCGCCGCGGCCGTTGCGCAGGTAGTCGATGAAGATGCGCTTGTTGCGCTTGGCCTTGGTGGCAGTGGCGACGTAGCGGTCGGGTTCGCTCTGCGCCAGCGCCTGGGCGAAGCCCTGGGCAAAGCGCTTGGTCAGGTCCCAGTCGCAGCCGGGGTTGAGCGGCACGACGACGTGCAGGCCCTTGCCGCCGGAGACGCGCAGGAAGGATTCGAGTTCGGCCTGTTCGAGCAGGCGGCGGATCTGGGTGGCGGCCGCCTTGATCTCGGCGAAGCTGACGCCGGGGCCGGGGTCGAGGTCGAAGATGACGCGGTCGGCGGTGTTGGGGGTGGCGGCGTGCGCGCCCCATGGGTGGAACTCGAGCGCGTTGAACTGCACGAGTTCGAGCAGGCCCGGGGCGTCTTCGATCACGAGGTAGTCGGCGTTGCCGCCGCTTTCTTCCTTCAGGCGCTGGGTGGAGACGAGCTCGAGGCCGGCGGTGAGGTGCTTCTGGAAGAAGCAGGTTTTCTCCGAGCCGGAGGGGCAGCGGATGATGGAGACGGGGCGGCCCTGGACCTCGGGCAGCAGGTGGTCCATGACGGCGGTGTAGTAGTTCCAGACGTCCTGTTTGGTGGCGCGGATGTCGGGGTAGAGGAGTTTGGTGGGACTGGAGAGGGTTGGGGGTTGGCGGGGAGGGGATTCTGGTTTTTTGGCAGGTTTTTTGGTGGTGGTGGGAGTGGTGGGGTTTGCGGTTTTTCTGGTGGGTTTTTTCGCGGCTTTAGCCGCTCCTACAGGGGTGGATCCGGCGGGGGTGGATCCGGCGGCGGTGGATCCGGCGGGGGTGGATCGGGCGGGCGTGGATCCGGCGGTTGCGCGGCGGGCGGGGGGTTTGGCGGGGGCGGGCGGACTGCGGTCGGAATCGTGGAGGTCGGTGACCTTCTTGTCGGGGCGGATGGCTTTCAGGGAGGGTTGGCGGAGGAGCTTCTGGCGGCCGATGCCGCGGTAGAAGACTTCGACGACGAATTTCGGCGCGAACCAGGTGGCGGTGCGCAGGTCGGTGTCGGTGGTGCCGACGTGGGCAGTGGGCTGCTTTTCGCCGCGCTTGGGCAGCTTCTTCGTGACCTCCGCCATCAGCCGGTCATTGAAGCCGCTGCCGACGCGGCCGACGTACAGCCAGCCGTGTTCCGCATCAGGCTTGGCCAGCAGCAGGGAGCCGAAGCCCGTGCGGCTGCCCTTGGGCGCGGTGTAGCCGACGACGGCGAATTCGTCGCTGGCCAGCTGCTTGGTCTTGCGCCATTCGTCGCTGCGGCCGGGGTGGTAGGGACGGTCGGCGCGCTTGGAGATGATGCCTTCGAAGTCGTTCTGGCCTGCGAGCTCATAGGCCGCGGTGCCGTCGCCGACGGTGTGCGAGCTGTAGGCAAGATGCCCGACCGCGCCTTCCAGCAGCGCCTGCAGCAGGGCCTTCCGCTGGACCAGGGGCGCATTGGACACGTCCACGCCGTCCAGGTGCAGCAGGTCGAACAGCGCGTAGGCCAGGCTGCCCTGGCGCTCGCCCGAGAGCGTGGACTGCAGCAGGTTGAAGTCGTCCTTGGTGCCGCCGCCGGCGATCAGCTCGCCGTCGAGCGCGCCGGACTCCAGCCGCAGCGATTCGATCGCGGCGCGGATCTCCGGCAGCTTGTCGGTCCACTCCAGCGCATTGCGCGACCACAGGCGCACCTCGCCCTTGGCGATGGTGGCAAGGATGCGGTAGCCGTCCCACTTGATCTCGTGCAGCCACTGCTCGCCTTCGGGCGGCGTCTCGTGCAGCTTGGCCAGCTGCGGTTCGAACGGGCCTTCGGGCGTCTTGCCCTTCTTCGCGCCGGTCAGCGCCAGCGCCTGCTTCGACCAGTCCTTGCGCCGGCCCTTGCGCGCGGGGACGGTGGCCAGCTTCTTCTTGACCGCCTTGCCGGCACCGGCGCGCTTCAGGTCGGCCGCGGGCGGGGCGGTGACATCGGCCAGCAGGTCGTCGGCTTCCAGCTCGCCGGCCCAGGCGTCCTTGTCCTTGAACAGCAGCCACTGCGGCTGCTTCGCCGGCTTGCCCGAGCGCACCAGGTGCCAGCCGCCCTTGAGCTTGTCGCCGAACAGTTCGAACCGGAGGTGGCCCTTGGCCAGCTGCGCTTCGGGATCGCCTTCGGTTGACCAGACGCCGTGGTCGAAGCGCGCGACGTGGCCGCCACCGTATTCGCCCTTCGGGATCTCGCCCTCGAAGCCGGCGTAGTCGATCGGGTGGTCTTCCACCTCCACCGCCATGCGCTTCACCGAGGGGTCGTAGCTCGGACCCTTGGGCACCGCCCAGCTTTTCAGCGCGTCGCCGACCTGCAGGCGGAAGTCGTAGTGGCGGCGGCTGGCGTGGTGCAGCTGGACGACGAAGATGGCGCGCTTGCCGCGTGGCAGGGGCTTGCCGGGCTCGGGTTCGCGGGTCTTGTCGAAGCTGCGCTTGCGGCGGTATTCGACCAGGCTCATCGGGACGCACCTTGGCGTGGGCAGTCCGGCC